>CBFGVC010000318.1:0-1525 GCA_965652255.1 uncultured Fibrobacteria bacterium | reverse complement strand
GTTCGCCTCGCCAGCCTGATTCCCGCGAAGGCGCCGAGCGGGAAGCTCGCGAGCCCGGCGACCCAGAACCAGCCCGGGTGCGGGATCGCCATCAGGTTGAGAAGCCCCATCCCGAGCAGCACCCCCTCCACCGTGAGCGCCGGCCAGGTCGCGAACGCGTCGCGAGCGACCCGCAGGGCCGTGTACGTGCCCGCCAGGGTGCCCAGGAGCCACGTGCCGGCCACCCACGCCAGCGCCGCCACGGGCGCGTTCTTCAGCGCCTCGGCGAGCGCGGCCTTGTCGCGCACGTCGAGGCCCTCGGGCAGCGGCCACAGCTTGTGCCCCACCGCCTGCACCAATGCGATGACGGTGATGGCCACGCACAACCCGAGCACGATTCCAAGGATTTTTCGCCAAACAGGGGACATGGGGGTACCTCCGGGGACGAAGATACTTTCTGGCCAATCCTTCGCTGGTTCGGGATGCTTCGGAGACCGTTCCCTGCACAATGCAACAATGCAGCAATGAACCCACGGGTCCTCACCTCCCCAGTCAACCAGCGCCCCATTGCCCCATTGCCCCATTGCTGCATTGTTCTATTGTTGCATTGTTCCATTAAAATTCGCGTTTTCCCGGGCCGGACAGGCAGCAACCCCGGGGAGTCCCCCCCTTTTTCTTCGTACCTTTCCCCGCATGATCAATCCCCTTGACATCCGCAAGCACGAGTTCACCCGCGCCTGGCGCGGCTACGATCGCGACGAGGTGCGCGCCCTGCTCGACGCCCTGGCGCGCGAGTTCGAGGAGGCGGCCCGTCGCAGCGCCTCGCTCTCCGAGCGGCTGAAGACGGCCGAGGAACAGATCGAGCGTTATCGCCTGACCGAGAAAACCCTCCAGGACGCCGCGGTCACGCTGCAGCAGGCCATGGAGGAAAAGCGCCGCACCGCCGAGCTCGAGGCCTCCCGCCTCATCGACGAGGCCCGCTCGCGCGCATCGGGCGAAGAGGCCGAGGGCCGGGCGCGCCTCGCCGCGCTGCGCGCGGAGCTGCAAGCGCTCGAGGACGAAAAGGCGCGCTTCGTCGCGCGCGTCCGCGGCATGCTCCGGAACCAGCTGGAGATGCTCGGCTCCCCTTCGGAGCCGGAGGACGGGCGCGCCTTCGGGGCTTCGGAATCCTGACCCTTACCGGGATCGTTATCAAAGAATGAAAGTCGCGCGGGGGCCGGGACGGCCCCTTTCGCAAGGTGTATATTCATGGACGGAGGGCGCGGATTTATTGCCCCGGCATTCCGGGACGGTTCGCGCAGGGTACTGGATCGCGTACACGGATGGTTCATCATGGACAAGACGGCAACCACGCCCGGGAAGGGCGTCAACTGGCTCAAGATCATCGGAATCCTCACCTTCATCGGCGTGCTCGTGGCCGTCGGGCGCATTGTCCTCCGCGTCTTTCGCGAAAAGCCGGACGACACCGAGCATCACGAAGCGGCGTGATTTGCCCGACCGGCTTGTGGGAATCCCTCGTCCGCGAGGACGATACCGCCACCTTCTT
>CBFGVC010000317.1:0-1540 GCA_965652255.1 uncultured Fibrobacteria bacterium | reverse complement strand
CCTGAGCCCTGCCGCCCCAAACACTGCGCCGCCCATGCATCCTGCCGCTGTCGCGGAGCTATTGTCAAATGTTGTGGATCGAGGGTGATCAGGCGGCCTCCTTCCGCACGTCTTGATCTTGCCGCTCCTGCATGATGCCGTCGTTGAACTTCACCCCCGCTCGCACCAGGGGGAGGAGCTGGGCGCCGTCGAGCCTGCGCCAGCGCTGGCCCGCCATGTCCAGCAGCTTGTAGGCGAAGACGAGTCCCCGCTTTCTCGACCCCGCTCCCTTGGTCACCCGCTGCCGGAGCCGCACGGTGGCAAAGGCGCTCTCGATTGGATTCGTGGTCCTCAGATGCTTCCAATGCTCCGCGGGGAAGTCGAAGAAAGAGAGCAGCTTGTCCTGATCCCTCGTGAGCGACTCGAGCGCCTTCGGGTACTTGGCCCCGTATTCCTCGGCGAAGTCGGCGATCCCCTTCTCGGCCGTCTTCCGGCTCTCGGCATTCATGATCTCGCGCAGCGCCTCTTTGGCCCTGGGCTGGAGCCGCTTCGGCAGCTTATCAAGCACGTTGGCGAGGCGGTGCACCCAGCAGCGCTGCTCGCGAGTCTCTGGCCACACGTCGCGCACCGCCGCCCAAAATCCCAGCGCCCCGTCTCCGACCGCCAGCACCGGAGCCCTCATGCCCCGCCGCTTGAGGTCTCTCAGCAGCGCGGCCCAGCTCTCGGTACTCTCGCGGTAGCCGTCTTCGATGGCGATCAGTTCCTTGGTGCCGTCGGGCCGAGCTCCGATCACCACCAGCGCACACAGCCGGTCCTCTTCGAGCCGGATCCGGAAATGCACCCCGTCCACCCAGACGTAGACGTAATCCCGATCCGAGAGATCACGCTGGCGGAACGAGCGGTACTCCTCTTCCCAGACGGCCAGGAGCCGGCTGATCGCGCTGGGGCTAAGCCCCGCGGCGTCCTCCCCGAGCAAGGCGGGAAGCGCCTCCTTGAAGTCCCCCGTGCTGAGGCCGCGCAGATAGAGCACCGGCAGCACCTCGGCCACTTTGGGGCTACGGCGCATGTAGGGCGGCAGGATCTCGCTCGTAAACCGCTGTCGCTCTCCTCGCTCGTTTACGCGCCGGTCGTTGACCCGGGGAGCCGCAATCTCGACCGTTCCCGCCCCGAGCGTGACTCGGCGAGGCCGGGCCTTCCCGTTGCGAACCACCAGCGCGTGGCCCCGTTCGTCTCTCTCGCCCCGGAATCGCTCCAGGTAGGCGGCCACTTCGGCCTCGAGCGCCGCCTGAAGCATGCGCCTGGCCCCCTCCCGGGCGATTTCGTCGAGCGTGAGCGTCATCTCCCCCGCTTGCACGGAGGAGGTGTCCGTGGATAGCTTGAGCATGGGTGGCGTCTCCTTCCCCCCGCCTGCCAGCGGGGTGTTCGTGTGTTGGGCTCACGCGGAAGGATACGCCGCCCTTTTTCATCCCATCAAGTCACGCGATCCACAACTTTTGAGAATACCTCCGCAGTGGGCTGCCATCCAGTCTATTGCCGAAAAGATCGGCTGCTCTGGTGAGAC
>CBFGVC010000316.1:0-1541 GCA_965652255.1 uncultured Fibrobacteria bacterium | reverse complement strand
GTACTCCGCGGCGGTGTCGTTGAACCCCACAAGCAACTGCTCGCGCTCGGCCGCACCCAAGATATCGATATCCGAGAGCTTCCGCCGCGGATCCGAAGACACCGACTCGACGATCCGACTGAAGTGTCCGGCCAGGCGGGCGATCGTCTCTTCCCGGTAGAGGCTCGTCGCGTACTCGAAGCTGAGCAAAATCTGGTCCTGCGACTCGGACGCCGTAAGCGTCAGGTCGAACTTGGAGGTAGGATTCTCCCTCGCCAAAGGACGCATCAGCCCGCCAAGATCGCCGCCGGAGCCCCCCCGCCCGAAGTTCTGGACAACGAGCATCACGTCGAAGAGCGGGTTGCGAGCCATGTCGCGCTCCAGGTCCAGGGCCTCCACCAGCTCCTCGAAGGGGTACTGCTGGTTCTCTTGAGCATCGAGGCAAAGCTGGCGAACTTCCCTCAGGTAGTCGCCGAAGCGCCTGCCACCCTCCGGGCGAAGGCGCAAGGCCTGGGCGTTGACGAACATGCCGAGGATCCCCTCAAGGTCGGCGTGGTCGCGGCCGAAGGCCGTGTTGCCCACCACGAGGTCCTCCTGGCCGCTCCAGCGAGAGAGAGCCGCGCCGTAGCACGCAAGCAGAGCCATGTGAAGCGTCGCGCCGCCGTCGCGGCAAAGCGAGCGCGCGGCGGCGGTAGCCTCCGCGGCCAGCGAAAAGGAGAGTCGACCGCCCCTGAAATCGCGCAGCTTGGGGCGGGGAAAGTCGGTCGGAAGCTCCAATACCGGAACCTCGCCTTCGAACCGACCAAGCCAGTACCCCTTCTGCCGCTCGATCAGATCGCGGCCGGGGCCCTCCTGCTGCCAGACCGCGTAGTCGCGGTACTGAAGAGGCAAGGGCTCCAAGGTACCGCCCGCGTAGGCGCGGGCCACGTCCCCGACGAGGATACCCCCCGAAATCCCGTCCGAGACGATATGGTGCATGTCGGCAAGCAGGACGCTCTCCCCGCCTGCGCGCCGAAGGACCTTCGCCCGCAGAAGCGGAGCGACGCCAAGGTCGAAGGCGCGAACGAACCGCGACATGCTGTCGGCAAGGCCCTCGGCCTCGCCGATCTCCTCGACCTCGAGCTCCAGCGAAACGGAGTCCTCGACAATCTGGACCACCTCTCCCCGCTCCAGCGCGAAGCGCGTGCGCAGGGACTCGTGGCGGGCGACAACCGCCCCGACCGCAGAGCCAAGCCTATCCAGATCAAGCCCCTCGCCAAGCTCGTAGGCGCCCGGCATGTTGTAGGCGGTACCCGCCGGATCCAACTGCTGCAGCGCGTACAGGCGACGCTGCTGAGAACTCGCAGGGTAGTGCTCGCGCCCATCGACGCGGACCAGCGCCTCGTACGCCGAGCGAGCCTTCGCGGACAGGAGCGTGCCCAGAGCCGCAATTGTGGGATTCTCGAACAGCTCGCGCAGGGGAATCTCCACCTCGAGCTCCTTGCGGATCCGCGAAACCAGCATCACCGCCTTGAGCGAATGCCCGCCGAGCATGAAGAAGTCGTCGTGGATCCCCACCTTCT
>CBFGVC010000315.1:0-1541 GCA_965652255.1 uncultured Fibrobacteria bacterium | reverse complement strand
GGCGGCCGTTTCCGCGGGATGAGCGCCGGGAAGTTTGGTATCTTCGGGACGTCCAAATTTATCCGCAAGGAGCCTAGATGACGTTCAGAATGCTTTCGCTGCCCGCCCTGTTCCTCGGCTTGTTCCTCACGGCTTGCACCACAGACAGCGGCAAGGACACGGAAAAATCCGAGACGGACGCCTCCCTGGTCTGGGCATACTCCGGAACCTACGTCGTCGATTCCGTGCTGGCCGGCGCGCATGCGCGCGGGACCTTGGCCATCGGCGCGAACGGGGGCATCGACTTCGACAGCGGCCTCGTGTTCGAGCCTTCGACCTACATGGGCGTGTACGACCGCCTGTTCGTCACGGATTCCCATGGCGGGCCCCGCATCCAGGTGGAAATAAACCCGGCGGGCGGGCTGCCGCAGCGGCGCTTCCGCCTGTTCGTCGACACGGCGGCGGGAACGCTCGAGGAGGTGGCCTATTACCCCGACGCCGAGAGCAACGCGGGCACGGTGGTGCGGGTCTCGCCCGCTGTCGTACCCTAGGTTTTCACGGGGAGGGCCCATGGACAAGAGTCGCGTGGCGGGAGATTTCGCGGTCGGCTGCGGGGTCGTGCTGCTCTGCGCGATCCTGCTTCCCCTGTTCGTGCTCGTGCTCAAGCTCGCCTTCTGGTTGGCGCTTCCGTTGGCCGTCGCCGCGGCCGCCTTCGTCGGCATCGTGCTGCTGGGGCGGGTGATCCGCAAGATTTTTTAGGGGGCTCCTTCGCCGACGCAGGGTCGTTCGGGATCCTGCGCGGCCGGAAGAGCGTGCGTGACCGGCGTCACGCCTGTTCGGATTCATACGGAAATTCATGCGTTTCACGCGTGACCGGGATCACGGTCGATTTTCCAGGCATCTCGCATCTTGTTCGGGATGCCCTTCGATCCCCGTTTTCACCATCGCCGGTCCATCCGGTTGCCCGGGTACGATTATTCCCGTGCCGGCGCGCGTGATTCCCGGGTCATTGGGGGCAATCATTCGGACCTACAAATCGGCGGTGACGCGAATGATGCGAAAAAACGGATTGTCGTCGCTCGGCACCCGCGTTTCGCAACGGGATTATTTCGAACACATCATCCGCCACCAACGGTCGCTCGACAGGATCCGGCGGTACATCGCCGACAACCCGAAGAACTGGACGCGGGACAGGAACAATCCCCGCCGGAAACCCGGATGACCGGGAACGACCCCGGACGATCCGTTGCCCGCGAAAGCGTGCCCACCAAAATACCCTATATAATCTGTATGGATTAAGTCCCTGAAGATTTCGCGAATATCTCCAAGAAAATCAATGATTTCGCCGCTTGCCGTTTCCTTTGTAAGCTATTAACCTTTCAACCTACTAGGATTTAAACCGGGAGGTCCTTATGACCGCCAAGCAAGAACTCTACACCAGCGACGCCGCCAGGATCTGGAAAGAGCGCCTGAGCGACAAGCTTCCCGCCGAGTGGCGGGTGAATGTCGACGAGTTCGAGTCCGACATCGCCCTCAAGAAGCTGGGCAAGATCGACCACAAG
>CBFGVC010000314.1:0-1553 GCA_965652255.1 uncultured Fibrobacteria bacterium | reverse complement strand
CGTCCCCTGGCCCCCCCAGGGAGGGGCGCTCCAACGGAGCCACAACCTCCTGCGGGAACTGGCCGGCCGGCACGAGGTGAAGGTCCTCGCCCTCAACCAGAAGGCGATTCTGGGGACCCCCGAGGCCCTCGCCAACGCCTCCCGGACCACGCCCAGGAGCTTGTCGACGCAACGGTCCAGGCTCAAGTCTTCCAGCACGGCGTCGAAGGCGCGAGCCGGGACGCCCTCCGGGGAAGCCGCCGCGATATCGAGCGCGCGGGCCAGGTCTTCCGCCGATCCGGAACGAAACAGGCGCCCGCAGCCGTAACGCTTCTGAAAGTCGGCGAAGAAGGGGAGGTCGGAGGCAAGGTAAGGCGCGTGGTGGCGCAAGGCCTCGGTGAGCACGGCGCTTTGCGAGGCCCAGCGATAAGGCAGGATCACGAGGGCCATGCGCGCAAGCTCGCCCGGCAAGGCCGCGTCCTCAACGTAGCCGCGGAAGTCGACGAAGGGACGATGCGCCGGGGAAACCCCGACCTTCAGCGACTCGACATAAGCCTCGTTTCCGGGCGCGGGTCCGCCGAGCAGCCGCAAGGGAGGGTAAGCTCCCGGCGGTCGGCTCTGGTACGCCTTGAGGAGGAGATCGACGCCCTTCTTCGGGCTGATCATCCCGTAATAACCCCAATAGGGACGTTCGCCATCGAGGGGCGGCACGGGAAAGCGGGAAGCATACGCCGGCACGGGAATCACCGTGAGGGTTTCCTTCACCCCGATTCTGCGCAGCTCCTCCCTGTACAAATCCGCCTGCACCACGCGCGCCGCGGCCAGCGACATCACTGCGCGCTCGTAGGCGTGGTAAACAGGTCGCAATGCGCGCGGGAGGTGCTTGGCGTACACGGAGGGCATCTCGTGCGCCACCACGACGGTCGGCACGCCCGCGCGCCGCGCGGCGCGCAAGAACAGCGGAAGCAGGGGCCCGGAGGCGGTGGGCGTGTGCTGGACGACGACCGCGTCCCAGCCCTCGCGCAGGCGCGAGCGCAGCGCGAGCCAGCGGAACAGCGTGCGCTTGTCGCGCCAGAAGTACATCGGCTCGGTGACGACCTCGTGTCCCCGGCGCTCCAGTTCGCCCTTGTACTGGGCGATGAAGTCGCTCATGCCGTTGTTGCGGAACGGGTAGGGGCCGATGAGGAGGAGGCGCATGGAGAAAAAATCGGAAATCGGAAATCGGAAATCAGAAATCGGAAAAAACACGAAGGCAAGGGGGGATGACCTCTGGCGCGAGGGCGCTCCCTTCATATTTCCAATTTCCGATTTCCGATTTCAGTTGATCCCCTGCTCCTTCAGGTCCGCCTTCATCATCATCTCGACGAGCCCCTCGAACTTCACCTTGGGCTTCCAGCCGAGCTTTTTCATCGCCTTCGACGGATCGCCGATGAGCAGATCCACCTCTGCCGGGCGAAAGAACTTGGGATCGATCTCGACGAGCAGCTTCCCCGACTTGCGGTCGCGGCCCTTCTCGGCCACGCCCTCGCCCTCCCAGGCCAAGTCCCATCCGCAGATGGCGGCCGCCTTCTCGG
>CBFGVC010000313.1:0-1555 GCA_965652255.1 uncultured Fibrobacteria bacterium | reverse complement strand
AGGATGCAAGGGCCCTTTCCTGACGGGTCAAGGCGGAGGTGGGGTGTTGGTTCCTGGCGTGTCTCCGGCGGGCGGATTTGTGTCCGGCAGCGGCGCGGGTGTCGTCCTCGGCGTCGTGTCGCGCTGGTTCTCGCGATTCTGGTCGGGATCGGAGCGGTCGCAGGACGAAAGCCCGCAAAGGGCCGACGCGACGATCAGGGCGATGGTGGATGTGAGTTTCATGGCCCGGCGGGCCGAGCAGGTTGTAAAGACCGGGGACATGGTTTACACCTGTTCGGGGACATCCTTTACACATTCGGACAGCCGGTTGGTGGTTCGTTCTGTGAGGGTCCCGCAGCTTCCCGCGCCTGCGTCCCGGTGCGCCACGGGGTCGATCGCCCCGAGCTTTTTCCAGCAGTAGTAGACTTCGAGGCGCCCTTCCGCAGCCTCGCGCAGCGCGATCTCCTCGCCGCTGAAGGCCTCGCCGATGGTCCACAGCACGCCGCGCAAGAAGACGGCTCCCTTCGAGCCGACTTTCTTCACCACATCGTCCCCGCCATACCACTCGCCGGGCACGGGCAGGCGCTCCGGCATGGCGCGCCCGGAGACCCGGTAGCGGCTCGCCGGCACCGCTCCGCCCAGCGCCTCGTGCGGCCGCTCGTGGTTGTAGATCTCCCGCCACGCGCCGAAGCTTTCCCGGCAGTGCGAGAGGTCGCGCCACTCGGTCGTGCGCGACAGCACCTCGGCCTTGAGCGTGCGGTGGAAGCGCTCTTCCTTGCCCTGGGTCTGGGGATGGCGCGGACGGCCGTGATAGACCTTCACGCCCATCCTCACCAGCCAGGCCTCGAACTTCGTGAAGTGGCCCGCGCTGTCGCCCCACGGCTTGCCGTTGTCGCAAAGGATGGCAGCCGGCAGGCCGTGGATGGCGAAGGCCCGCTCAAGCAGCGGCCGCACCTCGCCGCCGGTCTCCCCGCCGCAGGCTTCCAGCAGGAGGTTGAAGCGGCTGTGGTCGTCGAGCACGGTCAAGGGATGGCAGGGGCCGCCGTCGCGGGTGCGGATCCAGCCCTTGAAGTCCATCTGCCAGAGTTCGTTGGCGGCGGCGCGCTCGAAGCGCCGCCATCCCGTGCCGGAGGGGCCGGCGGGGCGTTCCAACAGGCCGTGGCGTCGCAGGATGCCGGTGACCGTGCTGGCGGACGGGACTTTCCCCACGCCGCGGTCCTCCAGCCAGCGCTTGATCTTGCGTCCGCCCCACGCCGGGTGGGCCTGGCGCGCGGCCACGATCCGGACTTCCATTTCCGCGGGGGTCCGGCCGGGGCTTTCCAGCGGGACGCGCGGGCGTTCCTCCAGGCCGGCGGGTCCGTGCTCGCGGTGGCGTGCCAGCCACTTGTAGCCGGTGGGCGCGCTGATCCCGAAGCGGCGGCAAAGCTCGCGCACGTTCGAACCCTCCCGCCCGGCGAGTTCCACGAAATCACGTTTGAGTTTCATCACGTCGCAGGTGGTCCAAGGCATCGCCCAACGTGTAAACGATGTCCCCGAACACCTGTTAAGGATGTACCCGGTCTGTACAGGCTCCGCG
>CBFGVC010000312.1:0-1561 GCA_965652255.1 uncultured Fibrobacteria bacterium | reverse complement strand
GGCCGCGGGTTCCGGCCCTGCGACGGTAGTCCTCGTTCAGGATTTCGATCTGGCGAAGGACGCGCGGCGTCGAAATGTTCGCCCCGGTTCCCTCGGGCTCTCCATGGTGAATCACGTGAACCACCACCGGAATGCGAAAGACCCCGGGCCCCCGATCGGTCTCGGAGACATTGCCGCCCAGGCATGACATGAGGGAGAGCGCGCTCCCGGCCACGGCGGGGCGCAAGGCGCGGAGATGACGGTGCACGGACACTTCCGTAAACATGCTTATTGATCCCGTGTCCGCAACCCCTTACTTCCGCCTCGGGAAAAATCCCGGGTTGTGCCGGATGAACTCCAGGATCCACTTCTCGAGGAAAGAGTCCCGCGCGGGACTCTTGAGGTACGCGTAACCCAGCACCGAGATCACCAGCGCGCCCAGCGCGTCCATGATGAGGTCCCACATCGTGTCGGTGAGGCCCGAAGGATCGCCCCACATGGGCTTCTGCATGTTCGTTCCCGCCAACGAGTCCATCGCGAACTCGAAGATCTCCCACGTCGTCCCCACCCCCAGCGCGAACAGGAACGAGAAGAACGCCACGAGGCCCGGGCGCAGGTGCATGTCGATCCGGTCGCTCTCGTTCATCGCGTGGATGAGCAGGAACCCGAACATTCCCAGGAGAAGGCCCGAGGTGGCGTGCAACGCCGAATCCCACCATGGATATTGCGTGTAATAGCCTCGCACCTCGCCCAGGAACAAGGCCGCGAAGGCGAACACGATCGCCAGGATCTCCAGCTCGTAGGGCAGCACGAAGCGGAAGCGGCGACGCAGGAGGAATGGCAGCAAGGTCACCGCGAGGATGCCGAGCACCGCCGCCGCCGCGAGCCAGGCGGCGTTCCAGAGCGCGAAGGCGAGCTCCGCGACGAGCACGAGCTTGAGCAGCGCGTCGATCCCGCGCAGGATCCGGGGACGGGGAGCGCGATCTTCCGTCAAGGCGCGCTTCCCCCGGCGCGCGGAAGCGACCGCGCGAGAAAGAGGACCGCGACGCCCGCCATTGCGACGGCGGGCTGCAGCCACGAAACGTAGCCGATGAAAAACACCTGCGCCGCGATCCATGCGACGAGAAGTATCCCGGCGGCCGACGCCAGGGGCCGGGCGAAGGGCCGACCGCGAAGAACCGCCCACCCCGAAACCGCGCACGTGCCGCCCACGACGACGAACAGAAAAAGGCTCGGAATGAAATAATTCCGGAAGGGGCTCCCGGCGAGCCATTCCGTCGGAACCCCGCTTGCGCCCATGAGGCCATAGAGGCCGCCCCCCAAAGCGTTCAGGGCCAGGAAGGCCAGCAGCGCGCCGAGCGACAACCTCGCGAACGCGTTCATCGCTCCGCCGTTTCCAGGTTGTATCGGACGGAGCGCACGGTGAACGTGCCGTAGCTGAAGTCCCCTTCAGGATAGTGGTAGATCGCCTCTCCCCGCGACGCGATGCGCCGCCCCTCGAACTCCTTGTAATCCCGCAACGGCGTCGACCAAGGCGCGCGCCTGAGCGTGCCGTCGTCCTGCAGGGCGGAACGATCCTCGG
>CBFGVC010000311.1:0-1578 GCA_965652255.1 uncultured Fibrobacteria bacterium | reverse complement strand
CGGGCACCGTGTTCCTCGTGGTGACCGCGCTGGCGGCTTGGCGCTTTCGCGTGGGTGCATCGGCGCTGCGGTCGGTCGCGCGCGAAACGGGCTCGCGCCTTTTGCCCGCCGCGCTCGCCTTGGGCGCGGCGCTTCCCATGGCGCGCATCTTCGTGCATTCGGGAGTGAACGATGCGGGGCTGGTGTCGATGCCGCTTTTCCTCGCCGAACGCGCGACGGAGATCACGGGGGCGGGATGGGTGATGGCGGCGCCCTTCGTGGGCGCGTTGGGTTCGTTTCTCTCGGGGAGCGCGACGTTCGGGAACCTGATGTTCGCGGGCCTTCAGCTCGACGCTGCGCGCGGCGCGGGAATTCCCGTCCAGCTCGGCCTTGCGTTGCAGCAGGTGGGCGCGGCGGCGGGGAACATGATCAGCGTGCTGAACGTGGTGGCGGTGGCGGCGGTGACCGGGCTGTCTGGGCGCGAGGGGAGCATCTTGCGGCTGACGTTCTTGCCGATGCTGTTCTACTGCCTGGCCGCGGGAGTCGTCGGGTGGGTGGTGATGGGGGTGGGTTAGCCGGAATTTTGAAACATGAAACCTGAATGAGGGAGACGGGAGGCTCGCGTCACATCGGCTTCTTTGGGGTTCCGTCGTAAGTCACCTGCTACCCCCCGTGATACCCGGCGGCTTCCATCCCCCTCCTGATCGCCGTCGCGAGGATGCACGCCTCCCGCTCCTTCGCCAGCGCCGTGAACTCCGGATCGTTCCGGTAGGCCGCCAAGGCGGCCTCATCGGGAAAGCTCACCACGTGCGTCTCCCGGTAAAAGATGTCCTCCGGATCGGGATCAAGCGCGATCACCTTCTCGATCCTGCCGCCGTGTTTTTCCATGATGCGCGCGGCCTTGCGCTCGTAGGCGAGAAAGGCCTCGACGCGGTCGGGATGAACGGTAAGGGTGGCGAGGAGGATCATGGTGGGGAAAATATGAAATCAGAAATATGAAATATGAAAGAAGATGAAAGCGGCCTGTCCCGAAGTTGTTCCCACGCTACTTTCATATTTCCGATTTCATATTTCTGATTTTCCTCCGTCTCACCCCGTCAATACCCTCAACTTCGCCGACACCTCCCGCACCACGCCCTCCGGCGCCACGGCTGCAAGCTTCGCGCCGCGGGCGCGCCAATCCATGCTGCGGACCTGATCCGCCAGCGCCACGCCCGAAACCTTGAACCCGGATGGAAGCGCGACCTCGAAAGGATACCCCTTCGCGCGACTCGTGATGGGGCACAGGATCGCCAGACCCGTCTTGCGGTTGTAGGCCTCGGGCGAAAGCACCAGCGCGGGTCGATGCCCTGACTGTTCGTGTCCGGCCTGGGGATTCAACGTGATCCACATCACGTCGCCGCGACGGGGGTAATAGGAGCTCACCAGGCCTCCCGTCCCATGGGCGTGCCCCAATCGACTTCGGTGTGCAGGTTCCGTCTCGTCACGTCCTTCATCAGTTCCTCGAGCGTGAACTCGGGTTCCTGTTGGGGCGCGAGGACGAGCTTTCCCTTTTCGACGGTCATGTCCACCAACGTTCCGGATGTCATGCGAAGATCC
>CBFGVC010000310.1:0-1581 GCA_965652255.1 uncultured Fibrobacteria bacterium | reverse complement strand
GAAGCGCCATGTTCGCGTCGTTCTTGCGGACCTTCACGAACAACGAATCGGGATTCGCGGCGAGGTAGGCGTTCACGAAGCCCAGCAGCCAAGGCTTCGCCGCATTGACCGCCGTGCCGACCGTATCCTCCCCCGCCCCGTCCACCACGCCGTCGCGGTCGTTGTCGCGTGAATCGGCGCGCATCACCCGCGCGTCCTCGTCCACGAACCCGTCGCCATCGTTGTCCTTCTCGTCGAGGAGCTCCTCGTCCACGCAGCCGTCGCCGTCGTTGTCGAGCTTGTCGCCGAACTGGTAGAACAGGATCGTCTCGTTGAGGTTCGCCATGGAGGAGTCGAGGCTCCCCGTGGTGTCGCCCCCTCCCCCTGGGCCGGAGTCCCCGGGTTGGATCAGCTTCAGGAGCTCGGACGTGCTCAAAAGCCCGTCCCGCATGCCGGCGATCAGGTTGTTCAACTCGGCCGCGGCCGAGCTGTCGCCTTCGAGGCTGTCGATCGAGATCCCGCCCGAGCCGCCGAACTTGAGCTTCTTCATCAGCGAATCCCGCGCATCGATGGTATCGTTGCGGTCCAGGTCGTAGAGACGGGTGATGGTGTACATCAGGTCCAGCAGGGTCAGGTCCGTGAGGAAGGCCTCGCGCCCGATCCGGAAGTCGGACAGGGGAAATTTGTGGCGGCCGCGGTAACCGGGCTCTCCCGACTCCGCCTTGGCGAAGTAATCGGCCATGAACGCGCGACGCGCGTGGTACAGCGGATCGGCGGCCTCCTGGGCGGTCAAGGTGTCGTCGGCGTACTTCCACCAGCGCGTCAACGTGTCGCGATCCACGAGGCGGTGCAGCATGCGCCTGGCGCCGCCGCCGCCCTGGAGGCGGCGGGTCAGGACGTCGTCGGGATGGTCGAGAAACGCGAATGTCGTCGGATCGTCGCTTGTCGCCTGCATATCGGCGACTATCGCGCCCTGATCGACGCCATGCAGGGCGAGGATCGCCTTGGCGTATCCGTAGTAGGCCAACGAACGGGTGCTGTCCTGAAGCAGCGCCTTGTCGTAGGCCGCCATGGCCTCGGCGAAGCGGCCCGCGCGGTAGTGCGCGTCGCCCCGGGCGACGTGGTCGACAGGATCGGATCCGGAGGAACCGCCGCCCGTGAGGCAGGCCTGCAGCGAAATCCCGAGGAGGACCGCGCCTGCGAAAGACGCCCCCATCCCGGATTTCCTGATTTTGTTCGAAAACATCACGGGATTAATATAGTCGAGCCCTTGTTCGTCCGGGACGCGAAGCCCGGAAAACGTTTTCCGCCCGCGAACGGCGCCTACCCCAGCAGCTCCCGCACCCGCGCCTCGAGGGCCGGCAGGTCGCCCTCCCCCACCCCTTGCAGCCAAACACCGGGAGCGCCCTCCTTCGAATAGCACATCACGTTTGGGCCTTGGGCGCAAGGACCGAGGCATCCGGTTCGCGACACGCGCACCGGCAGCTTCGCCTCCTTGAGGCGCGCCTTCAAGTTCTCGAACACGCGCTGCGCCTCGCCCGAGTCGCCGCACGAGGGCGTTCCGTCGTGCCGCGCGTTCGTGCAGACGAGGACATGCAATTT
>CBFGVC010000309.1:0-1584 GCA_965652255.1 uncultured Fibrobacteria bacterium | reverse complement strand
TGCGCACGGCTCCCGACGCGCTGGCCGACATGCGCCACGCCGTCCTCGACGCTTACGCCGTCAAGGATCTGCGCCTGGCCGGCTCGCTGGCCGATCTGTACATGCCCAAGCACCCGCAGGATTTGGACGTGGCGCGCATCCGCGCCGAAGCGGCGGTGGAGACGCGCCAAAGCGGGGAAAAACAGAAGGCCGCCATCCAGGATTTGCTTCGCCTCGACCCCGGCGATCCCACTTGGCTGTTCACCCTCGCCAAGCTGGAGGCGGCGGCCGGCGACACGGCGCGCGCGCTGGATCATGCCGAGGCGTGGACGCGCAGCCGACCCGAGGACGCCGAGGGGTTCCGCTTCCTCCGCACGTTGGCGCAGGGCCGCAAAGGGCGCGAAAGCGCCTATCTCGGCGCATTGGATCGACTGTCCCGAATTGAGAAAGAAGGAGGAGCGGTGCATGAGCGGGATATCGCTTTCCTCTATATGAGCCAAGAGGAACCCGGTAAGGCCGTGGAGATTTTCTCGCGCATTCAAGGCGAGTTTCCCCGCGACGCCCGCTTTTGGCATTTGTACGGCGAGGCCCTGCTCAAGCTGGGCCGGGAAAACGCCTCCGAAGCCCTGGCCAAGGCTTGGCAACTCAACCGCGGCAACCTCCAGGTGGCGCGCCTTTACGCCGGGGCGCTGCAAACCGACAGCGCCCTGCGCGTCAATGTGGAGGTCTTGAAATTCCTGCGGCAAAAAGACGCATCGCCCGGTTTGCTGCGCAAGCTGGCCAAGGCCGCCTACCTGTCCGGAGACGCCGCGACGGCGGCGCGCGAATACGAGGCCTTGGAGCGCAGCGATCCCAATGCCTTGGCGGAGGATACCCTCGCCTCCCTGGCTTACCTGCGCGTCGGCAATCTCGATAAGGCCCGTACCCTGCTCGAAAGGCGATTGAAACGCGACCCGCGGGATGTCGGCGTGATGGTGCAGTTGAAGGACTTGTACGCCCGCCAGGGACGCGAGCGCGAGAAAACCGAAATCCTCGAACGCATCGTCTCGGAGGATTTCGGACGCGGGGCCTTCCCGCTGCAATTGGCGAGGGACAA
Source organism: uncultured Fibrobacteria bacterium (assembly GCA_965652255.1). Taxonomy (GTDB): domain Bacteria; phylum Fibrobacterota; class Fibrobacteria; order UBA11236; family UBA11236; genus UBA11236. The sequence goes on along the minus strand of CBFGVC010000309.1, from coordinate 509 downwards.
GGAAAGGGCCGGGGATGCCAAGGAAGCGCTGCGCCTCTACTCGCTGTGGTGCCTCCGCAACCCGGACGACGCGGAAGCCATGGCCGCCTATCGCCTTGCCGCCGAGAAGGCCAAGGACACCACCGCCCTCACCGAAGCCCTGCGCCTGCTCACCGCGCGTCCGGACGCGCGGCGCGAACACCGCATCCAATGGGCCGAAATCCATTACCTGCGCGGAGGCGACACCGAAGATTTGGAGGCCTTGGTCAAAACCTATCCCGACTACGATCAGGGCAAGACCTATCTGGTGCGCGAGTACTGGATGAAAGGCGACTTCGCCTCCCTGGGCCGCTTCGAGGCCCATCTCGAAGGGCTGGCCCGCAAATCGGCCGAGCACCTTGAAATGCTGGCGGACCTGCACGCCCAGCAAGGGAAGTGGGAACCCGCGCACCGCGAATACCACGCCTGGCTGGGTGCCAAGAAAGGCGATCGGGAAGCCTTCGACAAGGTGCGGGCCATCGCCAAGGACA
>CBFGVC010000308.1:0-1589 GCA_965652255.1 uncultured Fibrobacteria bacterium | reverse complement strand
CTGCTACCTTTCCCCCATGCCTTCCCTTTCGGAACTCGCGCGCGGAGTGCAAAACCGCGAAATTTCGGCTGAAAAGACCGTTCATGAGGCCTTGGCGCGCATCGAGTCGGCCAAGGGGCTCAACGCCTACCTCTCCGTCCTGCCCGAGTACGCGCTCGAGAGGGCGCGCGAAGTCGACCGCCGCGTGGCGGCGGGAGAAACGGTCGGGCCGCTGGCCGGCGTGCCGGTGGCGGTCAAGGACAACATCGTGGTGGCGGCCGGCAAGACCACTTGCGGCTCGCGCATCCTCGAGAACTTCCACTCGCCTTACGACGCCACGGCGGTGGAGCGCCTCCTCGCCGCGGGCGCGATCCCCGTGGGCAAGACCAACCTCGACGAATTCGCGATGGGCTCCACCTCGGAGACGAGCGCCTTCGGCGCCACCGTGAACCCGGTCGACTCCGCGCTCACCCCCGGCGGCTCCTCGGGCGGCTCCGCCGTGGCCGTGGCCTCCGGCACCGTGCCCGTCTCGCTGGGTTCCGACACGGGCGGATCCATCCGCCAGCCCGCCGCCTGCTGCGGCATCGTGGGGATGAAGCCCACCTATGGCCGCGTCTCGCGCTATGGCCTCGTGGCCTATGCCTCGTCGCTCGACCAGATCGGGCCCTTCGCGCGGAACGTCGCCGACGCGGCGTTGCTTCTCAACGCGATCGCAGGTTTCGATCCGCGCGACAACACCGCCTCGAACCAGCCCGCGCACGACTTCACGGCGAAGCTGGGCGCGGGGCTCGAGGGGAAGACCATCGGCATGCCCAGGGAGGCCTTCGGCGAGGGCCTGCACGCGGGCGTCGAGTCGTCCATCCGCGCGAGCCTGGCCGCTTGCGAAAAGGCGGGCGCGAAGGTCGTCGAGATCGATTTGCCGGCCCTCCGCTTCGCCGTGGCGGCTTACTACGTGATCGCCACGGCCGAGGCCTCGGCGAACCTCTCGCGCTACGACGGCGTGCGCTACACCCGCCGCGCGAAGGATCCGAAGAACCTGTATGAGCTGTACGCCAAGAGCCGCTCCGAAGGCTTCGGCGCCGAGGTGAAGAAGCGCATCCTCCTCGGCACCTACGTGCTTTCCTCCGGCTTCTACGACGCCTACTACATGCAAGCGCAGAAGGCGCGGCGCGTGATCACCGAGGACTTCGCCAAGGCCTTCGCGCGATGCGACGTCGTCGCCATGCCGACCATGCCCGCGCCGCCGCCCATGGTCGGCCTCATGTTCGAGGATCCGATGGCCGTTTACCTCCAGGACATCTACACCGTGGGCGTGAACCTCGCGGGCCTCCCGGCGATCTCCATCCCGGCGGCCAAGGCCGCGGGCGCGCCCGTGGGCCTGCAGCTCGTGGGCCGCGCCTTCGCCGAGACCGAGCTGTTCCAGGTGGCCGCGGGGGCGGAGAGGGCGGTCGCGGGATGAGGACGGGGTCGGGAGTCGTGAGAACACCTCACCCCTATCCCCGGGAAAGTCGAAGGTCTTTAGGCTTTGCCCCCTTTCCCCTCTCCACCGGTCAGGTGGAGAGGGGAAAGGGGGTGCCCGTCAGGGCGGGGGTTAGGGGTGAGGTGTTCTC
>CBFGVC010000307.1:0-1591 GCA_965652255.1 uncultured Fibrobacteria bacterium | reverse complement strand
GGCGCGGTTTCCGTCCGTCGCGGACCATCCGGGAATGCTTCGAAGTTCACCGACGCCGCGCGCGTCTCCTTCTCCGGCTCCACCCTCGCCGTCTCCGTCCTGCAGGACGGGGCGCACGCGGTGGAGATTCGTTCCCTCGACGGCCGCATTGTCGCCTCGAGGCGCGGCGAGGGCCGCGTCGTGCATGAGTTCCAGTCTCTTCGCCCCGGCGCGGTGTACGTCGTCAACGTGACGAGCGCCGGCCAGCGCTTCTCCCGGCTCGTCACGAAGCCCTGAGCCCGCAGCGATTCCCGAACGATCCGGAGATTCCGGAGCAGCTCCCGGCATCCCTGCGCAGTTTTCGGCAATAAAAAGGGGAGACCGCGACGGCCTCCCCTCTTTCATTTTATCCGTTCGTCGGTCGTCGAGTGCCCCTCCGGGCACCGCGATACATTCGCCTTCGGCGGACACCCGGCGACCGGAGGGGTGTACTTGCGGTGAGCCCGTCGAACCGTCGAGACGACCGTTAACGCGCGTGCCCCGTGCGGAACATGACGGTCTGGATCGACGTCATCTCCTCGATGGCGAAGCGCAAACCTTCACGACCCAAACCGCTCTGACGGTTCCCGCCGTAGGGGATCATGTCGGGGCGCAGGTGCGGGCAGTCGTTGACCACCACGCCGCCGAAGTTCAGCGCGTGGATGCTCTGGAACACGCGCTCGATGTCGCGCGTGAACACGGCCGCTTGCAGGCCGTACTGCGTGTCGTCGGCCTGGCGCAGGCCTTCCTCGAAGCTGTCGACCTTGATGATCGACACCGCGGGGCCGAACACCTCCTGCGAGATCACCTTCATGTCGGGGGTGGTGTTCTCGAGCACGGTGGGTTGGAGCAGGTTCTTGGTGCGCTGGCCGCCGGTGAGCACCTTCGCGCCCGCGGCCTCCGCCTCCTTGATCCACGACTCGACGCGGATGGCGTCCTTCTCGAGGATGAGGGGGCCCACGTCGGTCTCGGGATCGAGCGGATCGCCGACCTTGAGCTTCTTCACTTCCTCCACGAACAGCTCGCGGAACTTCTCGTATCCGGCGGCCTCGACGTAGATGCGCTGGGTGGAGATGCACACCTGGCCCGAGCAGTAGTTCGCGCCGATGGCGGCCTTGGCCGCGGCGTACTTCATGTCGGCATCGGCGGCGATCACGATGGGGGAGCTGTTGCCCAGCTCGAGGGTGACCTTCTTGAGTCCGGCGTTGGCGAGGATGTGGAGGCCCACCTCGAGGCTGCCGGTGAAGGTGATCTTGGCGATGTCGGGATGCTTGACGATCGCGTCGCCCAGCACCGAGCCCTTGCCGTGCACCAGGTTGATGACGCCGGGAGGCAGGCCGGCTTCCTCGAGCAGGGCCACGATCCACGCGCCGGTGAGCGAGGTGGCTTCCGCCGGCTTCAACACGATGGTGTTGCCGGCCGCGAGCGCGGGGGCGATCTTGTGCGCCGCGAGGTTGAGGGGGAAGTTGAAGGGCGTGATGGCGCCCACGATGCCGAGGGGCTTGCGGTGCCAGAAGCCGAACAGGCCCTCGCCCGACTTCACCGCGTCGAGCGGGATGGTCTCGCCGTGGAT
>CBFGVC010000306.1:0-1600 GCA_965652255.1 uncultured Fibrobacteria bacterium | reverse complement strand
CAGCCGAACTTTTCCGGAGCCCGCCATGAACATTCGTTTTTCGTTCCTCCTCCTCCCCGCCTTGCTGCTCGCCCCGGCCGATCCCGTTGAGGCGCAGCGCTCCGAGCCGACCGTCCACGGCGGAGGCTACAAGATCGCGGCGGGCCCCGTCGAGATCACCGTCGCCCCCTCGCGCGGCGCGCGCGTCCGTTCGCTGAAGTTCGAAGGCACCGAGCTGCTGTACCAGGCCGACTCCACCGGCAATCCGGGCAGCATGGGCTCTGTGTTCTGGATCAGCCCGCAAGCGCACTGGACCGCGAATTGCCGCAACGCCAACAACAACGGGTGCTGGCCGCCGCCGACGGCGCACGACGGCTCCGGCAACGCCTCCCTCTACACCGGCGGCCTGCTCGGGGACTCCAGCGTCTCCTACACGGGTTCGGCCGAATCCTACACCGGCGCGCGCATTCGCAAGACGTTCTGGGGAAATCCCGCGGATTCTTCCATCTCGATCCGCTATCACATGGTCAACACCAGCGCCAGCGCGAAGGCCTACGCGGGCTGGGAAGTCACGCGCATGACCACGGGCGGCCTGACGTTCTGGGCCAAGAGCGACGAGCACGTCATCGCCGGAAACGGGACCAGCGGACAGGCCCTTATCAACATGATCAAGGACACCCTCGGGGTGAAGTGGCACAAATACGACAGCACGGTGTCGCTGGCCGGCGGCACGCCGAAGTTCTGGGACGGCACCTCCGAGGGCTGGTTCGCCCGCGTGGACAAGAGCCGCCTGCTCTACATCAAGGCATTCGAGCCGATCCCCCCGTCGAAGAGGGCGCACGCAACCGAGAACCAGATCGAGTACTACACCAACAACAACACTCGGACCATCACGGAGATGGAATTGCAAGGCCCCTACGACTCGGTGGCAGCGGGAGATTCGCTGCAGTGGGAAGTGAAGTGGTACGTGCGGCGGTTGCCGGACAGCATTCCCGTCACGATGAACTCGGAGCTTCTTGCCCTGACACGCGCCACCGTGGCGGGCCAGGTGTCGCCGATCCACGGTCGAGCGGGCGGCGCCCTGGCGTCGCGCCTCTCCGTTACCGGGAACCGCGTCGCGCTCACCCTCCGCGAGACCTCGTCCGTCTCGCTCATCCTCATGGATGCCCGCGGCGCGACGGTCCAGAAACTGCATTCGGGCGCGCTGGAGCGCGGCTCCCACGCCTTCCGCGTGACTCCGTCGGCGAAGGGCCTGTACTGGCTGGTTTTGCGCGACGCGGGGAACCGGGTGCTCGAAGTCCGGGCCCTGCCCCGGCTCTGAGAACGAGGGAATCGCGGATTCCGGCCCTGAGGGCGCGTTCTTTCGGAATCCGCAATTCGTAATTTTCGCGGGTGCCCTTCACCCATCGCCTCATTTCGGTTCTCCACCGACTGCTCGTCAACCCCCGCAGCCGCGAGCCGCGGCGCGGAGTCTTCGCCCTGATGTATTACGGGGGCGGGGCGCTCGTCGGTTTTTTCGTGGCGTGCATGGTCCTGCTCTGCCTGGAAGCCTACGACCTGCCCTTGGCGCGCGATTTCCTCTACGCGCGCCTTGGCGCCCCCGTTCTCGCCGCCCTCGAAA
>CBFGVC010000305.1:0-1633 GCA_965652255.1 uncultured Fibrobacteria bacterium | reverse complement strand
CTCCTGCGGCCACGATTACCATCACGCCGATCGCGTGCGGCGAAACGCGTTGCGCCTGCGCGAGGCCGAGCGCGGCGACCCGCTCGTCGTGGAGCTTGCGGCGCTCCTGCACGACGTGGCCGACCCCAAGCTGAACGCCGACCCTGGGAAAGCGCAGGGCGACCTGGAGGGTTTTCTTCGCGGCCTCACCCTCCCCGGTGACGTCGTGGACCACGTGCTCCGCATCCTCGCGGGCATGTCCTTCGCCCGCGAGCTGTCGGGGGTCGAGGATGTGAAGTCGATCGAGTTCCGCGTGGTGCAGGACGCCGACCGGCTCGACGCCTTGGGCGCGATCGGCATCGCGCGGTGCTTCGCCTACGGCGGCAGCGTGAACCAGCCCCTGTTCGATCCGGAGATACCCGAACGAACGTCCATGACCGCGAAGGAATACCGCCACGGCAAATCGTCCTCGCTCAACCATTTCGGCGAGAAGCTTTTGACGTTGCGCGATCGCCTGAACACGGCGACCGCCCGCCGCTGGGCGGAATCGCGCCATGGTTTCCTGGAAGAGTTCCGGAGGCGGTTTCTTTCCGAATGGGAAGGGGCCGATTTCCCGGCGGATAGGGCCCCGGAAGCCTGATTCCACGCGGATTCCGGGGGGGAATTCGGGGCCGGGGTTGCTAATTTGACGCCTTCGGTACCGCGCCAATCACGGCTTTCGCGGCGCCCGGGGCACCCATGAGCAAGAAAAAAATCGCGCTGATCACCGGCATCACCGGCCAGGACGGCTCCTACCTCGCGGAACTCCTCATCGCGAAGGGCTACGACGTGCACGGCATCGTGCGCCGCACCTCGCTGTTCAACCGCACCCGCATCGAGGAGGCGATGGACGCCGCGCGCCGCGCGGGCTCGGTGTACGAGTTGCACTACGGCGACATGGCCGACTCCAGCAGCCTGAACCGCATCCTGGCGCTGGTGCGTCCTGACGAGGTCTACAACCTCGCGGCGCAAAGCCACGTGCGCGTTTCCTTCGACGCGGCGGAATACACCGCCGACGTCGACGGCGTCGGCGTCCTGCGCCTGCTCGAGGGCATCCGCAGCAACAAGCTCGACGCGCGCTTCTACCAGGCTTCCACCTCGGAGCTTTACGGCAAGGTGGTCGAGGTCCCGCAGACGGAAAACACGCCGTTCTACCCGCGCTCTCCCTACGGCGTGGCCAAGCTGTACGGCTTCTGGATCACCAAGAACTATCGCGAGGCCTACGGGATGCACGCCAGCAACGGCATCCTGTTCAACCACGAGTCGCCGCGCCGCGGCGAGAATTTCGTCACCCGCAAGATCACCCTGACCTTCGCGCAGATGAAGGCCGGCAAGGCGGACGTGCTGCGGCTCGGCAACCTCGACGCCAAGCGCGACTGGGGCTTCGCCGGCGACTACGCCGAGATGATGTGGATGATGCTGCAGCAGCCCGAGCCCGACGACTACGTGGCGGCCACGGGCGAGACGCGCACCGTGCGCGAGTTCGTGGAGAAGGCGGCCGCCATCTGCGGTTGGGATGTGGCGTGGGAGGGCGAAGGCGTCGCCGAGAAGGGCCGCGACCGCAAGACCGGAAAGCGGCTGGTGGAGATCGACCCCAAGTTCTTCCGCCCCGCCG
>CBFGVC010000304.1:0-1651 GCA_965652255.1 uncultured Fibrobacteria bacterium | reverse complement strand
CTCCCCCTCCAGCTGCAACTCGAAGCTCTCGGCGATGAGCTTCCCCAGCTCCGGTCCCGGTTTGAGGCCGAGCGACAAGAGAAACTTCCCCGTCAAAAACGGCGCCGGCTTTTGCGCCAGCACGTCGAGCTTGCGCGACTCCTCCAGCAGCCAGTCGCCCGCGGGGAAGCGGCCTTCCAGCGCCTCCTCCGTCGTGCGGCCGAGGTGGTCGGCGCGCGCCACGCGCACCAGCTTCTCGATGTCGACGCGCAGGGCCAGGCGGCGGATGGCCGAAGGCTTGAGCGTCTCGCGCACCTTGTAAAGCTGCGTCGGCTTGAGGTGCTCGCGCACCAGCGACACGACCGTTTCGACAAGGTCCGTTTCGTTGGTGAGGCGCGCGAGGAAGGCGCGCGTGGGCTTGTCGCCGCCCGATTCGTGCGCGGGGCTGCGCCAGCGCCCGTCCTTGCGGATGGTGAAATCCGCCTTGCCCAGGTCGTGGCACAGCGCCGCGAGCATGTGCGCGAGCGCCTCGCTTTCGTCCTTGCACTGCGCGCGCAGGCGCGCGGCCTGGTCCACCACCATCATCGTGTGAGTCCACACGTCGCCCTCGCAATGCCACTCGGGCTCCTGCGGCACGCCGACGAGGTCGCGCAGCTCGGGGAAGAAGCGCAGCATGTCCATCCGCCGCATCCACTCGAAGCCGACGGAGGGCCGCGGAGACTTGAGCAGCAGCTTCCTGAACTCGGCGAAGAGGCGCTCGCGCGGCAGCTCGCCGAGCGGCTGCGCGGCGCACAGCGCCTGGGTGGCGGGGGCGATGTCGAAGCCGAAGCGCGCGGCGAACTGCACCGCGCGCAGCGCGCGCAGCGGATCCTCCGAGAACGCGGCCGAGACGTGGCGCAAGACGCCGCGCGCGAGATCCGCCTGCCCGCCGTGGCAATCGACCAGCTCGAGATCGGGCAGGCGCATGCCCATCGCGTTGATGGTGAAGTCGCGGCGCGAGGAGGCGGTGGCGAAGTCGAGCGAAGGGTCGGCCGTCACCTCGAAGCCGCGATGCCCCTCGCCCACCTTGCGCTCGGTGCGCGGAAAGGCGAAGTCATAGGTGATTCCGTCGCGCGTGAGCGTGACGACGCCGAAGGCCTTGCCGACGAGGTTGGGCTTGCCGTGCTTCTTGAGGATGGCCATCAGCGGGTCGAGCGCGAGGCCGTACACCTCGATGTCGAAATCCGTGCCGTTTGCGCCCGACGGGATTCCCATCAGCCGGTCGCGCACCCAGCCGCCCACCAGGTACGCCTCGCCGCCCGCGGCGGCGACGTCGCGGGCGACGGAGGTCAATAGCGAAGGAAGGCCTGCAGTCATACGACAAAGGTATGTAGGGGCGACCCGCCGGGTCGCCCCACGACAGGATTTTCGGCCCGCGAAGGGTTCCGAAGCTTCGCCGGCGAAGGAACCCCCGGCGAAGAATCGTCCCCGACAGAAAGCCCCGCATCATCCGTGAAGCTTTGTTAGATTTGCCCGTCCCCATGCGAATGGGGGGCCGATGGACCTTAACCAGCCATCGGAGGAAGTCGCGAAAGCGGCGGAAGCGGTGAAAGGATTCGCGCCAACGTAGCTCAGTTGGTAGAGCTCCTGATTTGTAATCAGGGGGTCGGGGGTTCGAGTCCCTTCGTTGGCT
>CBFGVC010000302.1:0-1662 GCA_965652255.1 uncultured Fibrobacteria bacterium | reverse complement strand
CGCGGCAGCACGCAGGGATCGTGCCGGCCCTTGGCCTTCAGGACCGCCTCCGCGCCCGCCTTGTCCACCGTCTTCTGCGGCTGCGAGATGGTCGCCGTGGGCTTGAAGGCCACGCGGCACAGGATCGGCTCTCCGGTCGTGATGCCGCCCTGAACGCCGCCCGATCGGTTGGTCTCGGTGCCGATGCGCCCGTGCTTGTTCACGTAGGCGTCGTTGTGCGCGCTGCCGCGCAGGCGCGTGCCCGCGAAGCCGCTGCCGATCTCGAAGCCCTTGGTGGCGGGCAGCGAAAGGAAGGCGCGCGCCAACTCGGCCTCGGCGCGGTGGAACACCGGCTCGCCCACGCCCGCGGGCGGCGCCTTCACCACCAGTTGCACCACGCCGCCCAGGCTGTCCTGATCCTTGCGCGCCGCGTCGATGGCCGCCTCCATGCGCGCGGAGGTCGCGGCATCGGGGCAGCGCGCGATGGACGCCTCCACGGAATCCAAGGTCGCCGAAAGCGGGTCGAACGATGCATCGACCTCGACGTCGCCCACCTGCGAGACATAAGCCAGGATCCCGGTGCCGCAAGCCTCGCGCAGCAGCTTGCGCGCCACGGCCCCGGCCGCCACGCGGCCGATGGTCTCGCGGGCCGAGGCGCGACCGCCTCCGCGATAATCGCGAAAGCCGTACTTGAGGTCGTAGGTGAAGTCGGCGTGCGAGGGACGGTAGAGCGTCGCCATGTCGCCGTAGTCGTGCGAGCGCTGGTCGGTGTTCTCGACCAGCATCGCGATGGGCGTGCCCGTGGCGCGACCTTCGAAAACGCCCGAAAGGATGCGCACCGCGTCGGCCTCGTTGCGCGGCGTGGTCAGGCGGCTTTGGCCGGGGCGGCGGCGGTCGAGGTCCGCCTGGATCTCGGCCTCCGAAATCGCCAATCCGGAGGGACAACCGTCGAGAACGACGCCCACGGCGGGGCCGTGGCTTTCGCCGAACGTCGCGATCTTGAAGAGGTTTCCGAAGTGGCTGGACATGACGAAGAAGATAACTTCTGGGCGATTCTTCGTCGGTTTGGGATTCTTCGTTGGCGAAGCTTTCGGACGGTTTGGGTTTGGGAGAAAACAGAGGGCATTAGGCAGCGGCCTTGAACCATGCATCCCTGTTTACTTCCCTCTTCGGCTTTTTGGGGTTTTCCCAAACCCAAACCTGCAGCGTAAAGCCCACAACGAATCCCGAACCAACAAAGAATCAATCCCGAAGAAGTATTTTCCCCCCGTGCTCCTCCTCTCCAAATTCCTTCCACCGCTGTTCTTTCCACTCGGCCTCGCCATCGCGCTTTGCCTGCTGGCCGCGTGGCTGGCCTTCCGCAAGGGCGCGGCGGCGGCAGGAACCGTCTCCCTGCTTGCCGCCGTCCTGCTGTATGCGAGCGCCTCCCCCATCGTTTCCGACCGGCTCGTGCGCGGGCTGGAGCGGCAATATCCGCCGCCGACGGAGTATCCGGAGGCCGCGGCGATCGTCCTGCTGGGAGGCGCGATGGCGCCCATGCTGCCGCCGCGGGTCGAGGTGGAGACCGGCCCCGCAGCGGACCGGCCGCTGCACGCCGCGCGACTCTGGAAGCGCGGCCTCGCGCCGGTGGTCGTGGCCACCGGCGGCTACATCTCCTTCCTGACGGACGCTCCGGGAAGCGAA
>CBFGVC010000301.1:0-1704 GCA_965652255.1 uncultured Fibrobacteria bacterium | reverse complement strand
AGGCCATCGCGAAACTGGCCCACGAGCCGGGCCTCGAAGCCTCGCAGGGCGGGCATCCGGCCGTGTTCGGGCCGGACCACCTGATCCCCAATCCGTTCGACCAGCGCCTCATCCTGAGGATCGCGCCCGCCGTGGCGCGCGCCGCCATGCAGACGGGTGTCGCCAAGCGCCCCATCACCGATTTCGGCGCCTACCAGGACAGCCTGACCCGGTTCGTCTTCCGCTCCGGGTTGGTGATGAAGCCTATCATCGACCTCGCTCGTGGCCGCGAGAAGCGCATCGCCTTCGCCGATGGCGAAGACGAGCGCGTGCTGCGCGCCACGCAGGTCCTGCTCGAGGAAAAGATCGCGCACCCCATCCTCATCGGGCGCCCGGCCGTCATCGAGCAGCGCATCAAGCGCTTCGGCCTCACCCTTGATCCGACTCGTGATTTCGAGATCATCAACCCCGAGGACGATCCGCGCTATCGCGAGTATGTCGCGCTGTTCCACTCGCTGGTGGGACGCAACGGCGTGACCCCCGACACCGCCCGCACCATCGTGCGCACCAACACCACGGTGATCGGCGCGCTCGCCGTGAAGCGCGGCGAGGCCGATGGCCTGCTGTGCGGGCTGGAGGGGCGCTACATCAAGCACGTGCGCGACATCCGCTCGGTGATCGGGCTGCAGGAGGGCGTCACGGACGCCTCCGCGCTATCCATGCTGATCATGCCGCGCGGGGTATTCTTTCTCGCCGACACCTATGTCCACATCGACCCCACGCCCGAGGAAATCGTTTCGATCGCGCTGCAGGCACGCGACCACCTGAAGCGCTTCAACATCGAGGCGCGGGCGGCCTTGCTCAGCTACTCGAACTTCGGCTCGCGCGATGGTGACAGCGCCTACAAGATGCGCGAGGCCTATCGCATGCTGAAGTCCGTCGCGCCCGACCTCATCGTCGAGGGCGAGATGCAGGGCGACCTCGCGCTCAACCAGGAGCTGCGCGAGCGCTACATTCCCGACACCATCCTCCGGGGCGAGGCCAACCTGCTGCTCTTCCCCACGCTCGACAGCGCCAACCTCTCGATGACGCTGCTCAAGGAGGTCAACAACGCCCTGTCGGTGGGGCCGATCCTGATGGGCCCGCGCGCGCCGGCACACATTCTCGCCCCCTCGACCACCAGCCGTGGAATCGTCAATATGGCGGCAATAGCCGCATCGGAAGCGGTGGCCGGGGAGGGGATACCTGGATGATCAGGCACACAGTGGTCTTTGCGCTGAAGCACGCGCCGGGCTCTTTGCAGGAGAAGGCTTTCCTGCGCGATGCCCGCTCGGCCCTCGAGGCCATTCCGGGCGTCGAGAACTTCGAGGTCCTGCGTCAGGTCTCAAAGAAGAACGACTATCGCTTCGGCTTCTCGATGGAGTTCGCCGACGAGGCTGCATACGCCGGCTACAACGCCCACCCACGCCACGTGAAGTTCGTGCGCGAGCGCTGGGAGCGCGAAGTCGCCAGGTTCATGGAAATCGACTACGAACCGGTGTGAGGGAAGGGCTGAGGGCCACCAACGTGGCCGCCACGGTGAGCGGCATGTCGGTCACCGCCGGGGGTCGAGTGGGCCAGGCGCCTTTGCGCGATCAGGGCGGGAAGCGAGTTTCTGTCCGCCCAAAGATCCGGGACTATTCCATACCCCAGGGGTTGAGTACCGCTGCGCCGGTATCGGCGAAA
>CBFGVC010000300.1:0-1728 GCA_965652255.1 uncultured Fibrobacteria bacterium | reverse complement strand
AGAACGACGCGTTGAACGCCAGCCCCGGCGCGAAGCGGCCTTCCGCCAGGGGGAAAAGCGTGGGCGCGAGGGAGGTCCGGACTGTTGCCGCCTTGCGGGCCCGATCGTTGGCGTGCGAGCCCTTCGCGCTGCGCTCGTTGAAACGGTTCACCGCGAAGTAGGTGTCCACGAGACTGTAGGCGGTTCCTCCCAACAAGACCGCCGCCCCGGGAACGATATTGTCGGGCCACAGGGCATGCGCGGCCACCGCAACGGGCACCGCGGCGGCGCGGATGCCCACCCCCAGCCACGCCTGTTTTGGCGAACCCGCGTAGAACTGGCCTGCGGAAGGTCCGAGCAGGAGCCCTGTGCCGACCACCCCCACGGCGGCCCCCGGTGAAAGGTTCGTCGCCACCATAACGGGAATCAAGGTTGCCCCCGCCATGAGGGGATATGCCAGGAAGACGCTTTTCGCGGGAGACGGCTCCGCCCGCTCCGTGTCGACGACGCGAGGCGCGGACGCGGCGGATCCCGATGCTCCCGCCCTGACCGAATCTCTTTCAGCAGCGAGTCCGGCCGTATCCTTCGGGGTCGGCATCCTGCCCGGACCGGCGAGGCGCGAAGGGTACCCCGCCCTCACCCGCGCGCGATCCACGGCGCCGGGAAGGGAAATGAATCCGTAGCCGGTTCCCGCGATGGCCGTCGCCAATCCGAGAGATCCCACCACCTTGGAAATAGTGCAGCCCGGTTCGTCTCGCGCGCCCAGAAAGCAGTAGCCGAGCACACCAAGACTCCCCAGACCCGCAGTCCAATAGCCGGTCGCCTGCAATCTGCCCGCGATTTTCGCTTCCCGCTTCGCCCCCGCATACGACAGGCCCCACCCCACACCGCCCAAAGGGGCGAACGGAAACGTCCCGATCAGCGAGAGCCCGAGGGCGGCGTCGAGGCTGGGAACGGGTTCCGCCGGGCCTGCGGGAGACGCCGTCGAGACGGTATCGATCACGCTCGAGTCGTGAGGCGCCGGGCGTGAAGTGTCCATGAGGGTGTCGAGATCCTCCGCGTAAACCTTCACGAAGGTGATGTGAGCCAGCGACAGGACGAGGGCCGGGATCAGCGAATATCTCATCTTGTCCTCCTTCAGAACGACGCGTTGAACGCCAACCCCGGCGCGACGCGGCCATCACCGACGGGAAGAAGCGCCGGAGTCAGGCTCATACGCGATTCGAATTGCTCGCGCGCGCGCTCGTTGGCACGATTCACCGCGAACTGGGTTTCAACCAGTCCGTAGAAGACTCCTCCCACGACCAACAACACGCCTGCGGTTCCCAGCGTCCCGTTACCGCCGCCCTTGCTGTCGCCCCCCTCCCCGTCCGACAAGTCGCCGAACGGACTCGAACCCATCCCGGCTGCAATCAGCAGTGCTCCCAGCGAGCGGATGCCGAGGCCGAGCAGGCCTGTCCGCGGAGATCCTGCGTAGAATTGCCCGGTGGACGGGCCCAAGACGATCAAGCCGCCCATGGCGACGACGGCGGCCTCCAAATCGTTGTTGGCAAAAAGCACGATGCCCGCCGGGATCGCCAAGGCGGTGATGCCCAGCGTCAAGGCATTGGCCACGCCCGCGCTCTTGACGGGCTGGAACGCCGGCACGGCAGGAGACGGCTCCTGTGCATCCGGCGCCGGTTTCCCGAAGGAATGCCCGGACGAATCGGGCGAGGAAACGCTCTCCTCGCCGCGGGCGCCGGGCGAAGG
>CBFGVC010000299.1:0-1748 GCA_965652255.1 uncultured Fibrobacteria bacterium | reverse complement strand
CCCCCCCGCACCGCCTCCACCATTCTCAGCGCCTCGCGCGTCGCGCCCACGTCATGCACGCGCAGGATCGAGGCGCCCTTGAGGGCCGCGTAGAGCGCGACGGCCACGCTGGGCTGCAGCCGGTCGCTGTCCTCCAAACCCGGCGTCTTTTCGATGAAGGATTTTCGGCTGTGCCCCACCAGGATCGGACAGCCGATCGCGTCCAGGTCCTCCAGCTTTTCGATGAGGTCGTAGTTGTCGGCGAGGCGCTTGCCGAAGCCGATGCCCGGATCCACCGCGATGCGGTCCTTGGGGACCCCCGCCGCCGCGAGCAGGCGCACGCGAGCCATGAGGTGGTCGCGCACCTCCCCGACCACGTCGCAATAACTCGGGGCTTCCTGCATGGTGCGGGGCTTGCCCTGCATGTGGTTCAGCACGACGGCCGCCCCGTAGGGGCCCGGCACCTCGAGCATGAACGGATCGGCGCTCATGGCCGAGACGTCGTTGATGATGACCGCGCCCGCGTCGAGGGCGGCGCGCGCCACGCCCGACTTCATGGTGTCCACCGACACGGGAAGCTCGAAGCGGCGGGCGATCGCCCCGATCACGGGCACGACGCGGGCGCGCTCTTCATTCTCGGGAACGGCCAACGCGCCGGGGCGGGTGCTCTCGCCTCCCACGTCGAGGATGTCGGCGCCTTCCCGAACCATCTCCTCGCAGCGCCGAAGCGCCGCGTCCACGTCGATGCCGCCGGGCCCCGCGTGCCTCCCGCCGTCGAAGAACGAGTCGGGCGTGACGTTGAGGATTCCCATCAGCAGCGGACGGCCGCCGCCAAGGGCACGGTCGCGCACGCGCCACGGGCGCGGCTTCACGGAAACGACGGGGAGGCCCCAGGGGGAGGAAGACATTGGATGGGAAGACGACATCACAACATCACAGCATCACAACAGCGAAACAGCAGAACATCCATGGAATTGCCTTATGCTGTTGTGATGCTGTGATGTTGTGTTTCCATTCCAAGTCAAGCAGGCTTTTCCGGTTCCGACAGCTCCACCGACGTGGGCCCCCGCTTCGCGGCCTCGGCCTGCGCCGCCCGGCTGTGCTGGTACGCCCGGCTCTTGCGCGTGCTGCCCTTCAGCTCTCCCTTGAGAGCCAGCCGGATCTCGCCGGCCTCGAGCACCTCGTGCTCCAGCAGCGCCTCCGCGAGGTTCACCAGCTCCTGCCGATGCTCCGCGAGCAGGTCCGTCACCCGCTTCATCTGCCCCTCGACCAGGCCGCGCACGACGCGGTCGATCTCGACGGCGGTGGATTCGGAATAATCGCGATGCTGCGCGATCTCGCGGCCCAGGAAGATCTCCTCCTGCTTCTTGCCGAACGAAACGGGCCCCAACTCCGACATCCCCCATTCGCACACGTACTTTCGGGCCAGGTCGGTCGCCCTTTCGATGTCGTTGGAGGCGCCGGTGTTCATCTGGTTGAACATGAGAAGTTCCGCGCCGCGCCCGCCCATGAGGATGGCGATCTTGTCGAGCACGTAGCGCGAGTCCACGGTGTACTTGTCCTGCTCCGGAAGCTGGAAGGTGATGCCGAGGGCGCGCCCGCGGGGGATGATGGTGATCTTGTGCAGCGGATCCGCATGCTTCACGTTCAACGACACGATGGCGTGCCCGGCCTCATGATAGGCCGTGGTGCGCTTTTCCTCCTCGCCAAGCACGCGCGAGGCGCGCTCGGTGCCGATCATGATCTTGTCCTTGGCCTCCTCGAAGTCG
>CBFGVC010000298.1:0-1756 GCA_965652255.1 uncultured Fibrobacteria bacterium | reverse complement strand
CGGGGAGCGGGGAAGCATGCGCAAGGTTGCGGTGGTCGGGACGGGTTACTGGGGCAGGAACCTTGTCCGGAATTATCATGAATTGGGCGTCCTGGGCGCCGTTTGCGACATCAACGCGGGCGCCCTGCGCGCCATGGAGAAGCAGTTTCCGGGCATCCGCACCGAGCCCGACTATTCCGTCATCCTTCGGGACGAGGGAATCCAGGGCGTGGTCATCGCGCTTCCGGCCGAGATGCACTTCGAGTTCGCCGAGAAGGCCCTTCAAGCCGGCAAGGACGTGTACGTCGAGAAGCCTTTGGCCCTTCGGCTCGACCATGCCGAGCGGCTGATCGCCCTGGCGAAGGAGAAGGAGCGCATCCTCATGGTGGGGCACCTGCTCCACTATCACCCCGCCTTCGTCAAGCTCAAGGAGATGGTCCGGAGCGGCGAGCTCGGCAAGATCCAATACATCTATTCGAACCGGCTCAGCCTCGGAAAAATCCGCCGCGAGGAGAACTCGCTGTGGAGTTTTGCCCCGCACGACATCTCGATGATCCTGTCCCTGACCCACGAGATGCCCGACCAGGTCGCCGCCTTCGGGGCCAACTACCTGCACAAGAACGTGGCGGACGTCACCACCACGACCCTCTCCTTCCCGAGCGGGAAGAACGCCCACATCTTCGTTTCCTGGCTGCACCCCTTCAAGGAGCACAAGCTCATCGTCATCGCGGACAAGAAGATGGCGGTGTTCGAGGATACCCAGCCTTGGGAGAAGAAGCTCGCGATCTACCCTCACTCCATCAAATGGGAAATGGGGCAGCCTGTTCCCGAAAAGTCCGAGGTCGAATACGTTCCGGTCGATCCCTCGGAGCCGCTATCGGCGGAGTGTCGGCACTTTCTGGAGTGCATGGAAACAAGGTCCTCGCCCCTCACCGACGGGGAAGAGGGCGCCCGCGTGCTCAAGGTTCTGGACCTCGCCGAAAAGGCCTTGACGGGAGGGTTCGGCCTCTCCGCCGGGGCCGCGGCGGCGCCGGCGGCGCCCAAGGCCTATTCCGCGCACGCCTCGGCTGAAATCGACGAGCCCTGCGAGATCGGCGCGGGCTCGCGCATCTGGCACTTCTCGCATGTGCTCAGGGGCGCGGTGATCGGAAAAAACTGCAACCTCGGGCAGAACGTGAGCGTGGCCGGGGGGGCGGTGATCGGCGACAACGTGAAAATCCAGAACAACGTGTCGGTGTATGCCGGCACGACCATCGAGGATGACGTGTTCCTCGGCCCTTCCTGCGTCCTCACCAACGTCACGAATCCCCGCTCGCAGGTGAACCGCCACAGCTTGTACGAAAAGACCCTCATCCGCCGCGGCGCGACCATCGGCGCGAACGCCACCATCGTTTGCGGAACCACCATCGGGCGCTACGCCTTCGTGGCGGCGGGAGCCGTGGTGGCCAAGGACGTGCCGGATTACGCGTTGGTGGCGGGCGTACCCGCGCGCCAAAAGGGATGGATGAGCCGTCACGGCCATCCGCTCGCCAACCCCGACAGGCAGGGCGTGATGACCTGTCCCGAGAGCGGGTTGCGGTACAAGCTCTCGGGAGGCGCGTTGCGCTGCCTCGACCTCGACGAGGACGCCGCCCTTCCCGAGGGCCTGCGCGTCGGCAGCGTGGCCTACGATGATTTCAAGCGCCTGGCCTCCCCGCGCCCCTCCGCCCGTGCCGGAAAACCGGCGACCCGGAAAGCCGCCCCCAAATCCTCCCCGAAATCCTCCCCGAAATCCTCC
>CBFGVC010000297.1:0-1757 GCA_965652255.1 uncultured Fibrobacteria bacterium | reverse complement strand
CTCAAGGGCTGCACCACCTTCCGCTTCAACCCCGCCGCCTTCCAGGGCGTGCTGGTCAAGGAGAAGGACCTCGAGAACACCACCTACCGTTTCGAACTCGAAGACGGCAGCGTGATCGAGGCCAAGGGCAATGAGGAAATCGAGTACGACGGCGAGCTGCACACCGCCGCCAACCTGTTCGACGCCCTGAAGGAGGGCTATTACGGCAAGTTCTAGCGCGGGCGCGTAGCGCCCTGCGCGGGAATGGAGAATCGGGAATCGGGACTCGTACAGCCACTTGCGCAGCGCGCGAGCTGCTTTTTCGATTCCCCATTCCCCACTCCCGATTCCCGGCTTCAAGGGCCGACACGGAGGCTGGCCACAGGCGGTGCCCGTCGCACAGTCGCGGCGCACCATGAGGGCGAGGCGGGCAGGAGCCGGCCTTGCTCGCGTCAGCTCTCTACCGCCCGATCAGGAGGGGCTATGAGCAATGGCAATGGTGTGGCGGCGACGATCTCCGAAGCCGTCGAACAGGTGACCGAGAAGGTCCAGGAAGTGGCAGCCGAGGCCAAGGCCGCCATCGACAAGCGCGCCAAGGTGGTCAAGAAAAAGGCCGCCGCCGTGGTCAAGGAGGCCAAGGCCAAGGTCAACCAGGCGAAGAAGGAAGTCGCCAAGGAAGTGAAGGCGGCCAAGGCCAAGGTCGACAAGGCCAAGAAGGACGTCGAGAAGGAAGTCCAGGCGGTGAAGAAGAAGTTCGCCGCGGCCAAGAAGAGCGCGGCCAAGAAGACCGCCGCGAAGAAGGCTTCGGCCAGGAAGGCGGTGAAGAAGGTCGCCAAGAAGGCCACGGCGAAGAAGGCCGCGACCAAGAAGGCGGTCAAGAAGGCGGTCAAGAAGGTCACCAAGAAGGCCACGGCCAAGAAGGCTGCAGCCAAAAAGGCAGTAAAGAAGGCGGTCGGCAGGAAGGCCCCGGCGAAGAAAGCGCCAGGCAAGAAGGCCCCCGCCAAGAAGGCGGCCAGGAAGGCCCCGGCAAAGAAGGCCGCCAGGAAGGCAGCCAGGAAGAAGTAGCTTCAACCAACACGTAGGACAACGCGGAACAAGCCAGGGAATGATCCGTCATTCCCGCAAAGGCGGGACTCCAGCGCTCCGGGTTCAGCAGACCCGAAGCACCCGGAATCCCGCCCTGATGGAATGACATGGCGTGTTCCGAGAAGTCCCGGGTTGCCCCGAGGGTCCCGTCCGCAGGCGCGTAGGAAGCGCGCCGCGGGCGGGTCACCCGCGCAACCGCCGGCCGCGCGAGCCGGTAGCATGGAGCAGTCCACCGGGGTCCCGCGCACCCCGGCCCGCCGCGAGACGCGCGCGGGAGGCGCCGGCGTCGCCGGCAATTGAACGAGGAGTGGTGTGGTGTCGATCAAGATCAGCAAGAAAATCAAGGGCTTCAGCGTGCAGACCGCCGAGGACAAGGCCAAGGCCGAGCAGGCCGCCGCGCAGAGCGCAGCGCCCGCCCCGGCGCCGGCCAAGGAGCCGCAGCGCGCCGAAGTCATCCAGATGCACGAGCAGATCGAGCGTCCGGACGTGCTGGTCGGCAGCACCTACAAGATCAAGTCGCCCCTGTTCGAGCACGCCCTGTACGTCACCATCAACGACATCGTGCTCAACCCCGGCACCAAGCACGAATCCCGTCGCCCCTTCGAGATCTTCATCAACTCGAAGAACATGGACCACTTCCAGTGGGTCGTCGCCATCACCCGCATCATGTCCGCCGTGTTCCGCAAGGGCGG
>CBFGVC010000296.1:0-1831 GCA_965652255.1 uncultured Fibrobacteria bacterium | reverse complement strand
AGCTACCAGTACGCGCCGGTGTCGCGCATGCGCAACACCTACATCGCCGCGGGCAGGCACACGCCCGAGGCGGTGATCGCCAGCGTCGAGGACGGGCTTTACGCCAAGAAGCTCGGCGGTGGCTCGGTGAACCCCGCCACGGGCGAGTTCAACTTCGCCGTGGAAGAAGGCTACCGCATCCGCGGCGGCAAGATCGCCGAAGCCGTGCGCGGCGCGACCCTCATCGGCAAGGGCCCTGATATCCTCCCGAAGATCTCGATGGTGGCCAACGACCTCGAGCTCGCCGCGGGCATCTGCGGCGCATCGAGCGGCAGCGTGCCGGTGACGGTGGGCCAGCCGACGTTGAAGGTGGACAGCATTCTGGTGGGAGGGCGATAGGACATCACAACATCACAGCAACACAACAAAAGGAGCACGGCTTCATCATCAACCGATTTGCGTTTATTGTTGTGTTGTTGTGATGCTGTGATGCCTTACTGCCCCACCCCATCGGATCCCGGAAACTCAGAATGGCCCATTCCCAAGAATCCCTCACGCCCGCTCAGGCAATCGACCTCCTCTTCTCCTCCGCCCGCAAAAAGGGCGCGGCGAAGTTCGACGCCGTCGCGGGCGAATCCGAAAGCGTCGGGCTGGAGCTTTTCGAGGGCAAGGTCAAGAGCACCGAGGTCTCCAGCTCGCGCGGCATCGGCATCCGCCTGTTCCGCGACACCCCCGAGGGCCAGCGTCCCGGCTTCGCGTTCACCGAGCGCCTCACGCCCGAAGCCCTCTCGCGCACCGTGGACGACGCCTGGAGCCATGCCGCGCTCACCGATCCCGTCGACCTCGACCTGCCCGCCCCCGCGAAGCTTCCCGACCTCGACCTCAAGTCCTACGACCCCGCGCTCGAGGAGGTGTCGCTGGAGGCGATGAAGGCGCTGGGACTCGAACTCGAGGCTCGCGCCAAGGAGGGGGATGCCCGCATCGAGAATGTCCCCTACCTCGGCGTCTCGCGCGGCGGAGGATTTTCGCTCGTCGCCAACTCCCTCGGCGCGCTTTACGAATCGCGCTCGAACAGCATCTCCGCCTGGGTGGGGGTGGTCGCAAAGAAGCCCGGCGGCGGAAACGCCGGCAACGAGGGCGACGTGAGGAAAATGGGGGTCTACTCGCGCGGCGGCCGGAGCTTCGACAAGGTTCTCTTCGACCCCGCGCGCATGGCGCGCATCGCGGTGGAGCGCGCGACCGAGCTGCTCGACGCCGAACCCGTGCCCTCGGGCGAATATCCGATCGTCTTCTCGCACCGCGTGAGCGGGCAGCTCTTCGGCATGTTCGGCTCGCCGTTCTTCGCCGAGGCGGCGCAAAAGGGCCAGTCGCGCCTCAAGGATAAACTCGGGGAAGTCATTGCCTCTCCCCTGTTCACGCTCGTCAGCGATCCCTTCATCGTGGGCGCTCCGGGCTCGCACCTGTTCGACGGCGAGGGCGTGCCCGCGCGACGTCTCGAAGTGGTGAAGGACGGCGTGCTCAAGACTTTTCTCTACAACCTGGAGTCGGCGAAGAAGGCGGGCGTTCCGCCCACGGGAACCGGGTCTCGCGGTTATTCGGGCAAGGCGGGGACGGGGTTCGCGAACTATATCGTTCCGCTGGGGGGGGATTCGCTGGAGTCCCTCCTCTCGCGGCACCCGAGGTGCCTTCTCATCGTCAAACTCGAAGGCGGTTCGGGCTGCTCCGCGATCTCGGGCGAGATTTCGATCGGGGCGCAAGGGTTCCTGTACGAAGGCGGCGCGCGCGTGCGCGCGGTGGATCGTATCACCCTGAGCACGAATTTCTTCGACCTCCTGAAGAACGTCTCGGGGCT
>CBFGVC010000295.1:0-1858 GCA_965652255.1 uncultured Fibrobacteria bacterium | reverse complement strand
GTCGAGCGTTTCGCCGAGAATCTTCATGGCCATCGCGGAGCACTCCACGTGCCATCCCGGGAAGCCCTTGCCCCACGGAGACTCCCATTCCATCGCGCGTTGCGCGTCCGTGGGCGAGAACTTCCACAGGGAAAAATCGGTGGGAGCGCGTTTGCCTTCGTTCATGGCCACGCGCGCGCCGGCCTGCATGCCCTCGATGTCGAGGCCGGCGAACTCGGGATAGCGCGGGAACTTCGCGGTGTCGAAATAGATGCCGTCGCCGGGAACCGTGTAGGTGAACCCTTTTTTCTCCAGTTCCCGGATCAACGCGATCTGCTCGGGAATGTGGCCGGTGGCCTTGGGCCAGGCGGTGGGCTCCAGCAGGTTGAGCGCCTTCCAGTCCTTGAAGAAGGCCTGCGCGTAATAGTCGGCGATGTCCCACACCGTCTTGCCCTCGCGGCGGGCGCCCTTCTCCATCTTGTCCTCGCCGCTGTCGGCGTCGGACGTGAGGTGGCCGACGTCGGTGATGTTGACCACGTGGCGCACGTCGTAGCCGCAGGCTTCCAGCGCGCGGCGGAGCAGATCCTCGAACACGTAGGTGCGGAGGTTGCCGATGTGGGCGAAGTGGTACACCGTGGGGCCGCAACAGTACAGTTTCACGATCCCGGGGGTCAGGGGCTCGAAGGGCTGCTTGGCGCGGGCGGCGGTGTTGTAGAGGGAGAGCTGCATGAGGGGAGGAAAGATAGGTCGGGGGGAGGAGGAGGGAAAATCAGAAATCAGAGATCGGAAATCAGAGAGGAACACAGGAAGCGGGAAACGGGATGCGAGACGGGGGATGGGGGACAGAAACCCGAACAGGAAAAGGGATGCCTTGCGTTCGTAAGGCCGATGATTCGGCACAAGTGCCTCATGCCTTCGGCGCATGAATCGGCCCGATCACCTCAGTGTGTCTTCCTTTGACATCCGCATCCGAACCCCAAGGACACCTTACTCCTCCGGCACCCCGACGACCGTGATGTACAGGATTCCGTGGTCGAGCGGAAGACCCAGCAGTTCGTTGGCGAGGTCGTCGTAATAGCCGCCGATGCCGGAGGACCCGAGCTCGCGGTGCAGCGCCCACAACTGCACGCGCTGTCCGATCTGGCCGCAGTCCATGCAGGCGTAGCGGTATCCCCGGTCGCCATAATCCTCCACCAGCGCGGACATGTCGGCGGTGGTGACGAGCGCGAACGCGCAGTCCTGCGACAGGTCCTGCCCCAACCCCACCGCCTGCAGGTCGTGGCGGAAGTCGCCCGCCCGGCGCGGAGACAGTGTGAGGTCGTCCCCGTCGAGCGCATACGTGCCGGGGACGAGCCCGTCGACGGCGAGAGCCACGACGTGGTGCGTGAGCGCGCCGGGGACGAGCAGCGGGCTTTCACGGTTTCCGCCCAGCGGACGGAACGCGAAGCGGAGCATTTCCTCGGCGTCGCGCAGCGAGACCGAGCCGCCGTTGAAGCGCCGCGCGGAGCGGCGGCGCAGGATCACCGTCTGCGCGTCGAAGTCGCCGACGTCGAACCGCAGGGGAACGGGCGGTTCGGGCGCGTCCCGCCGGGCGTCCTCCGCCTCGATGCGCTCGCAGGCGTTCTGCTGCACCATCATGGGATCATCCGCCTGCGCGCGCCGCACCGCCTCGCCCGGCGGCGGCCCCGGCACGCCGGAGGGACGGCCTTCCGCGGGCGGCAGCGTGCCGCCGGGGCCGAGCGCGACGCCGAGCAGGGGGAACTCCTCCTTCGGCCCGAGGAACAACAACTCCTCGAGTCCCGCATCAAGGAATCCTCCGAGCGGAACTGCGTCAATCCCCATCTCTTCGGCCATTTCCAACAAGTTCGCCGCCGCATGT
>CBFGVC010000294.1:0-1875 GCA_965652255.1 uncultured Fibrobacteria bacterium | reverse complement strand
TTTATCCCCAACCCTCCCGCCCCCCATCCTCGCCCAGGAAGTTCCCCTTTCAGTCCCTTCCCGCCTTCCCGCCCTTCATCCCCTCACCCCATTCCCCCACTTTCTCATTTCGCATTCCGCCTTGTTCCTGTTTCATGTTTCATGTTTCATATTTCCGATTTCATATTTTCCCCGGCATGAACCTCCTCCTCTCCCCCTGGCCTTGGTGGATCAGCGGGCCGCTGATCGGGCTCACCGTCGGGCTTTTGCTCGTGCTGGGCGGCAAGCCGCTCGGCGTCTCCAGCAGCTTCCGCAACCTGTGCGCCATCGCGCTGCCGGGCAGCAAGCTGCGCTACCTGCGCGACTACGACCTCAAGGCCAACGCGTGGAAGCTTTTCTTCGTCGGCGGGCTGGCGCTCGGCGCGTTCGTCGCCGTGCGCTTCCTCTCGAGCGCCCCGGTGGAGTTCCTGCCCGCGCATTACCACAACGCGGGCGGCGCGCTCAAGCTGCTGGCGGGCGGATTCCTCATCGGCTTCGGCACCCGCTGGGCGCGCGGCTGCACCTCGGGCCACGCCATCATGGGCCTCTCGAGCCTGCAGCTTCCCAGCCTCTACGCCACGCTCTCGTTCTTCGCGGGCGGGCTCGCGGCGGCGGGACTGGCGCTCCTGCTCTTCGGAGGGGTGGCGCCATGAAAAACCTTCGCTTCATCCTGCTGGGAGCGTTCTTCGGCCTCGTGCTCACCAAGTCGGAAGTGGTCACCTGGCACAAGATCCGCGCCATGTTCCACTTCCAGGAGCCGGACCTTTACCTCATCATCGGCTCGGCCGTGATCACGGGCGCGCTGCTCGTCGCGCTCGTCAAGCGGCTGCGGCCGCGCACACCCTACGGCGAAGACGTCGTCGTCCCGCCGGTGCCCATGCACAAGGGGGTTTTCTTCGGCGGATTCCTCTTCGGCGTGGGGTGGTACATCACGGGAACCTGCCCGGGCCCCATCTATGCGCAGCTCGGCGGGGGGGAGTTCTTCGCGGCCTTCACGCTGCTGGGGGCCTTGCTCGGGGCTTACGGGTTTGCGTGGGCGAAACCCCGGTTGCCGGATTGATTCGGCAGGGACGACGCATGCGTCGTCCCTACGGGATTCGCCCGCGTTCCTGTTGTTGTGATGCTGTGTTTTTATTGCTGTACCGTTGTACTGCTCCCCACGCCCGGCGCGAGGTTTCAGCCGCGACGCTTCTTCGCCAGGAACACTCCCATCCCCACTGCCGTCAGGACCGCCACCGCAAGCAGGCCCCAGCCCGCGCCGGCGGCGCGCTTGAAGATCGCGGTGAACACGATCGTGAAGAGCAGCACCGTGGCCGCCTCGTTCCAAAGGCGATAGAAGCGGACGGAGCGGGCTTTGCCCGCTTCCAGCTCAAGACGATAGCGGTTCGAAAGCGCGTGGTAAGCCGTGAGCAGCACGAGCAGCGCGATCTTCACATGGAACCACGGCAGCCGCCACGCGCCCGTGACCACCGCCAGCCAGATGCCGAAAAGGAAGGTCGCCCCCGCCGCGGGCGACACGATGGCGCGCCACACGCGGCGCTGCATCAGCGTGAACTGCGTCACCAGGACCGAGCGGTCCGGCTCGGGTTTCGCGAGCGCCTCGGCATGGTAGATGAACAACCGGCCGAGATAGAATAGCCCCGCGAACCAGCTCACCACCGCGACCAGGTGGAGGGAGAGGAGGAAGGGGTAGAAATCCATGGAGGCGAAGATAGCTTACGGCTTGCACAACAGCACAGCATCACAACAGAAGAATACCGGAACAATAAAATGAACGTCCCGTAACTTTATTGTTGTGCTGCTGTGCTGCTGTGCTGCTGTGCTGCTGTGCTGCTGTGCTGCTGTGCTGCTGTGCTG
>CBFGVC010000293.1:0-1910 GCA_965652255.1 uncultured Fibrobacteria bacterium | reverse complement strand
CCGACGTTCTCGTACACGAACCCGCGCGACATCGACCCGCAGTGGCCAAGCGCCTATTACAACAAGTTCCAGCAGATGCCCAATCGCGTGGACGCGGACTCGTCGCGAGGGTGCGTGCAGGTGCCTCCGGGCTTCAGCGCGCACCTGTGGGCCAGCGAAAAGCCGCATCAGGGCGGCGTGCGGGCGCCCCTTGCCATCGCATTCGACGAGCGCGGCAGGGTGTGGGTGGCGGAATCCTTCGACTATCCCCACAACCTGAACGCCGGCTTCACCGGAACCGACCGCATCGTCATCCTCGAGGACCGCAACGGCGACGGCATGGCCGACACGCTGAAGGTGTTCGCCGAGAACCTGAACCTCGTCACCGGCTTGGTGCACACGGTCGACGGCCTGGTGGTGGCCATGGCGCCGCACCTTTTGCTCTTCAAGGACGAGGACGGCGACGACGTGGCCGACAGCGCCGGACGCATCCTTTACACCGGCTTCAGCCGCATCGACACCCACGGCAGCCTCTCGAACCTGATGTACGGGCTCGACAACTGGGTGTACGGGATGATGGGCTACAACAGTTCCACCGTCGGAGGCACGCAGTACCAAGGCAGCATCTGGCGGGCCCGGTCGGACGGCTCGGCGATCCAGCGCCTGACGCCTTCCTCCGCGGAAAACACCTGGGGACTCGGCATGACGGAGACCGGGCAGTTCTTCTACGGCAGGGCCAACCGGGATCATTCCCGGCACATGGTTTACCCCGGCAACGTGGCGAGCGCCGTCGTGCGCATTCCCAACTATCCTTGCGCCGCGGCGCCCGCCGAGGTGCCCCCGGTTCCCGCGAACCAGGTCTACTCGTGCCCCAAGCCCGTCACCACCCACTGGCATATCAACAACCCGGGCTACTCCTCCTCCTCCAACCAATCCATCTACACGGCGCGCCACTTTCCCGAGAAGTACTGGGACCGCGCGGCCTTCGTGTGCGAGGCGCCGCGCCACCTGTGCCACACCATGTACCTCCGGAAAAACGGAAGCACCTGGACGGGCTTCGAGGACAGCAGCGGGGTCGCGTCGGCCTACAACGTCTTCGCCAGCACCGACGCGTGGACGGCGCCGATCCAGGCCCACACCGGCCCCGACGGCGCGGTGTGGGTGGTGGACTGGTACAACTACCTGCTCAGCCACAACTGGCACCAGCCCAAGGGAGGCGGCGACGCGCAAATCTCCGCCATCCGCGACAACCAGCACAGCCGCATCTACCGCGTGAGGTACGACGGGCGCCCGCTTGACGCCATCCTCGACCTCTCGAAGGCGAACGAGGACCAGCTGGTGGAAGCGCTGCACCACCCCAACCTGCTGTGGCGGCTGCACGCGCAGCGCCTCCTCGTGAAGCGCGGAACGAACCCCGGCCTCGTCACCAAGCTTTCGGCCCGCCTGTCGATCCGCTCGGTGGATGCGCTGGGCGAGACGCCCGTCGTGATCCACGCCCTCCGCACGCTCGAGGGCCTCGGGCACTTCGCCGCAGACCCGGCGACCTGGGTGCCCGTGCTCAAGGACTTGCTCCTGCACCCCTCGCCCGGTGTGCGCTGGAACGCTCTCGACGCGATGCCCGCGCAGGCTTCGTCGACCACGGCCATCCTGGAACAGGGCCGCATCAACGACCCGGACGCGCATGTCCGGCTGCGCGCCCTCCATAAGCTGAGCACGCTCCCCGGGACCAAGTCGGGCGCGGTGTACGCGCCCTATGTCAGCCTCGACGCCCACTCGCAGAACCGGTACAACGCCGTCGGCGGCCTCACGACGACGCAGACGATGCCGGCCATTCCCGCCCTGCACCCGGTCGTGCCGATCGCGCGCGGCGCCGTGGCGCCCGCGCCCTTCGCGCATCCGGTCACGGCCTCCTATCGCGCGGGATTCATCGA
>CBFGVC010000292.1:0-1933 GCA_965652255.1 uncultured Fibrobacteria bacterium | reverse complement strand
CGGCGCGCCCGCGGCGCTGCGGGAGTGCTGCGCCGTCGCCCTGCGCCTGCGCGACCTCTTCGCCGCGCTGGGGCTCAAGGCTTTCCCCAAGACCTCGGGTTCGAAGGGCATGCAGGTATATGTCCCGCTCAACTCGGCGACGAGCTACGAGAAAACGAAGGCCTTCGCCCGCGCCGTGGCCGAGGGCCTCGAGCGCGCGACGCCCGGGGCCGTGGTCTCCAGCATGAAGAAGGCGCTCCGCAAGGGAAAGGTGTTCGTGGACTGGAGCCAGAACGACGACCACAAGACCACGATCAACGTCTATTCCCTCCGCGCCAAGGATCGCCCCACCGTCTCCACGCCGCTGGAGTGGAAGGAAGTGGAATCCGGAATGTCAGCGAAAGGCGCGGCGCGCCTCGTCTTCGGCCCCGAGGACGTGGTGAAGCGCGTGGAGCGGGAAGGGGACCTGTTCGCCCCGGTGCTGACGCTCAAGCAGAAGCTTCCCCCGCTCAAGGCCCTTGAAGCCGCGCTCAAGGGCCTTGGGGCCGGCCGGGAGAATCGCCCGCCCAAGCGTGAGAAGCGAAGCCCACGAAGCTAACTTGCGCGGCCATGGCCGCCGCCGTCGACCCGAAGATCGAAGCATCGTGGAAACGCGAGCTCGCCGAGGAATTCGCCAAGGATTACTTCGCGCGGCTCAAGGATTTTTTGCTGGAGGAGAAGCGGCGCGGCGCCGTCGTCTACCCTCCCGGCCCGCTCATCTTCAACGCCTTCGACCATACCCCCTTCGACAAGGTCAAGGTCGTCATCCTCGGCCAGGATCCCTATCACGGCCCCGGACAGGCCCACGGACTTTGCTTCTCGGTGCAGCGCGGCGTGCCGCCGCCGCCCAGCCTGCAGAACATGTTCAAGGAACTGCGAGAAGACCTGAAAGACTTGGGGGGATTCCGCATGCCCGACCACGGCAACCTCGAGAAGTGGGCCGACCAAGGCGTCTTCCTCCTCAATGCCACGCTCACGGTGCGCGCCGGCGCCGCCGCCTCGCATGCCGGCAAGGGCTGGGAGGAGTTCACAGCCGCCGCCGTGCGACGGTTGTCGGAAAAGCGCGAGGGCCTCGTCTTCCTGCTTTGGGGACGCCACGCCCAGGCCAAGGAGCCCCTCATCGACGCGACGCGCCATCATGTGCTCAAGGCGGCGCACCCCTCTCCCCTCTCGGCGCACAACGGCTTCTTCGGCTGCCGGCACTTCTCCAGGGCGAACGCGCTGCTCGTGAAGGCGGGAAAAGAACCGATCGACTGGCGGATCTAGGGGGGGGCAAGACCTGCAGGCGATTCTTCGCCCGGTTTTTTCGTGTCGACGGCAAACTTTTCCGGTACTTGTAAATCCATGCGATCGTCTTGAATCGTAATAAGACGGTCCCGCATCGCTCGCCCCTCTCCTGTTTCTCGGCATCAGACCATTTTATGAAATATTGGCAATTACAGGTTTCAGGCATGATTTAGGACCCAATCGATATTGCCAAGTGTAATATTTAAAATT
This sequence comes from uncultured Fibrobacteria bacterium, assembly GCA_965652255.1. GTDB lineage: Bacteria > Fibrobacterota > Fibrobacteria > UBA11236 > UBA11236 > UBA11236. The sequence goes on along the minus strand of CBFGVC010000292.1, from coordinate 418 downwards.
AAAGTGAAAAACCGCGCATACGGTAACCTTGGCAACGCGAGTTCCAGGCATCGGCGGTCTCGTTGTTGAGCATCCAAGGAGGGCTTCATGCTTGCTCTGTTTCGTACTTTTTCGTGCCTGTTTTCCACCCGCCGGGCCCGCGCCTTGGCTCTTGCCCTGCTTGTCGCGTCGTCGGCGGCCTTGGCCGCCGCGCCCGATGCGCCCGCGGGCGTAACGGGCATCGCGGGGAACAAGCAGGTCGCCGTGAGCTGGATCGCGCCCGTCTCCGACGGCGGCAGCGCGATCACGGGATACACCGTGACCTCCTCTCCGGAAAGCAAGACCTGCTCGTGGACAACCGGCCCCCTGACGTGCACGGTCACGGGGCTTACGAACGGAACCGCCTATACCTTCACGGTGACGGCGACCAACGGCGACG
>CBFGVC010000291.1:0-1958 GCA_965652255.1 uncultured Fibrobacteria bacterium | reverse complement strand
TGGAATGTCACGAAAACGCTTTGGGACGATAGAAAAGCACGCGGGCTTTCCGAAAGCCCGGGAGCTAGGCGACGGTCAGCGCCTTCCCGCAACCGCTGCAGAATCGCGCATCGGCCGGATGGTCGCCTCGGCCGCAGCCCGGGCAGGCGTTGGACGCCATCGCCGATTCGCGCGGAGACTGACCACCCCTCACGACATTCACCCACTCCGCCGAGATGATTCCGGTGGGGACGGCGATGATGGAATAACCCAGGATCATGGCGAGGGTGGCGATGGCCTGCCCGGCCACGGTAACGGGCACCAGGTCCCCGTATCCGACCGTCGTCACGGTGATGACGGCCCAATAGATCGACTTCGGGATGCTGGTGAACCCCGAGGCAGCCCCCTCCACCAGGTACATGAGGGAGCCGAGGCTCACCACGATGCCCGCCAACGTCGTCAGGAACACGGTGATTTTCGGCTGGGCATTCCGCAGGGCCTGTGCGAGTTGGCTGGCCTCCTGCATGTACCTCAGCAGCTTGAAAACCCGGAAAAGGCGCAGCAGGCGGAACACGCGAACCACGCCGAAGGCGTGCAGCGGAGGAAAGACGAGGGCGAGCCAGGTGGGAAGGAAGGCGAGCAAGTCGACGATGCCGAAAAAACTGAGCGCATAGCGCACTCGCCGCGGGCTGCACCACAGCCTCACGGCGTACTCGAGGGTGAATGCGATCGTGAAGAACCATTCGATGGCGTGCAGGGGTCCCGCCAACGCCATGCGCACCGCCTCGACGCTTTCCAGCATCACGACGGCCACGCTCACGAGGATCACCCAGATCAGCACGACGTCGAAGACGCGGCCGGCCTTCGTGTCGGTCTTGAAAATGATGTCGTGAACCCGGGTCCGCAGGCCTGAGTAGGATTTGGGCGGCGGCGGGGTCGTCACGGGCGGGGATCCTTCACGGCGTTCACCGCATCAGATTGAGGGCCCCGCCGGCCTTGAACCACTCGATCTGCTCGGCGTTGAAGGTGTGCGAGACTTCGAAGGAATCCGCCGAACCGTCGGCATGCGTCAGCGTCACCGTCAGGTTCTTGCCCGGCGCGAAGCCGGACAAACCCGTGATCGACACCACGTCGTCTTCCCGCACCTTGTCGTAGTCGGCCGGATTCACGAAGTGCAGAGGTAACAAGCCCTGCTTCTTGAGGTTCGTCTCATGGATGCGGGCGAAGCTCTTGACGATCACGGCCTTGCCGCCCAGGAAGCGCGGCGACATCGCCGCGTGCTCGCGCGAGGAGCCTTCGCCGTAATTCTCCTCGCCGAACACCACCCAGCCGATCCCCTTCGACTTGTAGTCGCGGGCGATCGCCGAGAAGGTCTTTCCGCCCTCGCCCGTCACCACGTTGCGCCCGGTGCCGATGCCCCGGCCCTCGCCCTCGAACGCGTTCGTCGCGCCGAGGAATGCATTGTCGGAAATCTTGTCGAGGTGGCCGCGGAAGGCAAGCCACTTGCCCGCGGGCGAGATGTGGTCGGTGGTGCACTTGCCCGCGGCCTTCACCAGCACGCGCGCGCCGGTGATGTCCTTGCCATCCCACTTCGCGAAGGGCGCGAGGATCTGCAGGCGCGGGCTGTCGGGGGCCACGATCACCTCCACCTTCGAGCCGTCCTTGGCCGGGGGCACGAAGCCCCCGTCGTTGAACGAGAAGCCCTTCGGCGGCAACGCTTCTCCCTTGGGCTCGGCGAGCTTGAAGGTCGTGCCGTCGGGCGCGGCAAGGCTGTCGGTCATCGGGTTGAAGCGCAAATCGCCCGCCAGCGCGTAGGCGGTCACCAGCTCGGGCGAGGCGATGAAGGCCAAGGTGGCGTTGTTGCCGTCGTTGCGGCCCCGGAAGTTGCGGTTGAAGGACGTGATGATGCTGTTCGCCCCTTCGGGCATGTCCTTGCGGTTCCATTGGCCGATGCACGGGCCGCAGGCGTTGGCCATCAC
>CBFGVC010000290.1:0-1980 GCA_965652255.1 uncultured Fibrobacteria bacterium | reverse complement strand
GCCGCGAAGCCGTTGCGCGTGCCGACCCACCGCTCCTCGCGGTACATCGCCAGCGACAGGACCCCGTCGTCGGGAAGCCCGTCGCGGGTGCTCTCGCGCGTGTGGCGCCTCCAGGAACCGCCCGAGAAAACGTGCAGCCCGCCGCCGTCGGTCCCCACCCACAAGTCGCGGTAGCGGTCCAGCCCCAGGCAGGTGATCGAGTCGGAAGCGAGGTCGCCGCGCGTTCCCGCGCGCGTGAAGATGCGGAAGCCGCCGGTCTTGTCCTCCACCGTGAGGCCGCCGCGCGTGCCGTAATAGGTGTTGTCGCGGTCGTCGCGGACCACGGCCACGACCTCCGGGGAGGGGAGACGCCCAAGATCCATCAGGACCCAGCGGGAGGAGCCCGGGGCGACGGACTGGGCGGACACGGCGCAAGCTGCGAGGAAGGCCAGGATTCGGGCGAGCGATCGGAAAATCATGCCAGCAATTTAAACAGGTCGGACGGGGTGCATTCATCGCGACGTGCCCCGCACCAACTAATTTTGCCCCGTGTCCGTTCCCGATTCATCCCGATTTCGCGAAATCCCCCCTCGTCGCCCTCATTTGAAGTGGGGGGCGGGCGGCGTGGTCGTGTTCATGTCGCTTTTTTTTCTCGAGTACCTCGCGAACTTGCCGGGTATTCTCCGCCTGCGATTCGGTCGTCGGGGGAAGGTTCCGGGAAACGGGCTCCGCGTCGCCTGCGTGAGCGACAACCTCGACGAGGTCAACGGCATCGCGCTCAGCTCGCGGATCCAGCTCCGGGAGCTTCGCCGGCAAGGGCATGCGGCCTTCCTCTTCGGCGCGTCCTTCCACTCCCGCGCGCCCCGTCGCGAAGGCCCCGACGGATCCCTCGTCCTCGCGCCGGGCAGAATCTCGATGAACCAGGCGGGATACGACCATAGCGAGCTCGTCGTGGTGCGGCTGCGGGCCTTCGTCGATTTCCTGCGGGAGCAACGCGTGGACCTCATCGAGTTCGAGACGCCCGGCCCCGTCTCCACCCTGTGCCTCTTCGTCGCCAAGTCGGCGGGCATCCGCACGCTCTCGCATTATCGCACCGACATCATCGTCTACAGCGAGGTGCTGATGAAGGGGCGGCTCGGCATCCGCTTCGTGCAATGGTGGACGCGCTTTTTCACGCGGCTGGCCGGGCCCGTCATCGTCCCCTCGGATTCCTACCGCGAAAAGGTCGTCGCCATGGGGGTTCCCGCGCCGCGCGTCCGCAAGCTCCCCCGCGGCGTGGACCTCGAGTTCTTTCGCCCGGAATTGCGCGATCCCTCCACCTGGCAGGCCTACGGGGTTCCGGAGGACGGGCTGAAGCTCCTCTACGTCGGCCGGGTTTCGCGAGAAAAGAACCTCGCCTCCCTTGCCGAAGCCTTCCTGGAGTCGCTGCGCGCCCGGCCCGACCTTCGCCTCGTGGTGACCGGCGACGGGCCCTGGCTCGAGGAGATGAAAAGCCTGCTCGCGCCCGGCGGCCGCGCTCACTTCACGGGCACCTTGCGCGACGGCATGCTGGCGCGCGTGTTCGCCTCGGCGGACATCTTCGTGTTCCCCAGCCTCGCCGACACCTTCGGGAACAGCGTGGTGGAGGCGCTCGCCTCAGGCCTGCCGTGCCTGGTCAGCGACGAGGGCGGGCCGCGGGAGATCATAGTCCCGGGAGAGTGCGGAGATGTTTTCCGGCATCGCGAACCGGGCGCCTTGCGCGACGGCATCCTCGCATTGGCGAACGACCCGGCGCGCCTCGCGCGCTACCGCGCCAACGCCCGCGGCCGCGCCCAGGCCTTCTCCTACGAAGCGGCCGCCCGGGCCTTCTGGGAATTTTATGAGGAGATGGGCAATGAGCCGTGAACAATGAGCAATCGAACACGCCGCGAACCAACCAAACTTCCACCACCCACCACCCACTACCCCCCCCCCACCCGCGCCCCCCAGGTAGGTGAATGGCGGTTAAAAAGGGAGCCACCG
>CBFGVC010000289.1:0-1984 GCA_965652255.1 uncultured Fibrobacteria bacterium | reverse complement strand
ACGGCGCCATGCTGGCCCGCGCGCTGGAAGCCTTCGTGGCGTTCTGCCTCGCCTCCAGCGCCGTTTACGTCCTCAACGACCTGCTCGACCGCGAGACCGACCGGAACCACCCGCGCAAACGCGAGCGCCCGCTGGCATCGGGGGCGGTTTCCGTGCCGGCCGCGATCGCCTTGGGCCTTGCATGCGCCGCGGGCGCATTGGCCCTGTCGTTTTACGTGAACCCCCGCCTCGCCGGAATCCTCGCGGCCTATGGCCTGATCAACGTCGCCTACTCGCGCTGGCTGAAGCACGTCGTGATCCTGGATGTTTTCTGCATCGCCTCGGGGTTCCTGCTGCGCCTTTTGGCCGGCACCTGGGGCATCGGCATCCCCCCCTCCCGGTGGTTCGTGCTATGCACCTTCCTCCTGAGCCTGTTCCTCGGGTTCTCGAAGCGTTATGCCGAGCGCATGGATGAGTCGCAGGCTTCCGGATCGAAGCGCGCCGTGGTGGAGGAATATTCCCCCGAATTCCTGAGGGTGCTGCTCGGGGTGACGGCGGCATGCGCCCTGATGGCCTACGGGCTATACGCCATGAGCCCGGCGACGGTGGCCTTTCACGGGACGGAACGGCTGCTTTACACCTTGCCCTTCGCGGCCTTCGTGATGTTCCGGTACTTGTGGCTCGTGATGGAGCGGGGGTACGGCGAAAACCTTTCGGGGGAACTGATGCGGGACGGGGGGCTGCTGGGGGGCATGGCGGCATACGTGGGCGTGACGGCCGCGGTGCTCTTCTAGCGCAAGGCCCGCATCCGACCCCATGCGCGACGCGACATACTTCAAAGACGGATCGAAAACATGACGCACGATTTGATCGTGGCGGGAGGCGGCATCGTCGGCCTCGCCTCGGCCTGGAGAATCCTCGAGAAAACCCCCGGCCTCCGCCTGCTATTGCTCGAAAAGGAATCGGGCCTTGCCCGGCACCAGACGGGCCGCAACAGCGGCGTATTGCATTCGGGCATTTATTACAAGCCTGGAAGCCGCAAGGCCGAGCTTTGCCGCGAGGGATACGCGCAAATGATCGTCTTCGCGCGCGAGCATGGCGTGGCGCACGAGATATGCGGCAAGGTCATCGTGGCGACCGAAGAGGAAGAATTGCCCCGGCTCGAGGCGCTTCGCGAGCGCGCCGCACAGAATGGCCTCGGGGGCGTGGAGCGGCTGGATATCCGGGGGCTGCGTGAAATCGAACCCCATGCAGCGGGCCTCGCCGCGCTGCGCGTGCCCCAGACGGGGATCATAGACTACCCAGCAGTGTGCTCCCGCCTTGCGGACCGGATCCGGGCGTTGGGAGGCGAGATCCGGACTGGCGAAGGCGTCGTCGGGCTGTCGGGAAAACAGGACGCGAAGACGGTCGTGACCGCCGCGGGTAACCGCCATGCCGCCGCCTTCTTCCTGAATTGCGGGGGACAATACAGCGACCGCCTCGCGCGGCTGGACGGAGTCGATCCCGGCATGTCCATCGTGCCCTTCCGGGGGGAATACTATTCGCTGCGCGCCGATGCGCCTTCGCTCGTCCGCCACCTCATCTACCCGGTTCCCGACCCGGCCTTTCCTTTCCTGGGGGTGCACTTCACCCGAATGATCGGGGGCGGCACCGAATGCGGCCCCAACGCCGTGCTGGCCATGGGCCGCGAGGCGTACGGCAGGCTCGACCTGAACTTGCGCGACACCTTGGAAATCCTGGGCAACTCCGGGTTCCGCGCCCTCGCAAAGAAGCATTGGCGCATGGGATGGATGGAGTTCCGGCGGTCATGGTCGAAGGACCTGTTCGCCAAGGCCCTGCAACGACTCATCCCCGCCGTGCGGGCCGACATGCTCGAGCCGCGCGAAGCGGGCATCCGGGCGCAGGCCATGCGGGCCGACGGGACGTTGGTGGACGACTTCCATTTCGCGGAGGGCGATGGAAGCCTTCATGTGCTGAATGCTCCCTCTCCCGCCGCCACGGCGGC
>CBFGVC010000288.1:0-2033 GCA_965652255.1 uncultured Fibrobacteria bacterium | reverse complement strand
CGTCTGCAACATCGGCCACTTCGACAACGAGATCCAGGTCGACAAGCTGGAGAAGCTGCCCGGCGTCAAGAAGCTGAACATCAAACCGCAGGTGGACAAGTACACCTTCGCCACCGGCAACAGCATCTACATGCTCGCCGAAGGCCGTCTGGTGAACCTCGGCTGCGCCACCGGCCACCCGAGCTTCGTGATGTCCAACTCCTTCACCAACCAGACGCTGGCGCAGATCGAGCTGTGGGCCACCAAGGACAAGCGCGAGATCGGCGTCACGGTGCTGCCGAAGCACCTCGACGAAGAGGTCGCCCGCCTGCACCTGGCGAAGATCGGCGCGAAGCTGACCAAGCTGACGAAGGAACAGGCCGACTACATCGGCGTGGACGTGAACGGGCCGTACAAGCCCGAACATTACCGCTACTGATTCCCGACCTCCCGCACCTTCAAAAAGCCTCTCCTCGCGGGGAGGCTTTTTTTCAGCCGATGGATTCCAGAACATGCTCAAGGATTTGATTCTCTCCCGCCAAGGCCCGCGTCTCTACGGCATCTCGCCTCCCAAGGCGGGCAACGCGCCGGAACGAAACCGTGAAATCGCGGCGGGGCAGGCCTCGCGCATCAACGCGCTGGGCGCAGACGGGGTGATCGTCTACGACGTGCAGGACGAACCGGGCCGCACCGGAGCCCCCCGCCCGTTTCCCTTTCTTCCGGCCCTGGATCCCCTGGAATACGCACGTGAACATCTGGACGCCATCGACGCGCCCAGGATTCTCTACAAGAGCGTGGGCGGCCTCACCGAAGACGGCTTCTCGCGCTGGATGGAACACGTTGCGCGAAGCGAGGACCTTGCCGTCTTCGTGGGCGCCTCGACAAGCCGGGGCGAGGGCGGCCGGGCGGCCGGAACGTTGGGGCTTCGGGACGCGTACCGGCAGGCACACGCAACGCATCCGGAATTGTGTTTCGGAGGCGTCGCCATCGCCGAACGGCATCTGGAAAAAGGGACGGAGCACGAACGGCTTCTGGCCAAACACACGGCGGGCTGCCGGTTCTTCGTCTCCCAAACCGTCTACGACGTACAGTCGACCAAGTCCCTCATCTCGGACTACGCGTTGCGGTTCGCCGCCGCCGAAGTGGAAGCGCCCCCGATCGTGTTCAGCTTCGCGCCCTGCGGCTCGCTCAAGACGATGGAGTTCATGCAGTGGCTCGGGATCCGGTTTCCGCGCTGGCTTGAAAACGAGCTCCGCCATTCACACGACATTCTGGAACGCTCCGTCGACCTGTGCGCGGAACTCGCGGATGAGCTCACGGACTTCGCGCGTGAAAAGGGCGTGCCCGCGGGCATGAACGTGGAGAGCGTGTCCATCCGCCGCGTGGAAATCGAGGCGTCGTGCGTCCTGTTCCGGAAACTTGCGGACGGCGCGTTCGCGCGCGCGCCGGTGTGACGAAAACGTATCGTCGGATCAGGAGCCCAGGATCAGGAACGCGAGGCTGATGCCGACCGTCATGCTCTCCGACATCTTGTCGGTGTTCCACACGTGGAAGGAAAGCCGGAGGTCGAGCCGGTCGGCGGCCGAGCCGATGCCCACGCCCCACGCGGTCTTCGTGTTGCGGCGGTCCTCGCCGGGGACGAGCGCGTCGCCCGTGTATTCGTCGCGGATGTTGACGCGCCCCGCCTCGCCGGCGAGGTAGATGGACGAGCTGTAGGACGTCAGCTTGATCCCGCCCAGGATGGGGATCATCTCGCGCGTGTACCCGCCGCGCGCCATCTGGCTGATGTACCCGCCCCGCAGCGTCAGTCCGAATCCGGGCGACGCCTCGCCTTCGATCCCCGCCAGCGCGCCCATGCCGGGACCCGCGATCCGCTCGTGCTCGGCCAGGGGAATGAGCCCCAACGCGGTGATGTCGATCCCGAGCCGGGTCTGGCGGGCGGATGCCTCGCCGCCCCAACCCGCAAGGAGCAATGCCGTGAGCGCCGCGATGGAAAGGCGAATCATTCTTGAAGTCCCGCTTGGGTGGTGTGAACGCGTCGGAAAGACGTCGTG
>CBFGVC010000287.1:0-2049 GCA_965652255.1 uncultured Fibrobacteria bacterium | reverse complement strand
GCCTTCTTGTAAAGCCCCTTCACGTCGCGCCGCTCGCACAGCTCCAGCGGCGCGTCCACGAACACTTCGACGAAATCCGGTCCGACCAAGCCTCGCGCCTGATCCCTCTCCGCCCGAAACGGGGAAATGAACGACACGAGCGTGATCACCCCCGCATCCCAAAAAAGCTTCGCCACGTGCGAAACCCGCCGGATGTTCTCCACCCGATCCGCATCCGAGAACCCGAGATCCGCGCACAGCCCATGGCGAATGTTGTCGCCGTCAAGCAGGTAGGTCAGCCGCCCCGCGGCGTTCAGCCGCCGCTCCACCTCGCTGGCGACCGTCGACTTTCCGCTGCCCGAAAGGCCCGTGAACCACAGCACCACCCCCCGCTGCCCCGCCCCCTTCAAAAGGGCGCGCTCGCGATCGGCCCGCGTCACGGCGGTTTTTTGCGGGACGACGTTGGGGGAGGATTGGGACGAGTCGGACATGAGGGGGAAGTTAGTTCTTTGAAGAGGGAGCGTGCCGGCATCTCGATACACCCGCGTTCCACGCGGGCACTCGATGACCGGCAAACCCCATCGGTCGCCGAGTGTCCGCCGTAGGCGGATGTATCGAGGCGATCGCCTTACGCCCCGAATTCCTTCGCCACGGCCGAAGCTTCGTCCGCCGTGCGGACCCAGCGGCGCGGCACCGAGGCCAGGCGCAGGTCGAGCTTCTCCACGTCGAAGGAATCGAGATCCTCGACCCGGGCGAACACCGTGATGCCCGCCGTCGCCACGTGGAACAGCGTGTCCGCCAAGGCCTCCAGCCCCGCGTCGGGCTTGAGCGGCCCCAGCACCGGATGCTTCGCGCGCAAAACGTCGGCCGCGCCGTCCAGGGCCGGCTCGTCTCCCGCCAGGAAGACCACCGCGCCCGGCTTCGCCTCGCGCGCCCACAACGTGGCCGCCGCGCGCTCCGCCTCGGCCGCCTTGCGGGCCTCGTCGGCCAGGCCCTCGCGGATGATGCCGCCGCCCGCGATCTCGTAATCGTCAACGATCACGAAACGACCCGTCGACTCCAAAAGCGAGGTCGGGTCGAAGGCGATGGGCTTGCGCAGTTGCAAGACCACGTCGGCCACGTCGTGGCGCTCCACCAAATCGGTGTTCGCCTCGCCGCCGCTCTCCGACGCGTCGATCTTGAAGTTGATGCGCTCCAGCCGCGCGGCCACCTTCGCCGTGCCCAGCTTCAGGAAGTAATCCTTGCCCATGCGCAAGGGCGCGCGGCCCATCCAGAACACGTTCGCGCGGACGGAGTCGGCCACCTGCGGCGGCGTCTCGTCGGCGCGGGCCATGATCTCGCCGCGGCCCACGTAGAGCTGCGAGGCCAGCGTCACGCCCGTCGAATATCCCGCGTCGATGGATCGGCGCGCGGGGGCGTTGAAGCCCTCGATGCTCTTCACCGTGCTCGACTTCAGCGAGGGATAGAAGATCACCTTGTCGCCCACCCGCAAGGTTCCCGATTCCACCCGGCCCGCCGTGATGCGGCGGTCGTCGCCGCGCGCGGTGAACTTGTACACGTCCTGCACCGGCAGGCGGAAGGGCTGATCGTCCTTGGTGGGCGCTTTCTCGAAGGCGTCCACGGCCGAGAGCAGGTCGGGGCCCTTGTACCACGGCATCCTTTCGGACGCCTTCACCATGTTCTCGCCCGGGAAGGCCGCGAGCGGGACGAAGAAGCGCGGGGTCGCGCCGATGCGCGCCAGGAACGCGACGTACTCGTCGCGGATGTTCTCGAACACCTCGCGCGAATAATCGACGAGGTCCATCTTGTTCACGGCCACCACGATTTGCTTGATGCCGAGCATCGAGAGCAAATAGCCGTGGCGCTTGCTGTTCTCCTGGATGCCTTCCTTCGCGTCGATGACCAGCACCGCGGCCTCGGCCCGGGCCGCGCCCGTCACCATGTTCTTGAGGAACTCGATGTGGCCGGGCGCGTCGATGATCACGTAGTCGCGCTTCTGCGACTTGAAGAACGTGCGCGCCGTGTCGATGGTGATGCCCTGGGCCTGCTCGTCCTTGAGCGCGTCCAAAA
>CBFGVC010000286.1:0-2078 GCA_965652255.1 uncultured Fibrobacteria bacterium | reverse complement strand
CCGGTGTTCCCCTTCCCGCCTTCCTGCCTTCCCGCCCTCCCTCCCGCTCCCCCGAGCTACATTTACCGGCCTAAAACCACGTCCCTCGACAAGCTCGGGAACCGACCGAGCCGGAGTCCCTGAACATGTCCCTCGATCCGCAAGCCCGGCAGCTCAACGACGCCATCGCCAAGACCCACCCGCAAGTGCTCGACATGCTCTCGGCGCGGGGCAAGGCGATTTATTTCCCCAAGCTCGGGGTGCTGTCGCAGTCGGCTGAGGCGCAGGGCAAGGACATCAACGCAACCATCGGCATCGCGCTGGAGGAGGACGGCAGCCCGCTGGTGCTGCCGAGCCTGGCCGACGCGATCAAGCTGCCCAAGGGAAACGCGTTCACCTACGCGCCCAGCCCGGGCCGCCCCGACCTCCGCAAGCTGTGGAAGGAGATGATCGTCAAGAAGAGCCCGTCGCTTGGTGGAAATCCCGGCAAGGCGATCAGCACGCCGGTCGTGACCTCGGCGCTCACGCACGGAATTTCGATGGCGGGTTACCTCTTCTGCGACCCGCAGGACACGGTGCTCATCCCGGATCTTTACTGGGAGAACTACGACCTCGCCATCACGCTGGCCACGGGCGCGAGGCTGGAGACGTTCAACACGTTCACGCCTGAGGGCGGTTTCGACGTGGGGGCGCTTCGGAAGAAGCTTTCCTCGGGGACGGGCAAGAAAATCGTCAGCCTCAACTTCCCCAACAATCCTTCGGGCTACACTCCGACCATTGAGGAAGCGAAGGAAATCGTGACGCTGCTGACGGAAACGGCCGCCGCCGGGAACAAGGTGGTGGCGCTGCTCGACGACGCGTACTTCGGGCTGGTTTTCGAGAAGGGCGTGTACGAGGAGTCGGTGTTCGCGCCGCTCGCCGACGCGCACGAGAACCTGCTCGCGGTGAAGATCGACGGCGCGACCAAGGAAGACTACGTCTGGGGCTTCCGCGTGGGCTTCCTCACGTACGGCATCAAGGGCGGGACGCCCGCGCTGTACGAGGCGCTGGAGGCGAAGACCGGCGGCGCCATCCGCGGGAACATCTCGAACAGCTCGCACCCGGCGCAGTCGCTTTTGCTCGCGGCCTGGTCGTCTCCCGCCTATGCGGCGGAAAAGAAGCGCGCCTACGACTTGCTCAAGCAGCGCTATGACAAGGTGCGCGCCATCCTTGCGGCGCATCCGGAGTATGCGGAGGCCTTCGTGGCCCTGCCCTTCAACTCGGGATACTTCATGTGCATCCGGCCCGTGAAGGCCGATGCGGAGGCGCTGCGCAAGAAGCTCCTGGCGGACTACTCCACCGGCACGGTGAACTTCGGCGGCATCCTGCGCATCGCCTTCAGCGCCACGCCGACGGACAAGCTCGAGAAGCTGTTCGCGAACGTGTACGAAGCGGCGAAGCAATTGGGGTAAAAGAGTTTTTCAGCACAGCATCACAACAGCCCAGCAACAGGAACTGCACGCGGTCGAAGCAGAGGTCCGTGTTCTGATGTTGTGATGCTGTGATGTTGTGCTGGTTGTTCACAATCGCCTCACCGCAGCCACCCCCGCTCTTCCCTCCGGCGTCACCACGGGCACCGGCCTCCACCCCCACGCCTCGCTCTCCTTCAGGTGCAGCTGCACGAATCCCAGCGCCACCAGGCTGCCCATCGCCGCTCCGGCGATGACGTCGCTGGGAAAGTGCTTTCCGGCCGCCACCCGCAGCCAGGCCGCCGTCGTGGCGGCGGAGAGGCTGCCCGCCCAAAGCCACCCCTTGTGCTCGAAGTCCGGGTGACGGAGCGGATACACCGTGGCGAAATACACCGCGCCCACGAACGCCGCGGAGGCGTGTCCCGAGTAGAAGCTGCCGGCCGCCTGTCCGTCGCGGCGGTGCGATTCGGGGGCGGCCGTGCCGTACACGAAGGGGCGCGGGTGGACGCGCGCGGCGCGCACGTTGAGGTTGATCGCCGAGTTCCATGCGAAGGCCTGCGAGAGGATGAGCGCATCCTCGAGGAAGGGGCGCCACGATTCGTCGCCGCGCGCGCGATGCCAGAGGTCGGCATAGAGCATGGCGCCGCCCAC
>CBFGVC010000285.1:0-2095 GCA_965652255.1 uncultured Fibrobacteria bacterium | reverse complement strand
TCCACGATGTACTGGTAGGCGTGCGTGTGCAGCGCCTCCTCGAAGGCCTGGCGCAGCATGTACTGGCGGCACTCGGGGTTGGTGATGTGGCGGTAGGCCGCCAGCACGATGTTGTTGGCGACCAGCGAATCGGCCGTGGAGAAGAAGCCCATGTTGCGCTTCACCACGCGGCGCTCGTCCTCGGTCATCTGGTTGCTCTTCCAGAGCTCGATGTCGCGCGACATGTTGACTTCCTGCGGCATCCAGTGGTTGGCGCAGGCGTCCAGGTACTTCTTCCACGCCCACTCGTACTTGATGGGCACGAGCTGGTTCAGGTCGGCGCGGCAGTTGATGATCTTCTTCTCGTCGACCTTCACGCGGCCCGTGGACTCGCCGAGCAGCGAGGCGAGCTTTTCCGGCTCGGGGGCCTTCGGGGCTGCAGGCGCGGCGGCGGGAATGGTCTTCGTGTCTTCGTCCCAGATTATTGACATGCTTCGCAATCCTCTCCGTTGAGAATGGAGCAGGCCAAGGCCGCTCCTTCGGGGTTTTCGGGCTTGGTCGGACGGGCCTCGGCGCGCAGCTTCTCGAGGGCGGCCTGCGCCTCGGCCTCGGAAACGACGGGTGCGGCCGGGGCCGCCGCGCCGCCGGAACTCACGGCGTTCACGCCGCGCGTACGGTTCAGGGTGGACTTCTCGGCCTGCGTGGCGCCCAGCGCGCGCAGGTAGTAGGTGGTCTTGAGGCCCGATTCCCACGCCAGCTTGTACATGGCGTCGAGCTTCTTGCCGCTGGGCTGGGCCATGTACAGGTTCAGCGACTGGCCCATGTCGATCCACTTCTGGCGCTTCATGGCGCAGGCGATCAGCCACTTGGGGTCGACGTCGAAGGCGGTGAGGAAGCGCTGCTTGAGGTCTGCCGGGATGCGGCCGATCTCGGCCAATTCGCCGTCGAAGTACTTGAGGTCCTCGACCATGGCCTTGTCCCACAGCCCCTTTTCCTTGAGCGCGTCCACGAGGTAGGTGTTGATCACCGTGAACTCGCCCGAGAGGTTGCTCTTGACGTAGAGGTTCTTGTAGGTGGGCTCGATGGACTGGGCCACGCCGATGATGTTGGAGATCGTGGCCGTGGGGGCGATGGCCATGCAGTTGCTGTTGCGCATGCCCCAGCGCGCGATGCTCTCGCGCACCGGTTTCCAGTCCTTGCGGGCCGAGTCGTCCATCTTCACGTCCATGCCGCGCTCCTGCGCCACCAGCTTCACCGTGTCGATGGGCAGGAGCCCCTGCGACCAAGAGGAGCCTTGGTAGCTCGGATAGGCGCCGCGCTCGCGGGCGAGCTGCGAGGAGGCCATGATGGCGTGGTACGAAATCGCCTCCATGCTCATGTCGGCGAACTCCACGGCGGCGTCCGAGGCGTAGGAGATCCCGGCCGCGTAGAGCGCGTCCTGGAAACCCATGATGCCGAGGCCCACCGGGCGGTGCTTCAGGTTGGAATTGCGCGCCGCGGGGACGGGGTAGTAGTTGATGTCGATCACGTTGTCGAGCATGCGCATCGCCGTGGTCACCGTCTTCTCGAGCATCGCCTCGTCGAGCTTGCCCTCGCGCACGTGCGCGGCGAGGTTCACCGAGCCGAGGTTGCACACCGCGATCTCCTGCCCCGCGCTGGTGTTCAGCAGGATCTCGGTGCACAGGTTCGAGCTGTGCACCACGCCCGCGTGGCGCTGGGGAGAACGCAGGTTGGAGGGATCCTTGAACGTCATCCACGGATGGCCCGTCTCGTAGAGCATCGAGAGCATCTTGCGCCAAAGGTCGTTGGCGCGGATGGTCTTGAAGGTGCGGACGCGGCCCGCCGCGGCCTCGCTCTCGTAGAACTTGTAGCGCTCCTCGAAGGCCTTGCCGTAGAGGTCGTGCAGGTCCTTGGCCTCGTTGGGGCTGAACAGCGTCCAGGGGCCGTCCTCCACCACGCGCTTCATGAACAGGTCGGGGATCCAGTTCGCCGTGTTCATGTCGTGCGTGCGGCGGCGGTCGTCGCCGGTGTTCTTGCGCAGGTCGAGGAACTCCTCGATGTCCATGTGCCAGGTCTCGAGGTAGGCGCACATGGCGCCCTTGCGGCGGCCGCCCTG
>CBFGVC010000284.1:0-2097 GCA_965652255.1 uncultured Fibrobacteria bacterium | reverse complement strand
GCGATCTCCTCGCCCAGCGCGTACTGCACCGTCGCCCGGGGATCCTCCACGCGCAAGACGGCGTGGCCGAAGCCGAAGAGCACGCCTCCCGAGGCCAGGCGGTTCTCGATGTACTCGTCCAGTTTTGCCGTGTCGGAAGGATCCTTGATCGTCTCCGCCACTTCCTTCACGAAGCGCAGGCACTCCTGGTTGGCCATCCCGTGCAGCGGGCCCGCCAGGCCCGCCATCGCGCCCGCCAGCGAACCGTACATGTCCTCTTGGCCGGACGCGATCGCCTTCCCGACGAACGTCGAAAGGTTCCCGCCGCCATGGTCCATGTGCAGGATCATGAACACGCGCAGGAGGCGCGTGAGATCCTTCGAGGCGCCGGGCGCGCCCAGCATGTGCACGAAGTTTTCCACCCAGCCCAGTTCCGGTCGCGAGGCGATGGGCGCGCCCCAGCCGCTGCGGATGCGGAAGATCGCGGCGACCAGCTCGGGCAGCTGCGCGATCACGCGCAGGCAATCCTTGCGGTAGTCGTCGTTCGGCTCGAACATGCCCATCGCGATCAGGCCGCCGATGAACCACTTCATCGGGTGCCCGTCGCGCGGGAAGCTCTCGAGCAGCTTCAGGATGCCGGGGTGCAGGGGGCCCTGGCCCACCAACTCGCCGTGGAACATCGCCAACTGCTCGGTGGAGGCGGGAAGCTGCTTGCGCAAAAGGAGGTGGATGACCTCCTCGGGCTCGAGGTCGGCGAGCTTGGCGATGGGGAAGCCCCCGTAGCTCAGGCCCTTGACGGGATCCACGTCGCTGATGGGGCAGGTGCCCACCGGGAAGCCGCGCAACCCCGTGTCGAGGTGGTCGCGGGTGATGGTGAAGAGAACTTCCTTGCCGTCGGCGGCGCTCTCCGCGCCCGTGTTCTTGACGTCCTTGCCAGCCATATCGTCTCCTTCGGACATCGACCCCGTCTCCGGGGGCCGCGCCGCGTGTTTTCCTCACGCTCCGCCTAACCCATCCGTTGTTTGTCGGGAGTAGGGAGTCGGGGGGCGGGAGCAGGGGCGTTTTTGGCCGCTGCCCCACCCATCGTTCTTTCTTTCGCTCCCAACACCTGACTCCCGACACCCGACTACTTCGCCGGAATCGCCTCCGCCACCAGCTTCCCGAACTCGAAGCAACCGACTTCCTTCGCCCTGTCCATCAACCGGGCGAAGTCATAGGTGACCGTCTTCGCGCCGATGGTCTTCTCCAGCGCCGTCACGATGGCCTCCGCCGCCTCGGTCCAGCCCAGGTGCTCCAGCATCATCACGCCCGAAAGCACGACCGAGCCGGGGTTCACCTTGTCGAGGTTCGCGTACTTCGGCGCCGTGCCGTGCGTGGCCTCGAAGATGGCGTGGCCGGTGAGGTAGTTGGCGTTGCCGCCCGGGGCGATGCCGATGCCTCCCACCTGCGCCGCGAGCGCGTCGGAGAGGTAGTCGCCGTTCAGGTTCAAGGTGGCGATCACGTCGAAGTCCTCGGGGCGCGTCAGCACCTGCTGCAGCGTGATGTCCGCGATCGCGTCCTTGATCACGATCCCCGCGCCGGGCTTGCCGTCGGGGATCTTGCACCACGGGCCGCCGTCGATCTCGACCGCGCCGAAGAACTCCTTGGCCACGCCGTAGCCCCAGTCGCGGAAGGAGCCTTCGGTGAACTTCATGATGTTGCCCTTGTGCACCAGCGTCACGCTCTTGCGGCCGTGCTTGATGGCGTAGGCGATGGCGCTGTGGACCAGCCGCTCGGTGCCGAGCTTGCTCACGGGCTTGATGCCCACGCCCACCTCGAGGCCCACCGCGCGCGCGGGCGCGCCCGAAGCCTCCAGCACCTTCTGCCACTCCCGCGAGGCCTTTTCGGTGCCGAAGCGGATCTTGGCGAACTGCTTGGGGAATTCCTTCTCGAGGAAGGCGAGGACCTTGGCCGACTCGGCGGTGCCGCCGGCCCACTCGATGCCGGCGTAGATGTCCTCCGTGTTTTCGCGGAAGATCACCATGTCCACCTTCTCGGGATGCTTGACGGGCGAAGGAACCCCCGTGAACCAGCGCACCGGGCGAAGGCACACGTACAGGTCGAGGATTTGCCGCAGCG
>CBFGVC010000283.1:0-2113 GCA_965652255.1 uncultured Fibrobacteria bacterium | reverse complement strand
CCCTGCTTCACGTGGCGGCGTATGTCGCGAAACCGCTCGATCACGCCCTTCCCCATCTCGAAGACGGTAATGGCGTACCCCTTGCGGGCCAGGCCCAATGCCGCCGCCAGGCCGGCGGGCCCGCTGCCGACCACGGCCACGTTCCGCCCGGGCAGCCGATACTTCCCCGTGGAAGCAGGTGGTGGCGCCTCCGCCGAGAGGACGGGAGCGAGGCGCGGGTGCTTCAGCGCCCGTTCGGTGGCGAACTCCACCGCGTAGCGCCACACCGGACGGTTCCGCGCGCGCGCGTCCAGCGACTTGCGCACGATGCGCACCTCGCCCACCGCCTTGGCCGGCAGGCGGAGGTATTCCGCCACCGCGCGCGGCAGCGCCTCCTCGGACGCGCCGACGGGAAGGGCGATCTCGCGGACGAGGTAGCGAAGAGGGGAAGGCATGATAGCGTCGGGCAATCCGAAAACGATAGAACAATACAACATCACAGCAGCACAACAATAAACACAGCTTGCTCCAGCTATCGCGCGCCAGCACCGTATTCTTGGGCTTCTATTGTTGTGTTGTTGTGATGTTGTGCCTCCTCAGTGGTGATACGGCAGCCCCTTCAGCACGCAGAACCCCCGGTACACCTGCTCGAGCAAGAGCGCCCTCGCCCACTCGTGCGTGAGCGTCAGGCTGCTGAGCCGCATGTGGACGGGAATCTTCGCCTTGAGCGCGGGATCGACGCCGTGCGACGACCCGATCACGAAGTCGAGCGCCGCCGCGCGGTGCATGGCCTTGTCGAGCAGGCGCGCGAGCGCCGGGGTGTCGGGCGCGTCGCCCCGCTCGTCGAGAAGAAAAGCGTTCGCGAAACCCGCGCCCTTTTCCAACGCCGCGGCCAGGGCCTTGGCTTCCTCCGCCGGGCGCGCCGCGCCGTCCCGTGCCTTGCCGTCGCGCAGCTCGACGACCTCGAAGGCGACGAAGCGCCCGATCCGCCCGGCGTATTCCTCCGCGAGTGCGCGCAGCGCCGGATTTTTCATCTTCCCCACGCAAACCAGACGGATTTTCAACGAAGCCCCCCGAACGACCAGCCTTGGTCTGGAAAATGTACCCCCCGCGTTGCTACCTTTGGCATCCCCGTGCAAACGGACTCGCGCTTTCTTGTTCCCATCGTCTAGTGGCCTAGGACACTGCCCTTTCACGGCGGCGACAGGGGTTCAAATCCCCTTGGGAACGCCAAATTTCACCGACATGCATCCGAGCATAAGGGCGAGGCGCGCCTCGCCCCTTCAGTTTTTCGTGGTCTTTGCGACCTTTTGCGGCCAATCATGTTGACTGCGGCCTTTGATTTCGACTTCCCCGAATCGCAGATCGCGTTGCGGCCCTTGCCGCGCGGCGAGGCGCGGCTCATGGTCGTGGCGGCTTCCGGCTCGCTGCCGAAGGATTTTCCACTGCCCGTCGAGCCGGAAGGCTGGGCCTTCGGGCAGGCGAAGGACCTCGTCCGCATTTTGCGGCCCGGCGACATGCTGGCTCTCAACGACACGAAGGTCTTGCGGGCGCGGTTGCAGGGAACGCTGGAGAGTGGAGGCGCGATCGAGGTCTTGCTGCTGAAGCCGCGCGCATCGGACGCGGGCGGGAACGCGGCCTGGGAATGCATGGCGAAACCAGGCAAGAAGCTGCAGCCGGGACGGCGGGTTTTCTTCGGGGTGGACGGATCGTCCGGCTCGAACGCGAAACCGAAGGCGAAGCTCGTCGCCGAGGTCCTGGAGGTTCTTCCCGGCGGCGAGCGCGTGCTGCGCTTCGACACAGGGGGCGCGGAGTTCTACGACGCGCTGGAGGAGGTCGGAAACATCCCGTTGCCGCCGTACATCCGGCGCGAGGCCGACGCCGCCGACGCCGAGACGTACCAGACCGTGTTCGCGGAGAACCTCGGCTCCGTGGCGGCCCCCACGGCCTCCTTGCACCTGTCGGAAGCGATGCTTGCCGGACTGGCCGCGAGGAACATCCTTTCGGCGAAGCTCACCTTGCACGTGGGCGCGGGAACCTTCCGGCCCGTGCAGACCGAGCGCGCCGAGGACCACCCCATGCACTCCGAGACCTACGTGCTGCCCGCGGCCACGGCCGCGGCGCTCAACGCGGC
>CBFGVC010000282.1:0-2171 GCA_965652255.1 uncultured Fibrobacteria bacterium | reverse complement strand
CTCGCGTCCAGCACTCCATCCTCGCGTTGATCCTCCTGAATGCGGTCACGCTCGGGCTGGAAACCTCCCCCGCCGTGATGGCCGCCGCCGGCGGGTTCCTCCGCGCCCTCGACAAGGCGCTGCTGACGGTCTTCGTCCTCGAGATCGCCTTGCGGCTCTACGCGCGCGGCCCGTCCTTCTTCCGCGATCCCTGGAGCGTGTTCGACTTTATCGTGGTGGGCATCGCCCTGGTCCCGGCCAGCGGGCAATTCTCCATCCTGCGCGCCCTGCGCGTGCTGCGTGTGCTTCGCGTGATGACCATCGTGCCCTCGATGCGGCGCGTGGTGGGCGCGCTGCTGCACGCCGTGCCGGGCCTGTTCTCCATCGCCTTGGTGCTGCTGCTGTTCTACTACGTGGGCGCGGTGATGGCCACCAAGATGTTCGGGCAGGCCTTCCCCGACTGGTTCGGCCACCTCGGCAAGTCGCTGTACAGCCTGTTCCAGATCATGACGCTGGAGAGCTGGTCGATGGGAATCGCCCGCCCGGTCATGCGCGAGTTTCCCTACGCGTGGGCTTTCTTCGTGCCTTTCATTCTCGTCGCGACCTTCACCATGCTGAACCTGTTCATCGCCGTGATCGTGAACGCGATGCACTCCTACACCGAATCGGAGCACGCGCAAACGCGCGGCGTGGTCGAAGAGACGGTGGGCGAGGCGAAGGTCAGCATCGAAGGGGACCTGCACGCCGAGATGCGCGGCCTGCGCGCGGAGATCGCCGAATTGAAGGCATTGCTGCGAAAATAAGGATCCCGCGCGGGTTGAATCTTCCCCGCGATGTTGTTCCTTTCCAATGCGCGCCCGGATTGCGATTCCCGCATGTCGCGGGTGCCCGCGCGTTCCCGCCCCCACTTGGCGCGACGCGAAAGAGAGATGGATTTCGTCGCGAAAACCGCCGCCTTCGGGCTGTTTTCGGCGCTTCTCACGGCGCTCACGGCGACCGGTGAGTCCGATTTCCCCGTTCAGGACCGGATCGGCACCTTGCCCGCGCCGTCCCTGACGTCGAGCGATGCGGTTTCAACCACCGGGTACCATCGGTTATCCTGGACACTGCCCGAATATCCGGGGCATCGCATCGTAGCCTTCGAGCTGCAAGAGCGCCTCGGCAACGCCCCCTACAAGACATCCTACGTGGGACTTGACCGCTCCTCCACGCTGACGGGCCTTTCCGACGGGACCTACCGATATCGGGTGCGCGCGTTGCTGGCGCCTTCCGCTGCCGGCGCGGCCCCGCCGGACACCACCCTCACCGCATGGAGTTCCCCCGTCGTGGTCGTGGTCCGGCATCACTCCCTCGCGCGCGCCATCATGTTCCTCATCATCGGCGGAATCGTCTTCCTGGCGACCCTTGTCCTGATCATCCGGGGAAGCAGGCGCTCCAACCCTTGACTCCCATGTCCGCCTCCATCCTCGCCCCTTCCACCGGAATCCTCCTCCTCGCCGCCTTCAGCGCGGTATGGATCGCGCTCGGCTGGTGGTGGGGTCGAGGGAACAGGACGTTCGACGACTACGCCGTGGCGGGCCGCAACGTGGGCATGGCGCTGGCGACGGCGACGGCGATGGCGACCTGGGTGACGAGCAACACCACCATGGTGGCGCCGCAGCTGGCCTACCAGATGGGCGTGTGGGGCATGGTGGGCTACAGCCTCGGCTCGGTGGGGCTGCTGATGTTCGCTCCCATGGCGGCTCGCATCCGCGAGCTGATGCCGCGCGGCTACACGGCGGGGGATTTCTTCCGCCTGCGCTACGGTCCCTCGGCGTGGCGGGTGTTCCTGCTGATCTCCTTGTTCTACGGAGCGGGCTGGCTGATCAGCCTGGGCATGGCGGGCGGAATCCTGATCCAGGCCTTGTCGGGAATTCCCTACGCGGTGGGCATGACCGTGATATTGGGGGTCTGCGTGGCCTACACGCTGCTCGGGGGACTTCGCGCGGTGATCGGCACCGACTTCGTGCAAACCCTGATCATCACGCTGGGCGTGGCCGTGCTGGGGGTGCTGGCGATCAAGCGCATCGGCCTTCAGCCCATGCATGCGGCGCTATCGGTCGAACGTCCCGAACTGCTCAACCTGCTGCTGCCCGTCTCGCTGATGTTCCTGTTCAACAACCTCCTGTTCGGCGTGGGCGAGATCTTCCACT
>CBFGVC010000281.1:0-2176 GCA_965652255.1 uncultured Fibrobacteria bacterium | reverse complement strand
CAGCGCGGAGACGAGCGGCATTCCGATCGCGAAGGCGCCCAGGAACAGCCCGTGATGGCGAAGGTTTCCCGCCTGCGCGGCGGCGATCAGGCCCATTTCCAGCAGGAACAAGGCCAGCACGCCCTTGAAGAGCCCGAAGAACAGCCCGCCGATTGGCTCGATGCCCACGGGACCCGCGATCCACCCGATGAGCAGTCCGCCAGCGAGCAGCACGATGCCCTTGCCCAAAAAGATCTCGTGCCCGAGCTTCGCCCAGCGCGTCTCGCGGCTCACGCCGCGCGCCAGCAGGATGCCCACGATGATGGCGGGCACCTCGAGCAGCACCACGAACAGGGGCATGTATTCCTCGAAGGCGATGCCGCGCGCGGTCATCCACGCGGCGGCGGCGGCATAGGTGGCCACGCTCACCGAGCCGTAGTGCGCGGCGATGGAGGCCGCGTCGGCGCGCGGAAGGCGACCGACCCAGCGCAACACCGGGAAGGCGAGCAGGGGCAGCATGAACCCGAGCAAGAGCACCCACGCGATCTGCCCCGCCAGCGCGCCGAAGGGTTGCTTGGCCAGCTCGACGCCGCCCTTGAGGCCGATGGCGATGAGCAGGATCACGCTGAGGAATTCGTAGATGGCCGGGGGCAGGCGAAGCTCCGAGCGCAGGAGCCCCGCGCAAAGGCCGAGGAGGAAGAAGAGGATGACAGGGTCGAGGGCGGACATTTGGGGGAAATATGGTTTATTGCGGGGGGGGCTTCGCAGGCCTGCCTTCGTCGGGGGATCCTTTGGATTCAAGGAGTCCGAGCGGCTTGCGGTTACCGGTTCCCGGGCGCAGGAATCGATTCCGAAGGACCCCCAAAACGACGACGGGTCGTCCGCAACGCCTTCGGAGCCTCCGGAGAATCCCCCCGAAATCCCCATTTTACGTCCCGCTCCACCCCTTCTTGACCTTGTTCGTCCGAATACTTATTCTGTATCCATGACCTCCGTGAACGCCAAGAACGCCTCGCTTCTACTCCTCGGGCCCACCGCCTAAGGAGAAGCGCCGCGTTTGGAAAAAGCCCGCTTCTTCGAGCGGGCTTTTTCTTTTCCCCTCCGTTCCCGCGCCCTTCGACAGGCTCGGGGACCGCGGGGGGAAGGCCCCCGGAGAAGCAAGCTGGATTCCAGGCGACGCGACAACGCAAACGCATGGAAAGGATGAACCGATGAACAAGACGAAGATCACACCCATCGACACCTCGAACGGCCGGCGGCCGTTCTTTTACGACGTCACGCTGCGCGACGGCAACCAGGCCCTGCGCCACCCGTGGAACGTGGAGGAAAAAGAGAAGGTGTTCCGCCAGCTCCTGAGGCTGGGCGTGCAGGGGATCGAGGTCGGCTACGCGGGCGCGAGCGACCTGGACTTCGCCTCGGTGGAGCACCTGGCGAAGATCGCGCGCGACGAGAACGTGGACACGGTGATCGCGAGCCTGGCCCGCGCCGTGCCGCGCGACATCGAGATGGCGGCGAAGGCGGTGCGGCATGCTCCCCGCCCGCGCATCCACACCTTCATCGGCCTGTCGCCCTTCGCGATGGAGAACGTTTTGCGCATGTCTCCCGAAAAGGTCGCGCAAAAGGCGGTGGAGGCGGTTTCGTTGTGCAGGTCCTCCCTCGGGGGGAAGGGCGACGTCCAGTTCTCCGCCGAGCACTTCGGCGACAGCGTGGAGAACCTCGACTTCGTGATCGAGACCTTCCACCGCGTGATCGAGGCCGGCGCGACGGTGATCAATCTGCCCAACACGGTGGAGCGCTATCGCCCCATGGTGTTCGTGGACATGGTCCGCCGCGTGGTGGAGGCGCTGCCGAAGCACGTGACGGTGGCCGTGCACACGCACAACGACCTGGGCATGGCCACGGCCACCACGGTGGAGAGCTTCTTCGCGGGCGCCACCCAGCTGGAGTGCGCGCTGAACGGACTGGGCGAGCGCGCCGGCAACACCAACCTGTACGAGGTGGCGGTGGCCATCCACAATTGCGGCGTGGAGCGCCCGCTGAACATGCACGAGATCTACGAGACCGCCCTGCAGGTTTCCGAATGGTCGCGCGTGCCCATCTACGAAAAGGCGCCCTTGGTGGGCGCCGACGTGGTGGCGCACCGCAGCGGCATCCACCAGGACGGCGCGGCCAAGACCAAGGGCATGAAGAAGGGCGC
>CBFGVC010000280.1:0-2193 GCA_965652255.1 uncultured Fibrobacteria bacterium | reverse complement strand
TCGGTCATCACCACGTTCATGTCCACCTCGGCCTCCACGTCCTCGACGTAGGAGAGATCGAGCAGCGGCACCCCCTCCACGATCCCCACGCTCACCGCCGAGACGAGGCCCTTGAGCACCCGTCCCGGAGGGAAGGCGTGAGGCAGCGCGCCCTTCATCTTCTGCAGGGCGCGCGCGAGGGCCAGGTAGCCCCCCACGATCGAGGCCGTGCGCGTGCCGCCGTCGGCCTCGATCACGTCGCAATCGATCACGAGGCTCCGTTCGCCCAGCGCCTTCAGGTCGCAGACCCCGCGCAGCGCGCGGCCGATGAGGCGCTGGATCTCCTGGGTGCGGCCCGAGGCGCCGTTCCGCTCGCGCTTCACGCGCGAGTTCGTGCTGCGCGGGAGCAGGCAGTATTCCGCCGTCACCCAGCCCTGCCCCTTGCCCTTGAGCCAGCGCGGCAATTCCTCCTCGAGGCTCGCGCAGCACAGGATGCGCGTGCGGCCCACCTCGATGAGGAACGAGGCCTCGGCGGATTGCACGAAGTCCTCGGTGATCTTGATGGAACGGAGCTGGTCGGCGGCGCGGTTGTCGGGGCGGGTCATGGTGTCCTTTGTCGATGTGGATGGGGTCGTATGGGCGAGCCATGGCTCGCCCTTACGAGGAGGTCCGCCCCGGCAACCGCGCCGCCGGATAGCTTCCCAGCACCCGCAGGTCGCGAGTCAGGGATTTCAGTTCGGTCAGCGCCTCATTCAGGGGGGCTTCCCTCGCCGACCCGGCTGCGTCGAGGTAGAACCTGTAGTCGAAAGGGTTCTCGGGATCCGGTCGCGATTCGATCTTCGTGAGGTCGATGCCCCGCGAGGCGAACACGCCGGTGACGGCGTGGAGCACCCCGGCCTTGTTCCGCCTGGGGATGAAGGTCAGGCTGGTCTTGAAGCGGGCGCGGGAAGGCCGCTTTTCCGGCTTGCGCGCGATGCAAAGGAAACGGGTGTAGTTGTCCTTGCGATTCTGGAGACGACGCTTCAGGATCTTGAGTCCGTATATCTCCGCAGCGGATTCGCTGGCAATCACTGCGACTTCATGAAGGCCATAAGGGATCGTGGCCAATTCGTTCCGAAACTCTTCCGCGAGCGAACGGGCGGCACCTGCGGTATCGTACCAAGGCACGGCCTTGGCCTTGGGATGCGTCACGAAGAAATCGCTGCATTGGGCGAGCGCCTGCGGATGCGAGAGCACCGCGCGCAAGTCGGACAAGCGTACGCGGGGCAACGCCATCAACGCATGCTCCACCCGCACATAGGCTTCTCGAGTGATCGTCAACGCGTGCCGGGCCAGCAGATCATAATTGAGGTGTATGCTCCCGCCCAGGGAGTTCTCGACGGGAATTACGCCCCGATCCACCTTGCCATCCGCGACGGCCTCGAAAACCGCCTCGAAAGATTCGCAGGGCGCCGGACGACCGGACTTGCCGAACATATCCCGGCCTGCCTGTTCGCTGTATGCGCCTGGAACGCCTTGATAGGCAAACTTCATGCGTAAAAATGTAACCGGCCGGATGGCTTTTTCCCGAACCCTCCAAAGGAAGGCTCCCGAAGAATCCCGAACCGTCCGAAGAACTGATTCGGGAGAATCCCCCCTAGTTCAACACCCTCTTCGCCCCCGCGTAGTGCGTCGAAAAGTACGGAGACTCGAGCTTCGTGTAGGTCACCCCGATCCCGCTTTGCGAGTGGATGAAGTAGCCGTCGCCCATGTAGATGCCCACGTGGTCGATGCGCACGCGCTTGAAGAACACCAGGTCGCCGGGCCGCAGGTCGTCCTTGTCGATCTCCTTGCCGTAGCGGGCCATGGCCGCGGAGCTGCGCGGCAGCCGCATGTTGTGCGCCTCGTCGAAGACGCGCGTGACGAAGCCCGAGCAATCCATCCCGTTGCGGTCGGAGCCGGCCCAGCGATAGCGCACGCCCAGGTAGGACTCGGCCACCCGCCGGAGATCCGAGGCGTCGCCCGACGGGCGACCGAGATCCGTTGGGGCGGTCCACGAGTAGCCGGGAGGCTGCGCCGCGACCCACGTGCCTTGGTCGCGCGAGTACGAAGGGCGCGGACCGGGCGGGGCGCAGGCGGCGAGAAGAAATACGGCTGCGGTCAATGCGATGCCGGTTCGTGAGAACACCTCACCCCTAACCCCCGCCCTGACGGGCACCCCCTTTCCCCTCTCCA
>CBFGVC010000279.1:0-2210 GCA_965652255.1 uncultured Fibrobacteria bacterium | reverse complement strand
GACGGGGGAAGCCTTTCGGATGTCGCCTTGCTGTTCGGCGAAAGCCAGGGCCGGTTCGTCGTCAGCGTGTCACCGAACGACGCGGCCGCCTTCGAAGAAGCCCTCCGGGGTTCCCCCCTCGCGCGCGTCGGAACCGTGACCGGATCCCCCGCCCTGCGCGTTCGCCGGGACGACAAGAACCTGATCGAGACCACCGTCTACGAGGCCTTTGCCGCATGGCGGAAACCTTTGGACTTCTAACGATGGCAACCCTTCGCATGTCGGGAGCCGGGCGTAGGGAGGCGGGAGGAGCACCCCCCTTTTTCCCCATTCTCCTCCCCTCCCGACCCCCGACTCTCGACACCCGACTCTCGAAGCATCGTCAACAGAGAATGCCTTCATGACCAAGCCCCGCATCGCCATCCTCACCGGCTACGGCATCAACTCCGACGTCGAGCTCGCGCAAGCCTTCAACCTCGCGGGAGGAGAGGCCACGCGCGTGCACCTGCACGACGCCATCGACGGGCGCGCGCGGCTCGAGGATTTCGCCATCCTCGCCGTGCCGGGCGGCTTCTCCTTCGGCGACCACATCGCCAGCGGCCGCGTTTTCGCCAACCGCCTGCGCCACAAGCTCGGCGATGCGCTCCTGCGCCTGCGCGAGAAGAAAGTGCCCATGATCGGCATTTGCAACGGCTTCCAGGTGCTGGTGAAACTGGGCCTGCTTCCGGGAACGGAGCCCGCCTCGTTCACGCAAACCTGCACGCTCACCTTCAACGACTCGGGCCGCTTCGAGAACCGCTGGTGCCACTTGAAGGCCGATGAGAAGAACACCAGCCCATGGCTGAAGGGCATCGGGCGCCTGTACCTGCCCGTGCGCCATGGCGAGGGCAAGTTCATTCCGGGATCCGAGACCCTGCTGAAGGAATTGCAGGCGAGCGGACAAGCGTGCCTTCGTTATTGCAACGAGGACGGATCTTCCCCCACCGGGTTCCCCGCGAACCCGAACGGCTCGACGGACCACATTGCGGGCCTGTGCAGCAAGGACGGCCTCGTCTTCGGCCTGATGCCCCACCCCGAGGCGCACATTTTGCCCACGCAGCATCCGCTGTGGCAGCGCGAGGGACTGAAGGCGGAGGGCGAGGGGCTGCGGATCTTCAGGAACGTTGTCGAATACGTGAAATGAAAACGCGGGAGCCTTTCGGCTCCCGCGCTCCGGCATGCCGGACATCCATCCTTTGGGTCGTCCGTCCGCGGGGGCGTTCGGGACGGGTTTTGGGCGGGCGCCGGCCGCCTTGGCCTTAGGGGGCCAGGGGCGCTTGGGGCCCTACGTCACCACTTCGCCTTGGCGATGATGCTGCCCGCCCCGCTTTCCGACTGCGCCGTCACCGAAATCACCCGCAACAGCACGTAGAGATCCTCGTTGGAACGGACCGCAACGGTGGTTCCGGCCCGCACGAAGATCCGTCCCGGCGTCGGGCCGGCGGAACCGTTGTCGAACAGGTTCTTGATGTCGGCGGCGGTCACGACGGAATTCCAGTTGTCGAGGTCGACGCGACGCAGCTGGATCGTGTTCGCCGTGGGCCAGGACTGCATGAAGTCGAAGCCCGCGCTCCCTCCGGTCCCGTTCTTCGCGATATGGGGCGAGTAGAGCGCCAGGCTGTCGTTCCCCGTGGCCGTGGAGTAGGCGAACACCACGTCGATGAAGTTCGAGTTGTTGTGGGCGTTGGAGGCGGTGTAGGTCGTCCAGGAATCCACGTCCAGCGACGAGGGCAGGATGCTCCCCTGCGCCCCGAGGGTCACGTCCTCGCTCTGCGCCCGAATGCGGACGTAGGCGGGATCGCTGAGAGTGGAACCGTTCCTGTCGGTGACGCGAACGCGGATCTCCGCGTTGTCGTCGCTGTCGTTGACCGGAAACGAGAAAACCGCGGACGAGGGACGGTTGTCCACATCCACCCCGTTCTTCAGCCAGTCGAAGGTGAGGTCGCCCGATCCGGTGGCCATCACCGTGAACGTGACGGTCTCGCCCTTGTCAACGACCTGGTCCGAGGGGGAAACGGAGATTGTGGGGCCCCCGCCCTCCTGGCCGTCATCATCGGTGAGGCAGCCCGCGAGCGCGAGGCACGAGCCGAGAAAGAGAGCGATCCAGATGGGTTTCCGGGTGTCCTGAATTTTCATGGCGTTCTCCTTGTTGATGTGCCGGAACCGTCACACCCAACGAGATACAAGGAGAC
>CBFGVC010000278.1:0-2220 GCA_965652255.1 uncultured Fibrobacteria bacterium | reverse complement strand
CAGAGGAAAGTCCGGGCACCACAGGACAGGATGCCGGCTAACGGCCGGGCGCCGCGAGGCGACGGAAAGTGCAACAGAAAGCAAACCGCCGGCCGCCTTCGGGCGGAAGGTAAGGGTGAAACGGCGAGGTAAGAGCTCACCGCGTTCGTGGCGACACGAACGGCACGGCAAACCCCATCCGGTGCAAGACCAAATAGGGCAACCCCAGGGCGGTCCGTCCGGGTGCTCCGTCGTCCCGAAAGGGGGACGGGCAAGGGTTGCCGGGTAGGTCGCTCGAGGCGCGCGGCAACGCGCGTCCCAGATGGATGGCCATCCCATCCGCCTCGGCGGATGAGACAGAACCCGGCTTACAGGTCCGCTTTCCTTGGGAGAAGACGAAGTAAAATACCGGAAAGACGGAATGAGGGAATGATGAAATGATGAAATGATGGCGTTAAATCATCACTTCATCATTTTCCCCTTGCCGAACTCCCGGCAGACCACGCAGCGTTCCCCGTCATGCCGGAGCGCGGGACAATGCTCGCGCCCGTAGTAGATGAACTGAAGGTGGCGCCTTCCCCACTCCTCCTCGGGATACAGCGCCTTCAGGTCGGCCTCGGTCGTCGCGACGTTTTTTCCGGAAGACAATCCCCAGCGCGCCGCCAGGCGATGGATATGCGTATCCACGGGAAAGGCCGGCACGCCGAAGGCCTGCGACATCACCACCGACGCGGTCTTGTGCCCCACGCCCGGCAAGGCCTCCAGCTCCTCCATCGTGCGGGGGATCTGGCCACCATGGCGTTCGAGAAGTATCCGCGACAGGTTAAACACGTTGCGACTCTTGGTGGGCGCCAGCCCGATGGCGCGGATCACCTTGAGGATGCCCTCCGGCCCGAGCTTCACCATCGCGGCCGGATCGGGCGCGAGCCGGAAGAGTTCCGGGGTGACCTTGTTGACCGAGACGTCGGTGGCCTGCGCCGAGAGCAGCACCGCGACGCACAGGCTGAAGGCGTCGGTATGGTCGAGCGGGATGGGAGGGTCGGGGTACATCCGGTCGAGGATTTCGCCGATGCGTCGGGCCTTCTCGCTTCGGCTCCGGGTTTTCTTCGCCGTTTTCCTGTTCATGGCCGGGCAAAGGATATAATTTTGGCCGCATGGCCAACGCGAACCGAACGACCGCGAAAGCGCCCCGAACGGCCCGAAAGCCCGCGCGCAATCCCCAGAACGGAGCCCCGCGAAAAGACCCCTGCTACGTCATCACCGGCGCCGCCGGCTTCATCGGCAGCGCGCTGGCCTGGCGACTGAACGAGCTCGGGCACGACAACCTCATCCTCGTGGACGCGCTGGGAACCGATGCCCGATGGAAGAACCTCGTGCCCCTGCGCTACGCCGACTACGTGGATCGCGCCGACTTCCTCGAGGGCGTGCGCGCGGGAGCCTACGACAAGGCCGGCATCGAGGCCGTCTTCCACCTCGGGGCGTGCTCCTCCACCACCGAGGCCGACGCCGCGTTCCTCCTCAAGAACAACTTCGAGTACACGAAGATCCTCGCGCAATGGTGCGCCGGGATGAGGAAACCCGCGCGCTTCATCTACGCCTCCTCCGCCGCCACCTACGGCGACGGGTCGCTCGGCTACGCCGACGACCACGACATCGCGCCGAGCCTGCGACCGCTCAACGCCTACGGCTACTCGAAGCAGCTATTCGACCTGTGGGCGCTGCGGAACGGGATGCTCGAGGGCCGCGGCGGCGCGGTGGGACTCAAGTACTTCAACGTGTACGGGCCCAACGAATACCACAAGGGCGACATGATGAGCATGGTCGCCAAGGCCCACGCGCAAATCCTCTCCGAGGGGAGCGTGAAGCTGTTCCGCTCGCACCGGCCCGACTACCGCGACGGCGAGCAGATGCGCGACTTCCTGCACGTGCTCGACGCGGTGGACATGACGCTGCACTTCCTCGACCCGCGCGCCCCGGGAGGCCTCTACAACGTGGGCACCGGCCAGGCCCGCACCTGGATCGACATGATGCGAGCGGTGTTCGCCGCCATGGGCCGCGAGCCGCTCATCGAGTTCGTGGAGATGCCCGAGGTGCTGAGGGGCAAGTACCAGTACTTCACGAGGGCCGACATCGCAAAGATCCGCGCGGCGGGCTACAAGAAACCCATCCGGTCGCTGGAGCAGGGCGTGGCGGAATACGTGGCCTACCTCGACGCCGGCCGAAAAAACCTGGGGTGGTGAC
>CBFGVC010000277.1:0-2226 GCA_965652255.1 uncultured Fibrobacteria bacterium | reverse complement strand
TCACCCGCCCTCGTCGGATTGACGGGTACGGTCGCGCCGTTCCGGTAGGCCGTCTCACGCCCGGCCAGTCGGGATTCGCGCGGCAGGGGCCCCCGACTTGTTGCAAGCCAACGTTCGGGTGAATTCTTACGGAAACCGCTGAATCCGTAACCCTCGCTCACCCTCCCTCCTTATTCCTTTGACCTATATTTCCTCCCGATTTGGAGGATTTCATGTCCGTTGCCGCCTCGTCCCTTGCTTCCTTGACTGCTTCCGCCCAGCTAGCCGAAGAACTGGCCGAAAAGAGCCTCGCCGGGGAGGAATTGTCCCGCGAAGAGGCCCTCGCCGTCCTGAACTGGCCGGCCGACGACATCCTCACCCTCATGCAGGGCGCCTTCAAGGTTCGCCAGGCCGCCTTCGGCAAGAAGGTCAAGCTCAACTTCCTCCTCAACGTCCAGAGCGGCATCTGCCCTGAGGACTGCGGCTACTGCTCGCAGTCGCGCGTCTCCGACGCGCCCGTGGACAAGTACAAGCTCATGGGCCCCGACGACATCCTCGAGGCCGCCGAGAAGGCCATCGCCAACAAGGCCACCCGCCTGTGCATGGTCGCCTCCATGCGCGGTCCCACCGACAAGGACGTGAACTCTGTCGCCACCGCCATCCGCCAGGTGCGCTCCACCTACCCGCAGCTCGAGCTGTGCGCATGCCTGGGCCTCTTGAAGGACGGCCAAGCCGAGAAGCTCGAGGAGGCCGGCGTGACGGCCTACAACCACAACCTCAACACCTCCGAGCGGCACTACGACGACGTGTGCTCCACGCACACCTTCGCCGACCGCCTCGACACGGTGACCAAGGTCCAGAAGGCCGGCATCTCGGCTTGCTCGGGCGCGCTGTTCGGCATGAGCGAGACCGCCGACGACATCATCGAGGTCGGAACCCGCCTGCGCGAGATGCAGGTCGAGTCGATCCCGGTGAACTTCCTAGTGCCCGTGCCGGGCACGCCGTTCGTGGGCAAGCAGGAGCTGACTCCGGTCCAGTGCCTGCGCATCCTTGCGCTGTTCCGCTTCCTCAACCCCCGCGCCACGCTCCGCATCGCGGGCGGGCGCGAGCTGCACCTGCGCAGCCTGCAGCCGCTGGGCCTCTTCGCCGCCAACTCGATCTTCGTGGGCGACTACCTCACAACCGAGGGGCAGGCCGCCAACCTCGACGTCGAGATGATCCGCGACATGGGCTTCGAGCTGGAAGGCGACCTGCCGGCCGCTGGCTTCGACTCCGCTCAGCCAGCGGAACCCGCGTTGTCCGAGCGCGTTCGGTTCACTTCGCGCAAGGCGCAAGACTAAAGGCTTTGCCCGGTCGCTGAGCGGAGTCGAAGCGCCGGGCCTGTCGCCCCATGACCGTCATCGTCGATTACAACGCGGGCAACCTCACGTCCGTGCAACTGGCCCTCCGCGCCGTGGGCGTGGAGGCCGTCATCACGCGCGACCCGGCCGCGATCTTGGCGGCGGA
Organism: uncultured Fibrobacteria bacterium; assembly: GCA_965652255.1. GTDB lineage: Bacteria > Fibrobacterota > Fibrobacteria > UBA11236 > UBA11236 > UBA11236. The sequence goes on along the minus strand of CBFGVC010000277.1, from coordinate 741 downwards.
TCGCGCGGTCTTCCCCGGAGTGGGCGCTGCCGGCTCGGCGATGAAAAACCTCGCCGACTTGAACCTTCGACAGGCGGTCATCGACTTCACCCAGACCGGCAAGCCGTTCCTTGGAATCTGCATCGGCTGCCAAGTGATCCTCGGGTCGAGCGACGAGGACGGCGGCACCGAGTGCCTCTCCATCCTTCCCGGCCGCGTGAAGGCTTTCGCCCCGTCGCCCGGTGTCAAGATCCCCCACATGGGATGGAATGCCGTGAGGTTCACCCGCGAACACCCGGTGTTGCAGTCGATCCCTCCCGGCTCGCACTTCTACTTCGTGCACTCCTATTACCCGGAGCTGGACGACCCGTCCTCCGTGCTCGGGGAGACGGATTATGCGGGCGTGACGTTTCCCGCCATCTACGCCCGCGGCAACGTGGTGGCCTGCCAGTTTCACGCCGAGAAAAGCGGCGAGGCGGGGCTGAAGCTTCTAAAGAATTTCTGTGCGTGGGATGGAACGTGAGAGGCCTGAAAACCGTGAGTTACGAATTACGAATTACGAGTTACGAATCGGGAAAACCGGCGGAGGCTACCGGACTTCCCTTGCTTGTGTTTATTCGTAATTCGTCACTCGTAATTCGTAACTTGCGCCGCCCGAAGGGGCGCTCATGCTGACAAAGCGTCTCATCATCTGCCTCGACGTCCGGAACCGCAAGGTGACCAAGGGCGTGAAGTTCCAGGGGAACGTCGACCTCGGCGATC
>CBFGVC010000276.1:0-2267 GCA_965652255.1 uncultured Fibrobacteria bacterium | reverse complement strand
AGCGGGACGAGCCGTTCAGGCTCGAAAAGAGCGCCACCGCGACACTCGCGAACGGCCAGGAGGTGCGCGTCCGGGCGGCGCGGACGAGCGGCGATTCCGTGATCCTTTCGGAATATCATTCCGGTCGCGAGGTCGGGGTGCCTTTCTCCGCGATGCACACGATGACCGCCAAGGGAGGCGCGGAGGGCGCGCTCAAGGGAATGGGAGCCGGCTTCGTGATCGGCCTCGGCGCGGGGTACCTCATGTTCAACGCGGAGAAGGCGAGCTCGCCCATGGCGGGGATTTCCCTGTTCGTGATGCCCATGACCGGAATGTTGTACGGCTCGATCATCGGGGCTCTGGGCCGCACCCATTATTTGTTCGTGGACGGGAAGGGCGTCGGCGATTCCGGAACGCAGGACACCGGCAGGCGCCGCTCCGAAGAGACCGAACAACTCGAAGACTCCGGAGAAGCCCTCCCTGTTTCATCGGCATCGTTGTCGACGCCGGGGTTCGCCACAACGCCGGCGGGCTTGGATTCACTGGCGGGATGGCAACGACGAATGCGGGATTCGGTAAAGGCCGATCGTAGTCGGGGCCGGTGGTATTTCGGGGGCGACTTGGGGGCGAACTTCGGGGCGATCCCGTCGGGGCCTGACGCGGTGGCGGGTCGGCGCGCAGGCGATGGAGGCTTGCTCGGCGAAATCGCCGTGGGGTACACCGTGAACCCGAAATGGATCGTCGGCGCGCGCTATGCGGCGGGGTGGATGGAGGATACCCGGGGAGTCGAGAAACGCATCGACCAAGTCAACGGGCAAGACGTCGCGATGGATTACTGGAAGGAAAGCGGCATCCGCCGGTACGGCGTGGACGCGCATCATTTCCCGCGCGGCAAGGGGTTCCACCTGAGCGCGGGCCTGGGGTATTCCACCTACGACTATCTGGAAACCCGAACCTCGGGCCCCGGGATCAACGACGTCTGGGAACAACCCGTGCAACGCTTCGAGGGGGGCGGGCCCTACCTTTCCGCCGGGTTGGGCTACGCTTTTTGGATCGGCCGGTCGTTCAACATCAGGCTGGGCGCGGAGGCGGCGCGCACGTGGTACTCCGACGGCGCGGGCGGCCTCACGCTCAAGCCATCCGTGGGCCTTTACTGGTTCTAACGAAAGGGGGGCGAAATGAATTTCCATGCCCGTTTCTTGTCGCTCGCTTCGCTCCTGCTCGCGGCCTGTTCCACCACGACCGTCGTGAAGCGCGGGGAACCGTTCGCGCTCGACGGATCCGCCACGGTCGTGACAAGCGACAGCGGGGCCTTCGCCGTCCGCTCGGCGCGCCTCGAAGTCGAGACGTTGAAGGTCGTACCGAAGGGTTCGACAGACACTGCCGCGATTCCGCTCTCCCGGGTCAAGCAAGTGGAATCGTCCAACGCGGGGCATGGGGCCCTTGTCGGCTTGCTGGTGGGCGCGGGGGCCGGTGCGTTTCTCGGCAACGCCATCGCGGGCGGGGGAGGAGAGGGGCAAGGCGAGGATCGGAATCCTTATGCAGACGAGGCGGCCGGGGCCGGAACCGTGATCGGCGTAGTCTTGGGCGGCGTGGCGGGTCTGGCGCTGGGCGTGGCCGGGAGCAAGCGAACCTATGTCTTTGAAGTCTTGTCGGCCGAACCGGATTCCGTTTCGGACTCGGGAATCCGACCCTGGGCAGAGAGGCAATCCGATGCCAGCCCCTAAGCCGCTGGCGCGATTCCTCGCGATAGTACTCCCGCTGGCCCCGTTCGCTCCCGCGTTGCTCCTCTCCGGCTGCTCCCTCGGCCACACCATGAAAACCGTGGAAACCGCGCCCAAGGGCGAGGTCCGCAAAACGGCGGGCCTCGCGGTGTCCCTGCCGAGGGTTCCCGGCGTGGCGGAGATACCCGTCGTCGGATTCCTTTGGAACGCACGGCATGGGATCACCGACCGGGCGGAGTTGGGCTACTCCGTGGACGGTTTCTATCCGGGCGTGGGCGGGAAATATCGTTTGCTGACGTGGTTGGCTGTCGATGCAAACGCCAAGATCAAAATTTCCGATTTGGGAGAAAGTTCGCCAGGCGGGGTGCTTTTCGATGCGGCCATGATCGTGGGGAACCCAAGGCATTCGGGCGGCCTGAAGCTGTTGTCCCATGGGATCACCCCCTTCATGCCCGTCTGGCGGAACGCAGACCACCCCGACGCGCTGCTGTTCTACGGATACCGGTTCGGCGCCTTCATGCCTGAAGTCTTCTTCGCGGCCCGGAATCGCGGCGCGGGGTTCGG
>CBFGVC010000275.1:0-2314 GCA_965652255.1 uncultured Fibrobacteria bacterium | reverse complement strand
ACCCGTCACTCCCGAAGAAGCCCCCCAACCCCCCCCACTAAAACGCCTGGTTGAACTTGATGATCAGCGCCATGCCGTGCTCGCTGAAGCCCAGATCACCGCGCATGCATCCCACCCGGTCGTTGAAGATCAGCCGCCCGCCCACGCCGCCCGAGAAGCGCGGGGCTGCATGCAGCGCCTCCTCGAAGTCCGCCCCCACGCGCCCCGTCTCGCCGAAGGCCGCGATTTGCCAATCCTTCCCCAGCCAGCCCGCGATCAGCGGAAGGCGCAGGGGAAACCCGAAGCGCGCCTCCACGCTCGCCAGCTGCGCGCTCTTGTCGCGAAAGCGCTTGTTGGGCACGCCGCGCAGTTGATCCTCGTTGCCCAGGTTCGGCTCCGTGAAAAAGGGCGGGTCGCCCGTGAGCGTCTTTTGCCACAGCCGACCCGCGAACTCCCAATGCCGGCCGAGCGCGCGATAGCCGTTGATCCACGTCTCGTAGGACTGGAAGCCGAAGTCGCCCGCGAGCGAGGTGCCCAGGCGCTGCGCCGCGTAGATGCCCCGCGAAGGCACGTCCTTGTTGTCGCGCGTGTCGTACTCCACGCCCGCCTCCCACAGGTCGGCGGTGCCGCCCTGGTGGCCCGTCACGCCGGGGCCCAGGATGGCGGAAGCGCCCGCGCCGCCGTCCTCGCGGCGCACGCGCGAGATGTCCCAATGCTCGGCGCGAAGGCCCAGCACCGCGAGCACCGGTCCCTTGACGGGGCGGCGGAACTCGGCGAGGCCGTAGCCGCCGATGGGGGTGTACACGACCTCGTTCGAATCGGGGGGATTGTTGCCCCCGCCGAAATAGTTGTCCGGGAACCGCTGGAAGCTGCCCACGAAGGTCGCCTCCCACGCCGAGCCGAAGAAGGCCTGGGTACGGTTGGAGACGCGCAGCTCGCTCTGGTGGCGCGTGGTGTAGAGCACGCGGTACTCCATGCGCGAGCCGGGCCGGGGCGAGGCGGGATGCACCGCCATGGTGCCGAAGCCGATCCCGATCTCGGGGGAGATCTTGAGGCCGGGGATGACGGTGTAGCCCGGCTTCGCGCCGGGAGAATCCCGCGTATCCTGCGCCATGACGGACGCCGCAAGCAAAAGCGCGGACAATGCGGCAAGGGGCCGCCTCCGGAATCGCAGGGGGTGCGGGGGCATGCGCGGCATATATACTTTATCCCCGTGCGTCTCCGGATCCATTCGCCGATTCCGCGCCTCATCGGGGGGGCATTCGTCCTCGCCGCCGCCGCGGCCTTCGTCGCTGCCGCGGCCACGGTCCCCGAAGGCGGGCTGCGCCGCGACACGCCCGCCGACTACGCGCCCGACCCGAAACCGGGCAAGACCCACAACGAATTCTGGACCTGGCAGTTCCTCTTCGAGAACGGCGCGCAGGCGCAGCTCAACTTCTCGCGCGTGCATTTCGGGAGCCTCAAGGACCCCGTGTGCGGCGCCGACCTCGCGGTGATGAACTTTCGCGGCAATCATTTCGTCGCGCGCGAGTATCCGCTCTCGAACTTCGCCTGGGAGCCCGATGACGAGTTGTTGCGCGTGCACGCGAACATCCGCGCCGAAGGGCTGCCGCCGCGCGCACATCGCGTCCGCTTCGCCACCCGCAAGGGGGGCAAGTCGTACTTCCTCGACCTGACCTTCGAGCGCATGATGCCGGGAGCCGTGTGGGGCGACGGAACGTTCCGTCTGGGAGGAGGCGAAAGCGTCTCGCTGTTCGTCCACGTGCCGCGCGCGCGGGTGCGCGGGCGGCTCGGCATCGACGGCGACACCGTCGAGGTGAGGGGCTTCGGTTGGATGGATCACACCCGGCAAACCCAGTTCGGCACGCGCTTCATGGACGCCGGCTACCGATACGTCGTGACCCAGGGCCGGGCCGAGGGCGGATATTTCTTCCAGGACGGGGGCAAGGTGTTCGGCTACGGAGTGCGGGAGGAAGGGGGGGGGAGGCTCGCGTTGTTGAAGCCCCTCGCGCTCGCGGCGAGGGATCGCGCGACCTGGGGCGGCCTCTCCGTGCCTCGCACGCTCGAGCTCTCCCTCGAAGATCGTCCTCCCGTCGCGCTTCGCCGGACCGAGGATCGCCAGCGCACCGCGCTCCTGCAGGAGCTGGGAACCTTCGAGCGCTTCGGCGCCCGGGTTTACCTGGGCGGGGAACTTTTCGGCTATCGGGGCTTGGCGACCGTGGGCGATTCGGTTCCGGCGGTGTATTCCTTCACGATGGTGAAGCGGTAGTCCACCACCCCACGGATGACGCATTCGGCATCCCGGCGGAGGCGGACTAACGCCCCTCTCCCGCCG
>CBFGVC010000274.1:0-2322 GCA_965652255.1 uncultured Fibrobacteria bacterium | reverse complement strand
GGGCGCGTGCTCGTGATGCTGGAGCGCTGGAAGGCGGATTACTCCGAGCAGGATTCGGGGCTGGTGGTGGTGATCGACGCGGCGACGAAGGTCGTGGAAAAGACCCTCGCGCTGCCCTTCAAGAACCCCGGCTCGAACGTGGTGAAGGACGGGATCTGGTACATCGCCGCCAAGGGCGCCTACCTCGCCAACGACGGCGGCGTGGTGAAGGTCGACCTCGCGACGCGGACGCTCGCGGGCACGGCGGTGACGGAAGCGGACCTGGGCGGCGACGTGGGCGGCATCGCGGTCACCGGGCCGGATGCCGGTTACGTCACCTACAGCACCGACTTTTTCGTCACCACGCGGGTGAGGAAATTCCACCCCTGACGCGAGCCGGCGATGGTTCCCATGCCCCGGGGAAAAGGCGAGGCGGGGGGTCTCCCGCGGTCTCCCGCCTTCCCGGGGCCTTCGGGTTCGTGACTTCTGGCAGCCGTAACGGACGCCCGCCGCGCCGTTTCGGCTGAAAATCGGGGAATCGCCATCACGGCGCCGAAAAGATGGGACCGCGACGGTTCACCGGAAAACACGGGAGACCCCAGGGGATCCCCCACCCAAAAGTTTCCGCAACCCCCTGAAATTACTAGATTTGCGTGTCTCATGACGGATGCGCCCAAATCACACCTTTTAAGCCTCGACATGGCGGCGCTTGAAGGTCTCGTGACCGGTTTGGGCGAGCCGCGCTTCCGGGCCCGACAAATTCGCGAGTGGATTTTCCGGCACCTCGAATCCGACTTTCGCCGCATGTCGAACCTGCCCGCCTCCCTCATCGAAAAGCTTGACGGCGTCGCCGAAATTTCGGTGCTGCGTGAGAAGTCCCGGCAGGACAGCGTGGATGGCACCCGAAAATGGGCGTTCGAGACCCGCGATGGCCATGTTTTTGAAACCGTTTTGATCCCCACCGGCGACCGGCGCTCCCTGTGCGTGTCCTCCCAGGTGGGTTGCGCCATGGGCTGCGCGTTTTGCCGCACCGCGACCATGGGCTTCATCCGCAACCTCACGCTCGGCGAGATCCTGGAGCAGGTGCACTTCGCCGCCCGGCACCTCAAGGCGACCGACGGTTCGCGGCTCTCGAACGTCATCTTCATGGGCATGGGCGAGCCGCTGCACAACCTCGAGAACGTGGCGCGAGCGTGCGAGACGCTGAACGCCGCCGACGGCTTCGGCATCGGCAAGGCGCACATCACCGTGTCGACCTCGGGCGTGGTCCCGAAGATCCGCGAATGGGCGGAACGCGCGCCGGACTTCAAGCTGGCCGTGAGCCTCAACGGCAGCAACGACGCGACGCGCTCGGCGCTGATGCCCGTGAACCGCCGCTGGAACATCGAGAACCTCCTGGCAGCCGCCGACGAGTACATCGCGCTGACGGACCAGAAGCTCACCTTCGAGTACATCCTGATCAAGGATCGCACCTGCACCCCCGAGGCCGCGCGCGAGCTGAAGCGCATCGCCTCGCAGCGGAACTGCAAGATCAACCTCATCCCCCTCAACAAGGGAGAGGATCCCGCGCTCCAGCCTCCCTCCGAGGAGGAGATCCTCGCCTTCGAGGCCATCCTCCGCCAAGGGGACTTCGAGGTGCTGCGCCGCCGCCCCCGCGGCCCCGACATCCTGGCCGCCTGCGGCCAGCTCGCCATTCCATTGAAAAAGGTCGCCTGACATGCTGACGCAAAACCTGCCCGAATACTGGGAATCGCTGTATCAGGAAAAGAAGGACACGTGGGACCTGGGCAAGGTCAACCCCGTCCTCGCCGAGTTCTTCAAGAACCCGCTGTGCCCCAAGAAGGGCCGCGTGCTTGTTCCCGGCGCGGGCCGCGGCTGGGACGCCGCGGCGTGGGCGCAGCGCGGCCACGAGACCGTGGCCGTCGACTTCGCCCAAAGCGCGGTGAGCGCGCTCTCGTCCCTGACCGACAAGAACCCCAAGCTCTCGGTGCTGAACCTCGACCTGTTCGAGCTGACGCCCAAGAGCACCGACCCCTTCGACGTGATCTACGAGTACGGCTGCTTCAGCGCCATCCATCCCGGCCGCCGCGACGAATACTTCGAGATGTGGGACCGCATGCTGCGTCCCGGGGGCCTGGTGATCGCGGTGTTCTGGCCGCTGGTCAAGAACACCTCGCTCGAGGGCCCGCCGCATCCCACTTCCGAGGGCGAGCTGATGGCGCGCCTGGACAGCGTGCTGGAGCTGGAGGAGCGCATCGTCCCCAAGAAGAGCGTGCCCGAGCGCGCGGGGAAGGAAGAGATCTGGCTGCTCCGGAAGCCGAAGCGGTAGGGGCAAATGCGAAA
>CBFGVC010000273.1:0-2369 GCA_965652255.1 uncultured Fibrobacteria bacterium | reverse complement strand
CTATTGCTGCATTGTTCTATTGTCCACCAACCATCGTCCATCGTTGTTGTCGGGAATTTTTCGGAGGAAAATTGAAGCATTCTCCCTCACCTTGGATTCTCCTCACGGCCGCCGTCCTGTTCTGCGGCTGCGGCAAGGCGATGGTGAAGCCCGGCGAAAGGGCGGACGGGTTCTCGCTGAAAGCGCTGCGCGCCGCTCCTGTGGCGTTGTTCGTCGACCCGGATGTCTCGCTCCCGGATCTGACGCCCCCCTTCGCGGCCGCGTTCGCCGACCGGTTCGGGTCGCCGGATTCCTTTTCCTCCTACCTCGCGGCGCGCATGCTGGACTCCCTGAATCATGGCAAGCCTCCGATTCAGGCGGCGCTCGCGCCGACCCCCTGGCCCCGTCACATGGTTGTCGTGCGCGAGCTGGCGCTGAGGCAGGACGAAAGGGAAGTGCCCATGGCGCTCTTGCCCACGGGCGGGCAGCAAAGCCTTCAGTCCGCGGGAGGAGGGACGAGCCGATCGTGGACGCTCTCGTTCCTGGTGAACGTGTGGGAGGTTTCGGGCCGGATTCCGGATGAAGACGGGAGCGGTCATTACGACCATGAGGGCCCAGGGCTCGCGGACACGACGGACGGGCTCTTGCGTCATTCCTTCGAGGTGACGGCCACGGCGGAGGTTCCGCTGTACGCCTACAAGACGGCGCTCGACGAGGCCGTCCGGGTGGCGGCGAACAAGGCCGTGAGGTATTTGCGGAACGACAATTAGATTTGGTTGTCACGGAGCAATTCATTCTCCAAGGAGCACGTCGTGAAGATTTCGATTGCATGCGCGTTCGTTCTCTCCTGCCTCGCCGCGCCGGCCGCCCTCGCCCAGAAAAAGGAAGACAAGCCGATCGAGATCAAGGCCAAGGTCATCGAGGAACTGACGTCGGAATATTTCGGGTACTTCGATTTCGAGATCATCAACAATACCGATGAATGGATCGTGCTCAGGAACCTGGAGATCGTTTTTCCAGAGGCCGTTCAAAATGCGAATGTGCGGGCCGTGTCGGGCCCGGATTTCGATCTCTGGCAGTCCGTTATGCAGAAGCGCCTGGCCAAGGCCGAGCTCGGCAAAAACACTTCGCTCGCCGTGATCGGCGCCTTGGGCTATGGCTTGGCGGCGTTTTCGGGGAACCGGGCGTTGCAAAACGTCGGCGCGGCGGCAGCCGCGGGAGCGGGAGGAGCGTATATCGGGTCGGAGTATTCGAAGCTTCGCGACTCGGTGCACCAGACGAAGAGATACCCCGAGAATCATCTGCTCGGGGATTCGATCGTGGTGCTTCCGGGACTTTCGGAGGGCCGCTGGCTGTTGTTGAATTCCCGCAGCCACGACAGCACGAAGCTTGTTTCCAGCTTTCTTGTTAACTACACCATGAACGATGGCGTTCGTCACGGCAGCAGGATCGAGGTCGGAAAAACGGCGTGGCAGAAAAAGCTGTGGTGGCGGCCGAATTACGACCAAGGGGGCATGGGTAGCTACCGCTAAAATCGGGCTGTCCGGTTATAGCTTTCGCAGCCTCCCCACCGCCTCCCTCAGCGTCTCTTCCCTCTTGCAGAAGCAGAAGCGCAAGAGATCCGACCGACCTTCCTTCCCCGCGCGGTAAAAGGACGATCCCGGCACCGTCGCCACGCCGATCTCCTCCACCAGCAGCTTCGCCAGTTCGGTATCGTTCTTCGGGCCGCGCGTCGAGAGGTGAGCCGACGCATCCGCCATCACATAGTAGGCGCCGCGAGGACGGTAGGGCTTGAAGCCCGTCCCCTCGAGGCCGTTCAGGATGAAGTCGCGGCGCGCGCGGTACTCCGCCGCCATGTTCCGATAGTATGAAGCCGGAAGCTCCAGCGCGCCCTGCACCGCGGTTTGCAGCGGCGTGGCCGCGCATACGGTGAGGAAGTCGTGCACCTTGCGGATCGAATCGCTCAGCGGCGCCGGCGCGATGGCCCAGCCCACGCGCCAACCGGTGACGCCGTAGGTCTTCGACGCGCTGTTGATCGTGACCGTACGATCCTCAAGGCCGGGAACAGCCCCCGGGCTCACGTGTTTGCCCTCGTACACGATGTGCTCGTAGATCTCGTCGGAGAACACCTTCGCGCCCCACTTTTGGCAGAGCTTCGAGATGACGTTCAGCTCGTCGCGCGAGAAAACCTTGCCCGTGGGATTGTGCGGCGTTGTGATGATGATCGCCGCCGTCTTCGGACCGAAGGCGCGCGCCAATTCCTTCTCGTCGAACCGCCACTCGCCCGTTCTGGCGTCCGGGCGCATCGCCACGTGCACGGGCTTCGCCCCGGCGAGGTAGCTGTCGGGCTGATAGTTCTCGTAGAACGGCTGGAAGAGGATGACTTCCTT
>CBFGVC010000272.1:0-2386 GCA_965652255.1 uncultured Fibrobacteria bacterium | reverse complement strand
AACATCACAACATCACAACATCACAACATCACAGGGCCATTGCGTCGAGGGGCGTCGGCCTTCAGATCGCATCGTTGGCCTCTTGCTGTTGTGATGTTGTGATGCTGTGATATCTTTCCTGCGTTGCCCGGGTTTTATTGCTGGATAGTCGTATTTTTCTTGTTGTCCCTAGCCCTTAGCCCTTCGTCCTTGGCATGCTGCCCCTCCGCACCCGCATCGCTCCCACCCCCAGCGGATACCTCCACGTCGGCAACGCGTGGTCGTTCACGCTGACGTGGCTGGCGGCGCGCGCATCCGGCGGCACGGTGCGCCTGCGCATCGACGACCTCGACGCCGGGCGCGCGCGCGACGAGTACCTCGACGACATCTTCGCCTCGCTGCGCTGGCTCGGGCTCGACTGGGATGCGGGGCCGCGCGACGCGGCGGATTTTCGCGCGGCGCATTCGCAAAGGCTGCGGCTGGAGCATTATGCGGAAGCCGTCTCGAGGCTCTCCGCGGGCGGTCACGCTTATGCCTGCGCCTGCAGCCGCGCCGGGGCGCGGCGAGACTCCCTGGCCCGAGGCATGGCGGTGTATTCCGGAAGTTGCCGCGCCCGCGGCCTCGATGCCGCCTCGATGGATTTCGTGCTGCGCTTCCGCATGCGCGAGGACGAGGTGCGCGCGCGGGATGAGGGCGGCGGCGTTTTTCCGCTCCATCCCGCCCGCGACATGGGCGACTTCGTGCTGCGCCGCCGCGGAGGCGATCCGGCCTACCAGCTCGCCTCGGCGCTCGACGACGCGGCGCACGGGGTGAACTTCGTGGTGCGCGGCCTGGACCTCATGCCTTCGACGGGCGCGCAACTCGCGTTGGCCTCGGCGCTCGGCCTTCGGGAGTTCGCGAGCGTACGCTTCTGGCACCATGAACTGGTTCGGGACGAGGCGGGCGACAAGCTCTCGAAGTCGCGCGGCGACGAGTCGCTTGGTGCCCTTCGTGCGCGCTTTCCGGATCCGGCGCCGCTGTTCCGGTGGTTCGCCCTCTCGATGGGTCGGGATGCGGCTTCGGCCGCCTCCGTCACCTCCGCGCGCGATTTGCTCGAGGGCTTCGATCCGGCGCGCGTGCCTGCCGCGCCGTTGCGGTTGTCGGATTTTTGGCGGTTCGTCGGCGGGGCGTAGAACGGGCGATGTCGGCGGCGTGTAGGGGCGGTAAGGGCGAGCCACCCCTCGACTCCGCTCGGGGACCGTGGCTCGCCCTTACCTACATTGTGATCCAATGTTATCCGCCGCCGACATCGCCCGTCATCCCGGTCCCCTCGTCGTCTGCACGGCTTGCGACTACCCGTTCGCCCGCGTGCTGGAGCGCGCCGGGGTCGATGTGATCCTGGTGGGCGATTCGCTGGCCAACGTTGCCTTGGGGCTTCACAGCACGCGCGGGGTGGGCATGCCCGAGATGGAGATTTTCGCCGGAGCGGTCCTTCGCGGCGCTCCCGCGACCCACGTCACGGTGGACATGCCCTTCGGCTCCGACGCGACCTTGGACACGGCCCTGCGCAACGGCGAGCGCTTCATCGAGATGGGCGCATCGTCCGTCAAGCTCGAAGGCAGCAAGCCCGGCGTCATTCGCGCGCTCGTGGACGCGGGGATTCCGATGATGGGGCACCTTGGCGTGCTGCCGCAGACGGCAAAATCCTTCAAGAAGGTGGGAGGGAGCGGGAAGGAGCGCGACCGGCTCGTGGCCGAGGCGCGGGAGATCCGCGATGCCGGAGCCTTCGCCATGGTGCTGGAGAATGTCGAGGCCGAAGTCGCCCGCGAGGTCACGGCGGCCGTGGACATTCCCACCATTGGAATCGGGTCCGGCGCGGAGGTGCGAGGCCAGGTGCAAGTCCTCTACGACATCCTGGGGCTCGCGGAGAAATCCCCCCCCTTCGCCCGCCGCTTCGCCGACCTGTCCGCCGAGGCCGAAAAGGCGGTGCGGGAGTATGCGGGGTGGGTGAGGGGAAATGCGAAATGAGGAATGCGAAATGAGAAATCGGGGCGAAAATTCCTGTGGCTGTGCGCTGTAAGCCGTAGGCTGTTAGCTATTCTTTTCCCATGTCCGACGACCTATCCCACGCCTCCGGATCTTCCGAATCCTCCGACTCCACGGCCGCGCCGGAGGCGGGCCTCCGACCCAAGCCCGGGCTCGAGATCATCGAGGGGCGCGAGTTCCTCGCCGAGAACGTGGCGATCTCGGGACGGCATTTCATCCGCTGCTCGTTCAACTTTTGCAACCTCATCTACTCGGGGGGCCCGGTGGGCCTGGTCGAGTGCGGGGGGGGCCACAACGAGCTGATCGAGGTGGGGCCGGCGAAGGAAGCCATCCAGGGCGTGGGCCCGGAGGCCATCCGCGACAAGATGCTGCGGTACTGGCG
>CBFGVC010000271.1:0-2398 GCA_965652255.1 uncultured Fibrobacteria bacterium | reverse complement strand
AGCGGCGGAACGGAGGGGGGGATCCGTCGTGGGGAAGGATTGTTCGGGGGAGGCGGTGGGCATGGGAGTTAAAGGTAGCAGGTGAGGGCGCTTTGTTTCTGCATTTGCCGGTCACCCATTACCTGGTACCTCTCCCGCATTTAGTCCAGCCTCAAGAGCCCATCGATCTTCTTCCTCTCCTCCCCCGTCCACCCGGCGTCTCCCATGAGGTCGCGGCCTCCAGTGGAATCGATCTTTCGGCTGGTCGCCGAAATGTCCGAAAGCACCCCGGTGATCTTCGACCGCACCAGCCCGTGGAAAAGTCCCAGGTTCATGATCGAATTCACCACGCCATTCCCCGGCGCAACCAAGATCTTCACCCGATAGGCCACGCGGGGCGAAGGCCCCGGCAACTCGCGATACTCGAAATCCATCATGGCGGGGCCGTGCAAGGTCCAAAACCCCCATTCGGCGATTCCCGTGCCCAGGTAGAACAGGCGCCCCTCGGCGAAGCTTCCGGTGATGCGCTTGGCCTCTCCTCGCAGCCGCTTGCCGTTCGTGCCCTTGAAATGCGTGCGCTCCGCATCCACATACTCGGCGGTATAGGGCTCCTTCTGGTAGTGGCTGACGAGCTTCGCGGCCAAGGGAATGTCGCCGATGAGGTACTCGAGCCGCGCCCGGGAGACGGGCAGGGTATCCTGGATCTCATAGGCGACACGGTACTCGTGGCCCAGGAAGCGGTACAGGCGAAATCCCCAGTACGGATGCTCGGGCCCTACTCCGCGGGCCGCGAACCCCCGCGCGTCGAGACAACGATCGCTGCCGGGGGCGTAGGGCGCGGGAGGGCCGAGGTCGGCGGGAGCGGGGCAAGTCCCCTTCGACGCCTTCAGGCCGCAAGCGTGGATCAGCTTGCAGTAATCGCGCAGCGCGTCGGTGATCTCGACGGGCTTTTGCTTGCCACGGTCGGGAGGAGAAACGGCCTGCGCATGAAGAACCGGGGAGGTGAGCGCGAAGGACATCGCCAGAAGCACGAAGGTGGGGAAATACGAAATCGGAAATCGGAAATCGGAAAGAAACGCAAACGCGAAAACCGACGGTCCCGAACCATCAGGCCCAGCGAGTTCTCGCCCGACGTGTTTTGTTTTCCCTTTCATGTTTCCGATTTCTGATTTCCGATTTCCCTTCAGCCTTCGAAAGCCTTCAGGATCACCGTCGAATTATGCCCTCCGAACCCGAAGGAGTTCGACAGCACCGCGCGGACCTTGGCCTCGCGCGCCTTGTGCGGCACGTAGTCGAGGTCGCACTGGGGATCGGCTTCGTGAAGGTTGCGCGTGGGGTGCACGATGCCCTTGTGGATCGCCATGAGGGCGGCGACGGCCTCCACGGCCCCCGCGGCGCCCAAGGTATGGCCGATCATCGACTTGGTCGAGTGCATCATCAGCTTCTTCGCATGGTCGCCGAAGCAGCGCTTCACGCCCAGCGTCTCGCCGATGTCGCCGAGCGGCGTCGAGGTGCCGTGCGCGTTCACGAGGTCGATGTCCTCCGGGTTCATCCCCGCGCTGCGCAGCGCGTTCGCCATGGCGAGCGCGCCGCCCTTGCCTTCCGGATGCGGCGCGGTGATGTGGTAGCCGTCGCTGCTCTGGCCGAATCCGGCGAACTCGCCGTAGATCTTCGCGCCGCGCCTCTTCGCGTGCTCCAGTTCCTCGAGGCACAAGACCGCCGCGCCCTCGGCGATCACGAAGCCGTCGCGATCCTTGTCCCACGGACGCGACGCTCCCTCAGGGTCGTCGTTGCGGCCCGAAAGCGCCTTCATGTTGGCGAAGCCCGCCACCACCACCTCGACCACCGCCGCCTCGGTGCCGCCCGCGAAGATGACGTCGGCGTCGCCGCGGCGGATGGCGTGCAGGGCCTCCCCCATCGCATGGTTGGCGCTGGCGCAGGCCGAGACGGCCGTATAATTGGGGCCCATGAAGCCGTGCTCGATGCTGAGGTAGCCCGACGCGGTGTTGGGCAAAATCATGGGGATGAAGAAGGGCGTGACGCGCTTGTGCCCGCGCGCGGCCTTGACCTCCGTCTCGGCCTCGAAGGTGCCCACGCCGCCCATGCCGCTGCCCAGGTACACGCCCACCCGCTCCACGTTCACGTTCGCCGCGAGGATTCCGGAGTCTTCGACCGCCTGGTTTCCCGCCACGACGCCATAGACGATCGCCTTGTCGAGGCGCTTGGCCATCTTGGCATCCTTGAGCAGGGGGACGTGGTCGAAGTCGGGGACGAGGCCCGCGATCTGGCTGGGCGAGGTGCCGATGTCCCATCGGTCGATGCGACGCACGCCCGACTTGCCCGCGGCCAGATTGTCCCAATATTCCGCCACCGAGAGACCCAAGGGGTTGACGGTGCCGATGCCGGTGATGACGACGCG
>CBFGVC010000270.1:0-2406 GCA_965652255.1 uncultured Fibrobacteria bacterium | reverse complement strand
AAATCCTCCCCGAAATCCTCCCCGAAATCCTCCAAGAGCCCCAAGCCATCCAAGGCCGCCAAGCCGGCAAGAAGGAAGTAGGCCCGCGTCATGGAATTCATCGACCTGCGCACCCAATACGCCCTGCTCGCCGATTCCGTCGGCAGGCGGATCCAGGCCGTGCTCGATCATGGCAAGTACATCATGGGGCCCGAGGTGGGGCAGCTCGAGAAACAGCTGGCCGCCTTCACGGGCACGACGCATTGCGTGAGCTGTTCGAGCGGAACGGACGCGCTGCTCATGGCGCTGATGGCCAAGGGCGTGGGGCCGGGAGACGCGGTGTTCACCTCGCCGTTCACCTTCATCGCGACCGCGGAGGTGATCTCGCTCCTGGGCGCGACCCCCGTGTACGTGGACATCGATCCGCGCACCTACAACATCGACCCGCAAAAACTCGAGGCGGCCATCGCCGACCTGAACGCGGGCAAGAGACCCAGCCCGGGGACCCCGGACGGCCTCAAGCCCAAGGCCATCGTTCCAGTGGACATGTTCGGTCTTCCCGCCGATTACGACGCGATCGAGGCGATCGGGGGAAAGCACGGCTTGTTCGTGCTCGAGGATGCGGCCCAAAGCCTGGGCGGCTCGTACAAGGGCCGGAGGGTCGGCTCCTTGGGCGATGCCGCGGCGACGAGCTTTTTCCCCGCGAAGCCGCTGGGATGCTATGGCGACGGCGGGGCGATATTCTCGAACGACGCGGCGCTGGCCGAGGTGATGGAGTCGATCCGGGTGCACGGCAAGGGATCGGACAAGTACGACAACGTGCGCGTGGGCCTGAACGGACGACTCGACACCCTCCAGGCCGCGATCCTGCTCTCGAAGCTCGAGGTGTTCGCCGACGAGATCGCGAAGCGCCAGGCGGTCGCCCAGCGTTATTCGGACGCGCTGGCCGACGTCGTGACGGTTCCCCATGTCCCTGAGGGCCTGGTATCGGCCTGGGCGCAGTACTCGATCCGGTCCCCGAAGAGGGACGCGTTCATGAATTCCCTGAAAGCGTCGGGGATTCCGTCGGTGATCTATTATCCGAAGCCCTTGCACCGGCAAACCGCCTACGCATCGCTGCGGTACTCCGAGGGCTCGCTGCCGGTCAGCGAGCGGACGTCGCAGGAGATCTTCAGCCTGCCGATGCACCCGTACCTGGGCGGGGAAGACCAAGCGCGCGTCATCGCCGCCGTCCGGGCGGCGGCCTGACGGCACGCCGGAAGCGACGACACAAGTCCAAAACCCGAAAGAGGAAAAAATGGAACTGAAAGGAAAGAAGTTGGTGCTGATCGGCGGCGCGGGACTCATCGGCTCGCACACCGTGGACCGGCTGACCCGGGAGGACGTGAAGGAAATCGTGATATACGACAACTTCGTCCGCGGCCGCGCCGAGAACCTCACGGAGGCGCTCAAGGACCCGCGCGTCAAGGTCTTCGACATCGGCGGCGACATCCTCCAGACCGACATCCTCGAGGCCGCGCTGGAGGGCGCCGACGGCGTGTTCCACTTCGCCGCGCTCTGGCTCCTGCAGTGCCACGAGTTCCCGCGCACGGCCTTCGACGTGAACGTGCGCGGCACGTTCAACGTGATGGAGGCCTGCGTCAAGAAGGGCGTGCAGCGCCTGGTGTATTCCTCCTCGGCCTCGGTGTACGGCGATGCGGTGCAGGAACCCATGGACGAGGATCATCCCTTCAACAACAAGAACTTCTACGGCGCCACCAAGATCGCGGGAGAGGCGTTCCTCCGCTCCTTCCATCACCGCTACGGCCTCAACTTCGTGGGCCTTCGCTACATGAACGTGTACGGCCCCCGCCAGGATTACCACGGGGCCTATATCGCCGTCATCATGAAGATGCTCGACGCCATCGACAAGGGCCAGGCTCCCACCGTGCTGGGCGACGGCTCGGAGGCCTTCGACTTCGTGGCGGTCGAGGATTGCGCGCTTGCCAACGTGCAGGCGATGAAATCCGAGGCGGTGGACTCCTTCTACAACGTCGGAACCGGCAAGCGCACCTCGCTCAAGGAACTGGCCGAGAAGCTGATCAAGCTGACAGGCAGCGACAAGCAGGTGCAGTACGCGCCGCGCAGCCAGGCCACGCTCGTGCGCAACCGCATCGGCGACCCGCGCAAGGCCGGCAAGGAGATCGGCTTCACGGCCGAAATCGACCTGGACGAGGGCCTCAAGCGGCTCATCGAGTGGCGTGCGGCGCACAAGGCCGAGGTCGATGCCCGCAGGAAGAACGCACGGATTTCATAGCACCAGGAAACCACCGCGCCTCCCGCGCGAACGACGGACAGCATGAACAAGATTCCCCTGATGAAGCCCTACATCACCGACGAGGTGAAGGCGAAGGTGAACGAAGTCCTCGACAGCGGCATGCTGACCGA
>CBFGVC010000269.1:0-2414 GCA_965652255.1 uncultured Fibrobacteria bacterium | reverse complement strand
ACCGCCTCCCTCACCTTCTCCGCCGTGATCCCCGCCCCGAGCGCCGACAGGTTCGCCACGAACTCCCCGTGGCTCCTGCCGCCGCGGTAGTCGGGCTCGCGGCTCGGGTGCTTGAGGTAGCGGTCCAGTTTTTCCACCGGAGAGCTCACGAGGATCGACGCGAGGTAGAGGGCGTGCTCCCTAGGCAGGTGCAGCGAGGAGCCGAGGATCTTGCGTTCGCCGCGCGTGGTCGAGACCGCCAGGTCCGAGATCCCGCGCACGGCCGCCTCGATCCCGAAGGATCCCCGGAGAGCCCGGGCGACCGCGGAGTTTCCCGCCCCGAAATAGTCGTGAATGCCCCAGTCGTTCCGCTTCTCCATGCGCAAGGCGATACAGACGCAGCCGGAATCCAGATACACCGCCCCGCCGCCGCCACGACGTTTGTAAACGTCGATATTATCCGAGGTTACGGATTCGATGTGCAGTTCGGTCTCGGGCGCCTGTGAATACCCGAGCACGAGGAGGGGCTTCGCTGGAATCCAAACCCTGTACGGGGTTCCTGCCGCGTTCCCCACGTCCTCGCCGGTGGGCCAAGGGGACGGGAGGGAGGAGGGGTAGAGGAGGGGAGACATCAATAGAACAATGCAGCAATGCAACAATAGAACAATGAGGTGTTTGTGTTCATTGTTCTATTGCTGCATTGTTCTATTGAACGCATTGTTTAGAGGTGCGGACTGATCCCCTGGCTGTCCATCGCCGCCTCCATGACGCCTTCCGACAAGGTCGGGTGCGCATGCACGGTGTGGGCGATCTCTTCCCAGGTGGACTCGAGCTTCATCGCTAGGCCCAGCTCGGCGAGGAGTTCCGTGGCCTCGGAGCCGAGGATATGGGCCCCGAGCAGCTCGCCGTGTTTCTTGCCGAAGATCAGCTTGACGAGGCCCTCTGTGTGGCCGATGGCGCGCGCCTTGCCGCTGGCGGCGAAGGGGAAGCGTCCGATCTTCACTTCGATGCCTTTTTCCTTGCAGGCCTTCTCGGTGAGGCCCACGGAGGCCACTTGCGGCTGGCAGTAGGTGCAGCCGGGGATCTGGCCGTAGTCGAGGCCGTGTCCCGCCTTGCCTCCCGAAACGATGTGCGCGATGGCGACCTCGCCCTCGGCGGAGGCCTTGTGCGCGAGCATCTGGCGCCCGGCGACGTCGCCGATGGCGTACACACCGGGCAGCGATGTCTGCTGGTTCGCGTCCACCTGGATGAACCCGCGCGCGTCGGTCTTCACGCCCGCCGCCTCCAGGCCGAGGTCGTGCGAGTTGGGCACCATACCCACCGCGACCAGCACCTTGTCCACCGTGACTGAGGTCTCCTGCTTGTCGGCGCCGGTGATCTTCGCCTCGACTCCACCCTTGCCCTTCTTCGTCTCGACGGTGGCGCCCACGTGGCAATGGATGCCCTGCTTCTTGAAGGCCGCGAGCAGGCCCTTGGCGATTTCCTCGTCCTCGACGGGGAGGATTTGGGGCGCCATCTCGACCAGGTGCACCTCGGTGCCGAGCGTGTTGTAGAAGTATGCGAACTCAACGCCGATGGCCCCGGCGCCGATCACGAGGAGCTTCTTGGGCTGTTCCTTGAGGGCGAGGGCGTGGCGGTAGGTGAGGAACGACTCGCCGTCGATGGGATATTGCGGGAACTGGCGCGGCGAGGCGCCGGTGGCGATCACGATCGCCCCGGCCTTCAGGGTCTTTTTCTCGCCCTCGGGCGTGGCGAGCTCGACGAGGCCCTTGGCCAGGAGCTTGGCCTGGCCCTTGAGCACCTCGATCTTGTTCTTCTTCATCAGGAACTGCACGCCGTTCGAATTCTGCCTCGCGACCGAGCGGGAGCGGTCCACCACCTTGCCGAAGTCGGCCTTGGGCGCGGCGGACTCGATGCCGTAGTCGGCGGCGTGCTTCAGCGTGTCGAACACCTCGGCCGACTTGAGCAGGGCCTTGGTGGGGATGCAGCCCCAGTTGAGGCAGATGCCGCCGAGCTCGGCCTTCTCGACGAGCGCGACCTTCTTGCCGGCCTGCGCGCCCTTGATGGCGGCCACGTAGCCGCCGGGGCCCGAGCCGATGACGAGGATGTCGTAGGTGTTGGTGTCCACGTGGATCTCCTGGGGGCGATCCCCCGGTTGGGGCGACCCATGGGTCGCCCTTACAGACATGGCCCGCGGCGGCCTAGAGCATCAGCCAGACGGGGTTTTCGAGCAACGATTTCAGCCCCGACATGAACTGGGCCGCCATCGCGCCGTCCACCACGCGGTGGTCGGCGCTGATCGTGATCTTCATCACCTGGCGCTCCTTGGGCGCTCCGTCCTTGTCGAGGTACAGTTCGGGGCTGGTGGCTCCCACCGCCAGGATCGCCGCCTGGGGCGGGTTGATGATGGCGGTGAACTCGTCGACGCCGAACAT
>CBFGVC010000268.1:0-2436 GCA_965652255.1 uncultured Fibrobacteria bacterium | reverse complement strand
CTCCAGCAACTTCTCCAACCCCGCCCTCAGGTTCTTCGCCAGCCTCAGTTCCATCCCCTGGATCCTCGGCGGCGATTTCTGCGTCTCCGGGATCACCGCCGCCTTGAAACCGAGCCGCTGCGCCTCGCGCAGCCGCGCCTCGAGCTGCGGCACGGGCCGCAGCTCGCCGTTGAGGCCCAGTTCGCCCAGCGCCAGCACCCCCGGAGCGGAGCGCTTGCCCAGATGGTTCCCCGCCACCGCCGCCGCCACGGCCAGGTCGATTGCCGGTTCGTCCACGCGAAAGCCTCCCGCCAGGTTCACGAATACATCCTGCGGTCCGGCCTCCACGCCCGCGAACTTCTCGAGGATCGCCAGCAGCAAGGTCAAGCGCTTCTGGTCGAAGCCCATGCTCACGCGCTGCGGCATGGCATAGTTGGTGCGCCCCACGAGGGCCTGCACCTCCAGCAGCAAGGGGCGGCTGCCCTCGATGCAACAAGTCACCACCGATCCCGCCGCGCGGTCGTCGCGCGTTTGCAGGAAGGCTTCCGACGGGTTGTGCACCTGCCGCAGGCCGCTGGACCCCATCTCGAACACGCCGATCTCGTGCGTCGCGCCGAAGCGGTTCTTCACCGCGCGCAGCACGCGATAGGCATGGTGCCGCTCGCCCTCGAAATAAATCACCGTGTCGACCATGTGCTCGAGGATGCGCGGGCCCGCGAGCTGGCCCTCCTTGGTCACGTGGCCCACGAGGAATACCGCGCAGCCTGTCGTCTTCGCGTGCACCATGAGGGCGAGGGTCGCCTCGCGGAGCTGTGTCACGGAGCCGGGCGACGAGGAAACGTCGGGCTTGTGCACGGTCTGGATCGAGTCGATGATGAGCACCTGGGGAGCCGTTTCCGCGGCCAGCCGGAAGATCGCGTCGAGGTCGGTCTCCGCGGCGGCGAGGAGATCCGCTCCGGGAGTTTCGAGCCGCGCGGCGCGCAGCTTGAGCTGTCCCAGCGATTCCTCCCCCGACACGTACAGCGTCTTCACGCCCCCCGCCGAGAGGAGAGCCGCGGTCTGCAAGAGCAGCGTCGACTTGCCGATTCCCGGGTCGCCGCCGATCAGGACCAGGGAGCCCTCGACGATGCCGCCGCCGAGCACCCGGTCGAATTCGGCGATGCCGGTGCGGGTGCGATGCTCGTCGCGGGCGGGGATGTCGCGCAACGGGATTGCGGCCGCATGCTGGATTCCGGGGTGGGGGACCTGGGATCCCGGGGTTCCGAAGGCCATGGGGGGGACGTTGGAGGCTCCCAGCCCCCGGGTGGAGGTCGCAGCCGCCTCGGGTGGGGGCCGGAATTCCGTCAGGCTGTCCCACGCTCCGCAGGAGGGGCACTTCCCGGCCCACTTCGAAAACGTATCACCGCATTCCTTGCAGGCGAAAACGGGATTTTTCGCTGTTTTCGAGGAGGATTTGGCCATGAAGGGAATCTAGCCAAAACTTCGGAAAAATAGGGCACAAATAAGCACTTAATTCCGGGGTGAAGCGCTGTGAGTTCGGGATTCTTCGGGGTATTTCCGTCTGGATGGTTCGGGTTCGGGAAAGCGACTTGCTTCACTTGTCCATTCTGTTGTTTGTGATCTCCCGAACCCGAACCTGCGAAGAGAAGTCTTCGAAAGAATCCCGAACCCAAATCGCCTACGAAGCCCCCCCCACGAACTCCCTCACGCGGGGATCCTCCGTCGTCCGTATTTCCTCGGGGGTTCCGCTGAACACGATCCGTCCCTCGTGCAGGAAGGCCAAACGGTCCGCGACCTTGAACGCGGAGCCGAGATCGTGGGTGACCACGATGCTGGTGACCCCGAGCTTCTGCTGCATGGCGCGGATGAGGCCGTCGATGACGCCCGCATTGACGGGATCGAGGCCGGTGGTGGGTTCGTCGTAGAGCAGTATCTCGGGCTCGAGGGCCAAGGCGCGGGCGAGGCCCAGGCGTTTCTTCATGCCGCCTGAAAGCTCCGAGGGCATCTTGGCGGCGGCCTCGGGGCCGAGGTTGACCAGCGAAAGCTTCTCCCGCATAAGGGCGTCGAGCTTCTCCGCGCTCCAGTCGCGGTGATGCTCCCGCACGGCGAAGATCACGTTCTCGCCGGCGCTCATCGAGTCGAAAAGCGCCGCCCCCTGGAACAGCATGCCCATCCGCCGACGGATGGCCTCTGCATCGATGCCGGCGGGGGAGGAGATCGCCTTGCCGTCGACGCGCACCTCGCCCGCGTCGGGCTTCATCAACCCGATGCAGTGCTTGAGGATCACCGACTTGCCGCCGCCCGAGGCGCCGAGGATCACGAGCGTCTCGCCGCGACGCACGTCGAGGTCTACCCCGCGCAGCACGCGCTGCGCGCCGAAGGATTTCTCGAGGCCGCGGAGCTGGATGAGAACGTCATGAGGCATCGGCGGGAAAGGTAACAGGAAGGTGGCCGCAC
>CBFGVC010000267.1:0-2438 GCA_965652255.1 uncultured Fibrobacteria bacterium | reverse complement strand
GCCTCCAGCGCGGGCGAAATCTCCGACGCCGTCGTCATCAAGGACGACAACCTCTTCTTCCTCAGCCAGCCCGACGGGCAAGTGCCCCTCGCGCGGCACCACGGCTACGGGCTCTATTACCGCGACTGCCGGTACCTGCACGGCTACGCCCTCCGCATCGCCGGGCAAAAACCCGTCATGCTGGCCAACTCCTCCGAGCATTGCTTCGAGGCCGTATTGGCCCTCATCAACCCCCGGTACAAACGGCGCGGCAAGGATGTGCCCGCGGAGAAGATCGGCATCCGCTGGAGCCGGTTCGTCAATGGGCAAAATCCCGGCACTCCCGCGCTCTACGACACCCTCACCCTCGAGAACTTCACCGACGAACCGCAACAGGTGCCCGTCACCCTCGAGTTCCGCGCCGCCTTCGACGACGTGTTCAACGTGCGCGGACTCTTGCGGCAAAAGCCCGCTCGCAAGCTGGCGGCGAGGGGGGAGTGGAAGGGCGGCAAGGGCGGCGGCCGGCTCGAATACGCCTACGACGGCATGGACGGCGTGCGCAGGCGGCTCCTGATTCAGATCACCCCGCCGCCCCGGAATGCGGGAAAGGTCCGGCGAAAGGGGGAAGGCGCCGGGCTGGTCGTAGACCTTAAGCCGCGCGAGGCGAAGGGAATCCACCTGGCCCTCGTGATTCAGGAAAAGGACCGGCGTGCGAAAAATCCGGCCGGGCGCGGCGGCGGGCCTATCCCCGCCAGGGTTTTCCTCCCCGACCGCGCCGCCTTGCGGAAGCGTATCGAGACGCGCTACCAGCGGTGGAAGGCGACGCAAACCGCCGTGGAGACCGACAACCAGGCGCTCAACCGCCTGCTGGATCGCTCCATGCGCGACCTGCAGCTGCTCCGCTCGCACTTCGACGGCGAATCGTTCTTCGCCGCCGGCATCCCGTGGTTCGCGACGCTCTTCGGGCGGGACAGCGCCATCGCCTCGCTGCAAACCGTGCTCTTCAAGCCCGACGTCGCCGCCAATACCTTGCGCGTGCTGGCCAACCACCAAGGCAAGGCCGTGGACGCCTGGCGCGACGAGGAGCCGGGCAAGATCCTGCACGAGCTGCGCCAGGGCGAGCTCGCGGCGGCGGGAAAAATCCCGCACACGCCGTACTACGGATCGATCGACGCGACGCTGCTTTTCCTCATCCTCTCGGCGGAGACGCTTTTCTGGACCGGCGACCGCGCCCTGTGGCGCGATTTGCGCCCGGCCCTGCTCGCGGCCCTCGACTGGATGGAGCGGCACGCCGACAGCGACGGCGACGGTTACATCGACTATCCCGCCGTTGTGCGGAACGGGTACCTGATCAACCAGGGGTGGAAGGACGCGGGCAACTCGATCCCGCGCCGCGACGGCAGCGCGCCTGCGCCGCCCTTGGCGCTGGTGGAATTCCAGGGGTACGCTTATCGCGCGTGGCATGACATGGCGCGGGTCTTCCGACACTTCGCCTCGGGGAGCGGGGCGGGCGGTGAAGGGGAGGAGGACCTCGCGCGCGCCGATCGTATGGAGCGGCGCGCGGAGAGCCTTCGCAAGCGCTTCAACAGCGATTTCTGGATGCCGGGCGCGGGCTGCTACGCCTTGGGCCTCGAGAAAGGCCGACGTCAGCTGGCGGCGATCGCATCCAACGCCGGGCACGCGCTGTGGAGCGGCATCGCCGACCCGGCCAAGGCGCGGGCCACCATGCGGCGCCTCATGGCCCCCGACATGAACGGCGGCTGGGGCATCCGGACGCTCTCCACGCGCGAGCGGCCCTACAACCCCATCAGCTATCACCTGGGCAGCGTGTGGCCGCACGAGAACGCCCTCATCGCCGCGGGCTTCCGCCGCTACGGCTTCGACGAGGCCGCCGCCACGGTGTTCCGCCAGATCGTGGACGCTGCGCTGCGCTTTCGCGACGGGCGCCTTCCCGAGCTCTACGGAGGGCAGTCGCGCGACGATTACAGCGAGCCCGTGCGCTACCCGTCGGCCTGCCACCCTCAGGCCTGGGGGGCGGGATCGATTCCCTTCATGATCCGGATCCTGCTCGGGCTAGAGCCCGACGCCTTCGGCGCGAAGCTGCGCATCGTGCGGCCCATGCTGCCCGAGCTCACCGAGTACCTCATCTTGCGCAAGGTCAAGGTGGGCAAGGGCTCGGTGGATTTGCGGTTCGGGCTGCGCGAAGGCAAGGTGGGGGTGGAGGTGCTGAAGATTCGCGGCAAGCTCACCGTCGAGGTCGAGGACTAGCCCGGTCACAAGCCGGGCATCGGGAAGGAGGAATCATCATGGACACCAAGTCCCCGCCGCCGAAGAATCCGCCCGTTGTGGTCGTCACCGGTGCCTCCGCCGGGGTGGGCCGCGCCCGCGCGCGCCGGGTAGCGCGCGCCGGCGCGGCCCAGGGGCGGCAAGCGCGCGCCGAGGCCCGCATGCCCCAGAAC
>CBFGVC010000266.1:0-2441 GCA_965652255.1 uncultured Fibrobacteria bacterium | reverse complement strand
TTCAGCTGGCTGTTCCTCATGCCGCTGACCTTCGCTTCCAACGTGTTCGTGGACTCCTCCACCATGCCCGGCTGGCTGCGCGCCTTCGTGGACGTGAACCCGGTTTCGCTCCTCGTCTACGCGATGCGCGGCATCCTGGGCGGAACGGCCACGTGGAGCCAGGTCGGCCTGGCCCTGATCGCGCCGGCGATCCTGACGGCGGTGCTGTCTCCCTTGGCGCTGATGCTCTACAACCGGAGACGGTAAACCTACCCCGCGCTGTAGAAGAAAAACCACCACAGGAACAGCGCGGTGAAGCCCACGAAGAAGGTCATTCCCGCCCAGCTCAGGATGCGCAGGGCACGCCCGGGCCGATGCTCCGCCGGCACCCACGAAGCCCGCATCACGCGATAGTGGATCCACGCGAAAACGGGCGAGGTCAGGAACGAGATCACCATCGCCACCTGCAACATTTGCCCCAGGCTTTGCAGGTAAAAGCGGGCGATCCCCCAGGTCACGGCGACCGAGAGGACGATCCAGAAAACATGCAGGCGGCGAAGCCGCGTCGGGGATTCGTTGTCGCGCCCCGCGTTGTCCCTTAAAAGCACCGTGCAGGTCGCCAAGGAGCGCGGGTAGCCGTCGACGCAGGTGAGCGTGGTGCTGAACATCGTGGTGAACGCCGCGATGGCGATCACCCAATAGGCCCAGCTCCCGATGGACTCGGTGTAGAGCTCCACCAGCCGCGTCGCGAAGGCCGCGCTGGCCATCGAGAATTCCCGGCCCGTGCCGTGGATGACGAAGGCCCCGAGCGCAAGGAAGAACACCGCCAGAACCACCGTCCCGATATAACCCAGGTGAAAGTCGAACATCGCCTCGCGCATGCTGGCGCGATGCCCCGTCTCGCGCTCGCGCGCCGGCATCCACAGCGAAGGCCACACCGCCACGTCGATGGGGGCGGGCATCCAGCCCATGAACAGCACGATGAACCCCAGCGAGGCCAGGTTCCAGGGCGATTCGCCGACGAAGCCGGCGATCGTCTCCGGAGGGTTCGCGGCCGCCGCGAACACCGCGGCCACGGTGGAGACCGTCAGCAGCAGCATGATGAGCTTGGTCGCCCCGTCGAGCAGGCGGTAGCGGCCCCACACGATGATCGCGGCGCAAACCGCCGTCACCAGCGCCGTCATCTCGGGAAGCGCCAGCCCGAAGGCCCTGGCGCCGAGGTTCATCGACAGGCTCGCGGTCACCATCGCCACGCCGGCGATGTTGAGGAAGGTGTTCACGAGGTTGAGCAGGAAGTACGCGAGCACGTAGCCCTTGCCCATGCGGCGGAAGCCGTGCAGGATGGTCTCGCCGGTGGCCGCGGTGTAGCGCTCGCCATAGAGGAAGAAGGGATACTTGAAGAGGTTGACCAGCAGGAGCAGGATCAGCAGCGACCAGCCGTACTTGGCGCCCGCCTGCGTGGAGGCCACGAGGTGCGAGCCGCCCACGGCCGCGCCGGCCATGAGGATTCCGGGCCCGAGGCTCTTGCGCAGGCTCGCGCGCGCGCCGGGAGTGGCGAGGAGTTCGGCGTACGAACGGGCATTCGTCTCGACGTTCATGGGGACTCCGGATTCATGGAAGCGTGGGGAAAGGTAGTCTGGGCTGCGGCGGGTTCCCGCGGATCGGCATCAGACCGACGGCGCGACCAGCACCGCCGCCCACGGCTTCCACGTCAGTCGCACGCTTTCGCCCTGGCCATCCACGCCGAAACGGCCTTGATACTCCGACAGCAACCGCGCCAGGTTCGCGCGGTTCATGCGCCCGCCCTCGCGCGGATCGCGCACCGAACCCAGGTCCTGCATCCGCCGCAAGACGGCGCGGGCCGAAGGCAAAATCTCCTTCTCCTCCCACGACACGAAGGCCGACACCGTCCAGCCCGCCGCGCGCGCGGCCTCCTCGACCTCCTCGCGCGCGTGACCAGGGAAAGTCCGGTAGTTGAAAGGCGGCTCCGCCAGCAAGGCGTTCAGCTCGGGAAAGTTCGCGCGGTCGAAACCCGAGACGAGGTAACGCGCGCCGGGCGCGGCCAGCGAGGCCGCGAGGCGAACGTGCGCCGCAAGGTCGGGAAACCACTGCACCAAGGCATTCGAAGCCAGCAAATCCGGGGGAGGGCCTTGGGGGCGATCGTTCGTTCGGGATCCGTCGCGGGCATCGAGTTCCCGGAACGCGACCGGGCTCCCGACGCCCGCTTCCAACGCGACGCGCGCGAACTCCAGCATCTCGGGCGCAGCGTCGGTGGCCAGGATCGAAGCCGCGGGAAAGCGCGCGCGGAGCCCGCGCGTCAACAGCCCCGTGCCGCAACCGAACTCGAGCACTTGCTTCGGAGCCGCGCGATCGCCCCAAAGGCCGAGCAACACGTCGGCCATGCGGGCCTGCACGCCGGCGTTCGCCTCGTAGCCCGCCGCCGAGCGTCCGAAGCGCAGCGC
>CBFGVC010000265.1:0-2442 GCA_965652255.1 uncultured Fibrobacteria bacterium | reverse complement strand
CGGGGGTGAGGCGCGTAGCGACGAAGCTTCGCCTCCGAAGAGTTCCCCCTCCCCCTCCTCTTTTGTAGATTGCCCCGGACAACGGGAGCTTGATTTTGCGGAATTTTCTCAGCATCGTTCCGGTTTCGGGGCAGGCTTTCGCCTTGACCCTTGCCTCGATCCTTGCGACCGCCGCGGTCGCCCAGGATGACGACATTTACGGGGTTCCCGAGGCCGCCGAGCCCGCGGAGACTCCGCGACCGGAGACTCCCGAGCCCACGGAGGACTCCCCTGGCGAGCCTCCGGCCGACACGGCGACCCTTGCCCCTCCCGCGCCCCCTGCGGATACGGCTCCTTCCGTCGCCCCGGCGCCGCGCGCGCGCGTGACGCGCGAGACGACGGTGAACCCGCTCGACACGCGCCGGGGCAATTACCGCAATCCCAAGAAGGCGCTGTTCATGTCGCTGGTGGTGCCGGGCCTGGGGCAGGCCTACGTCGGCCAGAGCGCCTTCAACTATTCGCGCGCGGCCTTGTACCTGGGAACCGAGATCGCCCTGATCGGGTTCTGGTATCATTTCACCGAGGTCAAGTACGAGCGCGAGGTGAAGCGCTATCGCCGCTTCGCCGACGCGCACTGGAGCCAAGGGGCCTACGAGGACGCGGCCTTCGCGGGCAGCGCTTCCGCCTCCTTCGCCAACATCAATCCGTACCGCTCTTCCTATTGCGAGTCGGTGGTGGCTCGGGGCACCAGCGGGGGCGAGGCCCTGTACCGCGGCTGCATGAACCTGCTTTCGCCCGACAGCGCGGCGGGAACGGCCTATCAGAACTTTCGCAACGACTATGACGATTCGCGCTGGTTCGGGGCGAACGCGGCGCCCGACTCCGTGGGAATGCGCCGCGCGACCTTCGCGGATCCGGTGGACTTCTACTCCCTCATCGGGCGTTACCAGGAGTTCGTGGGCGGCTGGGACGACGTGACCGGCTTCGCCTACAGCGACTCCGCCGTCTCGGGATCGAGCGCCAACCGTTCCGCCTACAACGCCATGCGCCAGAAGGCGCAGGATTACTCGCGCATGCAGGCCTGGTTCATCGGCGGCATCGTGCTCAACCACATCGCCTCGGCGGTGGACGCGGCCATCACCGCCCGGCGCAACAACCGCCAGCTTTACGAGGGCGAGGCCCGCTGGTACGACAAGGTCGGCGTGGACGGCGGGCTGGCCTTCGAGGCCGGGCAGCCGGTCACGCGCATGACGGCCCGGCTTTCCTTCTGACCATGGGCCTGCGCGCGCATATCACCGGCCCGTCCGCGCCGCTTCTCGCCCTGATCCTCGCCGGGGCCGTCTCGGCGCAGCGCCCGGACGCTTTCGATCCCGTGTCGCCGGGCGGCGAGATAACCATCGAGCTGGACACCGCGCGCGGCCGCAACGCCGACCGCTCGCTGGGCTTGGCCCTGCTCGGCTCGGCCGTGCTGCCGGGCGCGGGCGAGTTTTACCTTGGAGAGAACCGCGCGGCCAAGTCGTTCCTTTTGGCCGAGGCGGGCTTCTGGGCGGGCCTGTTCATCGCGTGGCAGGCGCGCGAGAGCCACCTGCAATCGGCGCGCAACCACGCTTCGCAATACGCCGGGGCCGACGCGGCGGGCCAGGGGCCCGCCTACCTCGAGCGCCTCGCCACCTATCGCTCCTACCGCGAGAAGGAGCATCGCCAGGACAGCTACGAGCTGGCGCAGGTGCTTGCGGGCCGCGAGGTGGCCGAGATGCCCGAGTGGGACTTCGGCAGCTCGAACACCCCGGAGAACACCGACCGCTGGCGCGACTACCAGTCCATCATGCGCCACTACCGCGGCGCGAAGGTGGCGATGTCGTTCGCGGTGGGCGCGATGGTGCTCAACCGCGCGGCCTCGGTGGCGCACACGCTGCGGGCCTACCGCCGCACCAGCGGCAAGGGCCTGGCCGCGACGGAACCCCCGTTCCGCTTCGATCCGATGTTCGGCCTCGACGGCGGCGGAATGCGGTTGACGGTGAATTTTTAGGGGATTCCCTGTCGACCTTGCTTCGTCGGGCGGGAAGGCGGGAGGGGCAAAGGACAAAATCCGCGAGTTAAGGCTTTCCCTACCCCTTCCTGCCCTCCCGCCTTCCCGCCCGACGAAGATTCGAGTCCGAAGAGTTCCTAAAATTTCCCCGGCCTCAGCACCTCGACGTCCGACAGGAACAGGATCATCGCGTAGTTGGCGTAGTACTTCGTCCGCAGGTGCTCGGCGATGGCGTGCGCGGTCTCCTCGTTGCAGACCACCTCGACGCGGATGTTCCCGCTGGGTTGCCACGACGCCTCCCGCACGCCCCGGTTCCCCTTGCCGCGCGCGTCGGTGACGGTGTAGCCGTGCGCGCCGACGCGCTCGATGTCGGCGCACAGGTCCTTCTCGATCGCGGCCTCGGTGACCACCGTGAGCAGCTTGCGCGTGTGGGA
>CBFGVC010000264.1:0-2501 GCA_965652255.1 uncultured Fibrobacteria bacterium | reverse complement strand
GGCCGCACCGACGTGCGGACCACCGGAAGGCCGCACCGACGTGCGGCCCTAATACATCAGGAAAACGATCACGAAGTCCAGGACAAGTATCCACACGCAGCCTGAGACCACCGCGCGCATGGCGGCGCGTCCGGCGCCGCGCGCGCCCGGCTCGGCGCGCAGGCCCGCGTGCAGGCCCGCGAAGGCCAAGGTGCCCCCGAAGCATACCGACTTCACCAGGCAGACGAGGACGTCGTAGCCGCTGAACAGGAAGCGCGCCCCGCGCACGAAGCTTTCGGTCGAGAGCCCGAAGCCCGTGCGCGCCATCAGCCAAGCGCCCGCGATGGCGAAGAGGCAGGCAAGGACCACCAGCAACGGCACGGCGACGAGCCCCGCGAGCACGCGGGGCAGGGCGAGGTAGCGCAGCGGATCGAGGCCGAGCGCGGCGAGGGCGTCGATCTCCTCCTTCTCCTTCATCGCCGCCACCTCGGCGGCGATGGCCGCGCCCACGCGCCCGGCGAGCAGGAGGGAGGTGAGCACGGGTCCCGATTCGATGATTACGAACTTGGCTACGGCCGTGCCGAGGAAGCCGTCGGGAATGAGGCCGTGGAACTGGTAGCGCACCTGCACGGCCGTGACCGCGCCGATGAACAGCGCCGAGACGAGCACCAAGGGGAGGGAGGCGACGCCGGCGCGGAGGACCTGGGCGACGAGCAGGCGCCGGTCGCGCGCGACGAAGGGCAGGCGGCGCAGGAGCGCCAGCCAAAGGAGGACCGAGCGCCCGATGGATTCGAAGGGAGACGCGAGGAGGGCCGGAAGGGCCAGGGGGGCCGCCATGCTTGCGGCCCTCGCCTGAGCCGGGCCCGCGAAGGCCCCCCGAACGGAGGAAGAGGCCGGAGTGTCCGCCGCCATGTCTTTCCCGGGCTTTCCAAGGTCCATGAGGAACCTAGAACGGCGAACCGCCGCCACCGCCGCCGTAACCCCCGAAACCGCTTTCGTCGCGCGGAGAGTAGGACTCGTACGACGCGTACTCGGGGCGGAAGGTGAGGAAGATGTCGCCCGTGGGGCCGTTGCGCTGCTTGGCCACCAGAAGCTTCGTCTTGTTACGGTCGGCCTCGAAGCCCGGGTCGGCCGAGGCGTTCTTCGGGTCCTTGAACTCGCGGTAGAGGAACATCACGATGTCGGCGTCCTGCTCGATGGCGCCCGACTCGCGCAGGTCCGAAAGCTTCGGCTCGCCCTCGCCGCCGCGCTGCTCCACCGCGCGGCTGAGCTGCGAGAGCGCGATCACGGGAATCTGGAGTTCCTTCGCCAGGCCCTTGAGGCCGCGCGATATCTGCGAGATCTCCTGCTGGCGGTTCTCCATGCGGCCCACGCCCTGCATGAGCTGCAGGTAGTCGATGATGACGAGGTCGAGCCCCGACTGGGCCTTGAGCCGGCGGCACTTGGCCCGCAGCTCGAGGATGTTGAGCGAGGGATGGTCGTCGATGAAGATCTGCGATTCGCTGATCGGCCCCACGGCGATGCCGAGCTTGCCCAGCTCGGAGCGCGGCAGCCTGCCGTTGCGAAGCTGGTGCATGTTCACCCGCGCCTGCGCGCACAGCACGCGCTGGACCAGCTGCTCGCGGCCCATTTCGAGGGAAAAGAAGGCCACCGTGCGGCGATGGTCGATGGCGGCGTTCGCCAGCACGCCCAGCGCAAGCGACGTCTTGCCCATGCCGGGCCGGGCCGCGAGGATGATGAGGTCGGTCTTTTGGAACCCGCCCGTGAGGCCGTCGAGGTCCTTGTATCCCGAGGGCACGCCGGCCACCTCGCCCTTGCCGTAGCTCTCGATCAGCTTGAAGGTGTCGTTCAGGATGCGCTTGATGGGAAGGAAGCCTTCCTTGATGTTCGAGGCGCTGATCGAGAAGATGTCGCCCTCGGCCTGGTCCATGATGGCGGCCGGATCCTGCGAGGTGTCGTAGGCCTGCTCCAGCATCTTGGTCGCGCTGCCGATCAGGCGGCGCAGCATCGCCTTCTCCTTCACGATCCGGCAGTGCTCCGCCACGCTGGCGGACGACACCACCTCGGCGGAGATCTCGAGCAGGGCGGGCTCGCCGCCCGCCTTCTCGAAGGTCTTGGCGCGGCGCAGGGCCTCGGCGAGGCTGAGGACGTCCGTGGGAGCGCCCTTCTCGAACAGCGACATGACCGCCTCGAAGATCACCCGGTGCTTCTCCAGGTAGAAGTCGTCGGAGGTCAGGTTCTCCAGCGCGACGCTCACGGCCTCGGGGTCGAGGAGCATCGCGCCCAGCACGTGCTTTTCCACCTCCACGGCCTGCGGAGGAACGCGCAACGCGGCCGACTCGCCGCGGGAAGGGAAGGACGCGCGGGCTTCCGCCCGGGGTTCTGACGAGGGGCCGGGAACATTCATGAGGGATTTCCTTCGAGTCGGCTTTTCAAGGCCTTGAGTCGTTCCCAAGTCGGCGCCTTGAGCGCCGCGTCGCGCAACAATTCCGCGGGATGCCACGCGGCGATGCACCCGATCG
>CBFGVC010000263.1:0-2521 GCA_965652255.1 uncultured Fibrobacteria bacterium | reverse complement strand
ATGCAACCCTTCCGCGACGTGAAAGTCTGGGAGAAGTCCCATCACCTTTGTTTGCACCTCCACAAGTCCCTGCTCGCCTTCCCCGAGGAAGAGCGTCAGGGCCTCGCCGCGCACATGCGACGCGTGGCGGCGTATATCCCGTGCAAGATCGCGGAAGGCTGCGGACGCGGCGGCGACAAGGAACTGATCAAGTTCCTGGGAAACGCCCAGGGCTATGCCGCCGAACTGGAGTACCTGCTGCTGCTGGCCCGCGACCTCGGGCACCTGGACGAGGCCGGGCACGAGGCACTGCATGCGCAAGTGGTCGAAGTGCAGAAGATGCTGTACGGATTCGTGAAGACCCTGAAGGCCCGGATCGAGAAGTAGCCGGGCATCCGTAGCCTTCATCAGGCCCTACACACTCACCGGCCACGCATGGCAGGTGAGTGTTCCCTCCCGTTCACCCTCCGGTCCCTGGCCCCTTTCCCCGGTCGCCGCCGATGTCCAGCTCGGCATCGGCGTCACCTTCGTAGCCCGTGCGCGCCTCGCTGTCCTCCAGGTGGATGCGGGCGACCGGACGCGGTCCCTTCTCTTCGCGCGGGTCCCCCACCAGCCCGAGCGCGCGCCGGGCCTCGTGCGTTTTCTTGCCTTCGGCGCTTTCCTTGCCGGAATTTCCGGCAGGGGCGCCGAGTTCGATTTTCTTCGTGACGGTGATCTTGCGCGTAGGCATCTCGACCTCCATTCGTGCGGGGAACCTTCCCCCTGAAAGCACCATCCAAAGTTCGACCCGACGGGAAACTCCCCGCAGAGAAACCCGTGAATTCCGCCGATTTCGACACCCCACCGCACGTCTCCTTTATAACTTCCTTCGGAGACACGCTTCCCCTCCGCGCGAAACGCGGGACAAAGCCGAGAAGGAACCGCATCGTGAAAAAAAAGAACGTCAAAGCCGAAGCCGGGACAGCGAAGAAAACCGGAAAAACCGTGGGCAAGAAAAAATCCTCCCCCAAGCGCGCCGCCAAGCCGGCGGCCGCCGCGCCCGTTTCCCCCAAGGCCGCGCGCGAGGAGGTCCTGCAGGAGCAAGTCGCCCTCTCGAGGCTCATGGAAAGAGTCCGGAACAGCCCCAGCTACAAGAGCGCCGCCGACGACGATCCGGGCTTCCTGGCCCACCCGCAGACGCGCGGCGTCCGCCTGCAACTCGACTACCAAAAGCCCGAGGTGGTGATGCGCGACCATCGCGTGGGCGGAGGCGTGGTGGTGTTCGGAAGCGCGCGCACGCCGGAGCCCCGAACGGCCGCGCTCCGGCTCGCGGCGGCGAAGGCGCTGCTCGCGAAGCACCCCGAAAACCGCGACATGCGGCGCGAACTGCGCCGGGCTGAGCGGGTCGTTTTCTACAGCCGCTATTACGAAATGGCGCGCGAATTCGGCCGGCTCGTGAGCGAGGAGGGCGCCAAGCGCCAAGGCTCCAAGCTCACCGTGATCACCGGCGGAGGCCCCGGCATCATGGAGGCCGCCAACCGGGGAGCCTTCGACGTGAAGGCGCCCAGCGTGGGGTTCAACATCTCGCTTCCGCACGAGCAATGGCCCAACCCCTACATCACTCCCGAGCTTTGCTTCAGCTTCCACTACTTCGCGATCCGCAAGCTGCACTTCGTGCTGCGCGCCAAGGCCTTGGTGGCCTTTCCCGGAGGCTATGGGACGCTCGACGAATTGTTCGAGATCCTCACGTTGGTGCAGACGCGGCGCACGCGCCCACGCCCCGTGGTGCTCGTCTGCAAGGCCTTCTGGGAAAAGGTGATCAACCTTGACGTGCTGGTTGACGAAGGCATGATCGATCCCGAGGACCTCAACCTGTTCGTTTACGCCGAGACGGCCCAGGAGGCCTGGACCTCGATCCTGGAGTGGTACCTGAAGCGCGGACAACCTCTCGTGGAGGCTCCGGAAGAGGCGAGCGTGACGGCGTAGGGGAAGGTGGCGGGACGGGTAACGGGTAACGGGTAACGGGGTAACGGGTGACTAAGCGCCAAGAGCTAGGGGTACACACCTGATTCCATGTTTCGTCGACTTGGGGGCCTGAGTTTGTGGATGAAGGCGATGAGCATCTTCTGGATCTCGGTCAGTTGCCGGCAAGCCTGCTCAAAATCGTCCTGCCGTAGATATCCGAGGTCTTTCGACAGGAGAAGCTGATACTCAGCTTCGTTGGCGGACCCTAGCGAAATATCCAGAAAACGAACGAAGTCCGGATCGCTGGCCCGCCCGCAACCTTCGGCGATGTTCGTGGGAATGGAAGCCGCAGCGCGCCGCATCTGTGAAGCCAAGCCATAAACCTCCCTGCGAGGAAAATCCTGTGTCAATTCGTACATGCGCAAAGTGAACTGATGCGCGGTTATCCAAACTCGAAGCGCCTTGAAATTCCGCATTTCGCCTCCGTGAGATTTTCATCTCCGGAAAGCTCAAATCCCATGCCAGATCGAGCACCCTCCGCTCACCCTGTCACCCGTTACCAGTTACCCGATACCCGTTACCCGATACCCGTTACCCG
>CBFGVC010000262.1:0-2526 GCA_965652255.1 uncultured Fibrobacteria bacterium | reverse complement strand
CCCTTGCCGATGGCGGCGGTGGTGTTGCCCACGGCGTCGAGCTTGTCGGTGTTGGCGCGCACGCCGGGCGGCTGCTCCGACATTTCGGCGAGGCCGCCGGCGTTGTCGGCGATGGGGCCGAAGGCGTCCACCGCGAGCTGGATGCCCAGGAACAGCTGCACGCCGAGGGTGGCGATGGCCACGCCGAACAGGCCCGCCTGCCAATAGCCCAGGAAGACGGTGGCCGCCATCACCAGGATCGGCAGGGCGGTGGACACCATTCCCACGCCCATGCCGGTGATGAGGTTGGTGGCGGGTCCCGTCTCCGAAGCCTTGACGATCGAGTTCACGGGGCGGCGTCCGGTGCCGGTGTAGTACTCCGTGAGCAGGCCGATGGCCGTGCCGCCGACCACGCCGATCACAGTGGCCCAGAACAGGTTGTCGGCCCCGACGCCGTCGCCGAAGGTGCGGCCGCCCAGCGTGAAGTGGAAGATGGGCCAGCTGAACAGCGCCGCGAGGGCGGCGGCGGTGAAGGTTCCCTTGTTGAGCGCCGACTGCGGCGAGCCGCCCTCGCCCACCCGGACAAGGCCCATGCCGATGATGGAGGCCAGGACGCCGCCCGCGCCGAGGGTGAGAGGAAGCAGGCACAACGCGATCTTGAGGTCGCCGGGGGCATCGACGGCCAGCCCGAGAATCATGCAGCCCAGCACCGTGGCCACGAAGGACTCGTAGAGGTCGGCCCCCATGCCGGCCACGTCGCCCACGTTGTCGCCCACGTTGTCGGCGATGGTGGCGGGATTGCGCGGGTCGTCCTCGGGAATGCCCGCCTCCACCTTGCCCACCAGGTCGGCGCCCACGTCGGCGGCCTTGGTGTAGATGCCGCCGCCCACGCGCGCGAACAGCGCGATGCACGAGGCGCCCAGCGCGAAGCCCGAAAGGATCGGGAGCGACCACAGGTTCATCTCCTCGACCGTGCGGCCGAAGGCGTGCATGGTCGCGAAGAGGATGGCCGAGATGCCGATGAGCGCGAGGCCCATCACGCTCATGCCCATCACCGAGCCGCCGGCGAAGGAAACCTTGAGCGCCTGGTTCAGGCTGGTGCGCGCCGCCCACGTGGTGCGGAAGTTCGACTGCGTGGCCACCTTCATGCCGAAGTAGCCCGCGAGGCCCGAGCAGGCCGCACCCACGAGGAAGGTCGCCGCCTCCCACTTGAGAAAGCTGTGGCTGCCGAAGAAGAGCAGGATCGCGGCCGCGATCGCGAAGGGCAGCAGCACCTTGTACTCGCGCATCAAAAAGGCCATCGCGCCCTTGGCGACATAGCCTCCGATGCGGCGCAGCTTCTCGTCGGGCACCTCGAGGGCGAGGATCCAGCGTGATTTCCAGGCGGCGTAGAGGAGGGCGAGAAGGCCGCCGGCGAAGCCGACGAGGAGCGGTAGATTGGAGTCGAAGGCCATGAATTCCTTTGGCTCCGCGAGGCGGCGGGGGGACCCGCCGTCGGGGCATGCGATT
The DNA here is from genome assembly GCA_965652255.1 of uncultured Fibrobacteria bacterium. Lineage (GTDB taxonomy): Bacteria > Fibrobacterota > Fibrobacteria > UBA11236 > UBA11236 > UBA11236. The sequence goes on along the minus strand of CBFGVC010000262.1, from coordinate 1,038 downwards.
TATATCGTTCTGAAAAAAGCCGGAAAGCGACCGCGAAGGTTCATTCCGACACACATCCACACGCGTTCGCCCCAAGGCGATCGCCGTGTCCGGTGCCGAAAAAAGCTACTAAAACGCCATGTCCGCCACCCAACCCGCCGTCGTCTTCGCCTTCAACGGCGATTCGGATGGTATCATCGCCCAGCACTTGGCGAAAATCTCCGGGATCGAGCCCGACCTTCGCATCACGGGACTCAAGCGCGACCTGAAACTACTAGGCCGGCTGCCCCCTTCCGTGGCCTCCGGCGCGCTCGACCTGCGCGTTTTCGACATAAACCTGCGCGACAACCTGCCCGAGGTCCTGCGCCTGCTCGAAAACCCTTCCGTCACGATTCGTTGGCACGACCATCATGAGCCCGGCGAGATTCCCGTTTCCCCCCGGCTCACCGCCCGCATCGTGACCGCGCGGGGCACGTGCACCGCGCTCCTGGCCCACGCCGATCATCCCGGCGCCGATCCGCGCTGGGCGGCCATGGCCGCCTACGGCGACAACATCCCCGAGGCGGCCGAGGCGCTCTTGAAACCTCTCGCGCTTCACCCCATCGAAACCCGCGAGCTGTGCGAGGCGGGAGAACTCATCAACTACAACGCCTACGGCGAGAGCGAGGCCGACGTGCTCTTCCATCCCCTCGAGGTGGCCGAGCGCATGGCCGCGTACACGAAGGCCGACGACTTTATCCGGCACTCGGGGCTGATCCAGCCGTTGCGCGAGCAATTCGAAGACGACCGAAAAAACATGGGGGGGCTCGTTGCGGACGAAGCTCGTCCGGGGGCTTCGCTGTACCGCCTGCCCGACGCCGCGTGGGCGCGGCGCCTGGGCTCCACCTTCGCCAACCGGGCGGCGCTCGCCGATCCGGCTCGCGCTGTCGCGGTCTTGCATCCCTTGGCCGACGGTTCGTTCCAGGTCTCGGTCCGCGCGCCGCGCGGGCGCGCGGACGCGGCCGCCGCCTCCAGCCTCGCGTCGGAATTCCCCTCCGGCGGCGGCCGCGCGCTGGCGGC
>CBFGVC010000261.1:0-2528 GCA_965652255.1 uncultured Fibrobacteria bacterium | reverse complement strand
GGCGGCGAAGCAGGAATCGCGCAGCGCGGTGACGACGGACGCCTAGGCGGCTACGTTTCGTCACGTGACGCCTGCGGCTCCCGATACCTCCGGAACCTCCGGGCCTCCCGCCTTGGGTCCTCCGCTCCGCTTCGCCGTCCTCGCCTCCGGGGGCGGCTCCAACTTCCAGGCCCTGCTCGACCGGATCGCATCCGGTGACCTGAACGCGCGCGCCGTGTTCCTCGCCTGCAACAACAGCGCCGCCGGGGCGCTGGAGAAGGCGCGCGCGGCGGGCGTGCCCGCCTTCCACGTGAGCGCGAAGACCGAAGGGTCGGAGGATGGCGTGGCGAAAAGGCTCGTCGCGTTGCTCGACGAATACGATCCCGGCCTCCTCGTGCTCGCGGGCTACATGAAGAAAGTCCCCGACGCCGTGCTCGCACGGATGAGGAACCGCGTGATCAACATCCACCCGGCCCTTTTGCCCGAGTTCGGCGGCGCGGGAATGTACGGCCACCACGTGCACGAGGCCGTGGTGCTCGCGGGAATAGGGCGCAGCGGCATGACCGTGCATATGGTCAACGAGCATTACGACGAGGGACAAATCCTCGCGCAACGCGCGGTGGAAGTTTTCGGCGCCGATGCTCCCGAGGTGGCGCGGCGCGTCCTGGAGCTGGAGCACGACACATACTGGAGGGTATTGAAGGGGTTCGGGGAGGGGCATATCGTTCCGACGGATTCCCGGGATCCTTCGCGGGCAGTCGTGATCTCGGCCGAGTGGGCGGCGCGCATGCGCGAGCTGCCGGGAACGGTCGTTCCATGAAGTCGCGCCACCATGTTCTGTGGCGGCACGACCGCCGCCTCGCGCCGGCCGAAGGGCATCTCTGCGGCGTGGACGAGGTCGGTCGCGGCCCGCTCGCGGGCAGCGTGGTGGCCGCCTGCGTCGTGCTCGACCTGCGCGCCCGGCCCATCCGCGGCATCGACGACTCGAAGAAGCTGACGCCCGAGGCGCGCGAGGAATTGGCGCCGCTCATTCGGGAGCGCGCGCTGGCCTACGGCGTGGGCGAGGCCAGCGTCGCGGAGATCGACGCCCTGAATATCTACCACGCCTCGCACCTCGCCATGCGCCGCGCGCTGGAGGCGCTGGCGGCCATGGCTCCCGTCTTCTCACCGGCCTTGGTGCTGGTGGACGGCAACCGCTCCGTGCCGGGGGTTACGTATCCGCAAAGGGCGCTGGTGGGCGGAGACGCGCTCTCGGCCAGCATCGCGGCCGCCTCGATCCTCGCGAAGGTCGCGCGCGACCGCGCGCTGGTGGAGGCCGACGCGCTCTTCCCCCAATACGGCTTCGCGCGCCACAAGGGCTATGCCACGCGCGAGCACCGCGAGGCGCTGCGAGCCCACGGGCCGTGCCCGCTTCACAGGAAGTCCTTCCGGCTGGAGTTCGACCAGGTGGAGATGGGGCTCGGGGAAACGAGAAATGCGAAATGAGAAATGCGAAATGAAGTCAATATCGCGAGCCTCGCGTGCGACGCCATGCCTGCCTGTTCCGCTTCAAGTGTCTCACCCCTCATTCCGCATTTCGCATTTCGCATTTCGCATTCCCTCATGAAACTCCCCCCCTGGCTCGCGCATGCGCTTCGCTTCGGCTTCGGCGCGCTCGTCATCTGGCTTTTGATCCGAGCGGGCGCGCTGGAGCCCGCCCTGATCGGCGCGGCCGTCGCGAAGCATTCGGGGCTTGTCCTGACGGCTTTCGCGCTGTACCTGATTCCCCTGCAAATCCTGGCATGGCTGCGGTGGCACTGGCTCTTGCGCTCCGCCAAGGTGCGCATCACCTGGCGCGCCTCGGCGCGCCTCCACCTCACGGGAATATTCTTCAACGGCTTTTTGCCCGGAGGCACCGGGGGAGACCTGGTGAAGGGCTGGTACCTGCTGAAGGGGCGCGGCAAGGCGGAGGCCGCCTCGGCGCTGGGCACCTTGGTGGTGGACCGGGTGGCGGGCCTGTTCGGACTCATCGGGCTGGCCGCGGCGGCCAATTGGGTCGGCAGGGACGCGTGGGGGAACTCGCCCGTGCTTGCCGCGCAATCGCTGTTCATCTTCGCGCTGACGGGCGGGATGGTCATGCTCACCGTCGCCTACCTGTCGCCGTGGAGCCCCAAGCTCCCCTTCGCCAAACGCCGTTCCAAGGCGGCCTTGGCCGCCGCCGCGACGGACGGGGCCGAAAAGCCTCGCGGCTTTTTGGCGGAGTTCGGATTGGCGCTTGCGTCCTTCCGCAGGCAGCCGCGAGTGTTCCTCGGAGCCGTGGCGATCTCGGCGACGGTGCACCTCATCCTCGTGGTCGTCTATGCGCTCTGCGCCGGCGCGCTCGACGTCGACCTGTCCTTCCGCATGCACGCCTACGTGGCCCCCGTGCTCACCCTCGCCAACGGGATCCCCATCTCTCCGGCGGGCCTCGGCGTGGGCGAGGCCGCGGGCATGGTGCTGTACAAGGCGGCGGGCGCGAGCCACGGCTTCGCCGAGATCCCGGCGCTGGTGCACGCGATCGGCATCACGGT
>CBFGVC010000260.1:0-2531 GCA_965652255.1 uncultured Fibrobacteria bacterium | reverse complement strand
GAGTTCACCACCAGCGATCCTTTCTTGAGCGCCACGCGCGTGAGCCCGCCGGGCATCACGTGCACGTCGCGGCCGTACAGCACGAAGGGGCGCAGGTCCACGTGCCTTCCCTCGCAGCTTCCGTCGATCATCACCGGCGAGCGCGAGAGCGCGAGCGTGCGCTGGGCGATGAAGTTCCGGGGATTGTCCTTGATGCGCTCGCCCCACTCCGCCAGCTTTTCCCTCGCGGCGTGCGGGCCGATGAGCACGCCGTGTCCCCCGGAGTCGTCGGCGGTCTTGATCACGAGCTTTTCGAGGTTCTCGAGCACGTACTTCTGCTGCTCGGGCACCCAGCACATCCAGGTCTCCACGTTGGGCAGGAGGATCTCCTCCCCCAGGTAGTACTTCACGATTTGCGGCACGTAGGCGTAGATCACCTTGTCGTCGGCCACGCCCGTGCCCGGCGCGTTGGCGATGGCCACGCGTCCGGAGCGATAAGCCTCCATCAGGCCGGGCACGCCCAGCAGCGAGTCGGGCCGGAAGGCCGTGGGGTCGAGGAAGTCGTCGTCGATGCGGCGGTAGATCACGTCCACGCGGCGGAATCCGCGCGTGGTGCGCATGCACACCCAGCCGTCGCGCACGGCGAGGTCGCTCCCGGTCACCAGCTCGACGCCCATTTGCTGCGCGAGGAACGAGTGCTCGAAGTAGGCCGAGTTGTGCACCCCGGGCGTGAGCAACACCACCGAAGGGCCCCCTCCCCGGATGTCGCCTTGGCCGCCTTGGCCGCCTTGTCCGCCGCGTGGCGCCATGAATTGCAGCATGTCGAGCAAATGGCCGGGATAGTCTTCCACCGGCCTTGGGTTGATGGCCCCGAAGACCTGCGGGAAGGCGCGCTTCATCACCTGGCGGTTGCCGATCATGTAGGACACGCCCGAGGGGCAGCGCAGGTTGTCCTCGAGCACGAAGAGCCTGCCGTCTCCGTCCTTGACGAGGTCCGTCCCCGTGATGTGGCACCACACGCCCCACGGCGGGTTGAGCCCGCGGCATTGGCGCCGGTAGCCGGTCGCCGAGCGGATCAACTCGACGGGGATGACGCCGTCGCGCACGATGCGCTGGTCGTGGTACACGTCCTGCAGGAACAGGTTGAGGGCCTGGATGCGCTGCTTGAGGCCGCGCTCGATGAAGTCCCACTCGGCGGCATCGATGATGCGCGGCACCACGTCGAAGGGAAAGATGCGCTCCATCCCCGACTGGTTGCTGTACACGTTGAAGGTGATGCCGAGCTCGAACAGCGCCTTCTCCGCGGCTTGCTGCCGGCGCCCGAGCTCGCCGTCGGGCAGCGCGCGCAGGTTCTCGACGAGCACGCTGGCCTGCGCGCGGGGAAGGCCCACTCCCGCGAAAAGCTCGTCGTAAAACCCCCCGGGGTCGTATGCGTCGAGTGTCATGCGATGCCCTGCCTGCTGCTTTGACCTTGCGGTGGCCGAGGTCTCTCCCCCTCCGGTTCCCGTTGACCGACTGTCGAGCAATTCCCGAACCAACGACAATCGGGGCGCAAAAGCGAGCATGCGGCGCGGGAATGACAGGAATCGAAAGAAAGTGCGCGGCACGACGGATGGGACGGCTTCGCCTTACGCCACTTTTTGCCATTTATCGACGCAAATGTCCCCCTCTGTCCACGCCGATTCCACCGAATCCAAAATCCGGAAGCCGCGGTGGGCCACTTCCCGAACCTTGCTTCGCCGGGGGTGGAAAGCGGGTCGATTTGCCGCGGCGGGGAGCGGACTCCTGAGGCCGAATTGACCCAGCGGCGGGATTGCGCTGACGACTCCCCGCTCCCGGCCCCCTGCTATCTTTCTTCCCATGGATCCCGCGAAAGCCCACAGAATCTTTCAGGCCGGACGCGACCGGGGCGCCGATTTCGTCGAAATCTTCGAGGAAGAGACCCGCCATGCCGGGGTCTCGTTCAAGGACGGCAAGGTCGAATCGGCCAGCGCCGGCACCGATTACGGCATCGGCATCCGCCTCCTCTTCGGCACCGAGGTGCTCTACGCCCACACCAGCAAGGACGAGCTCGACCACATCCTCCGGTTGATCGAGGCCGTTACGCTGGGGCGGGTACCGGTTTCAAATGTAGGGGCAAATAATTATTTGCCCCTACAGGGTTCCCCGCCCCTCGCCCATCGGATCGCCCTGGACCCCCGGAAGGTCGGCCAGGAAAACAAGCTGGACATTCTCCGCCGCGCCGACGCGGCCGCGCGCCGCTTCTCGGAGAAAATCACCCAGGTGCAAGCCCGCGCGGCCGACACGGTGAGCGACATCCTCATCGCCAACAGCGACGGCCTGTGGGCCACCGACACGCGCACCCGCAGCCGCTTCCATGTGAGCGTGACGGCTGGTGCAGGAGGGGAAATCTTCACCGCCGGCGAATCGCCCGGCGCGCAAAGGGGATTCGAGTTCTTCGAAAGCCTCGATGCCGAGAAATTCGCGCGCGAGGCCGCGGAGCGCGCCGTGCGCATGCTCGCGGCCGGATACGTCCAAGGCGGCAAGATGCC
>CBFGVC010000259.1:0-2535 GCA_965652255.1 uncultured Fibrobacteria bacterium | reverse complement strand
CCGCCGACGCGAAGGCCGCGGAAGCCAAGGCCGCAGCCGAGAAGGCTGCCGCCGACGCCGCCGCGACCGCCGAAGCCCCCGCCGCCGAATAAGCTGTCGCTCGCCGCTCCCGGTCGTTTCGACTCCGCTCAACGACCGGTCGCCCAGGTTCCTCAGCACGAGCATGGAAAACAAAAAAGCCGCCCCGACGGGAGCGGCTTTTTTTCGCTTTTCTCTTTTCGCATTTCTCATTCAGTCATCATACGTCTTCAGCGCACACTCTCCGTCCCGCATCTCCACGTACTCCAGCCTTTTTACCCATTCCCCCGTGTTGACGTAAAGCCCTTCCGGCACCCGTTTCACGAAGCCCGCGTGCACGTGCCCGTGCATCAGCACGTCGTGCCCCCCCTCGCGCATCAGGCGGCGCGCCTCGGCCTCATACCGCGGGAGGCCCCGGGCCATGCCGTGGTGCATGTCGCGCGACGCCTTGCCGACGCCCAGCGCGATGCGCATCCCGAGGTCGGGATGAATGACCTTCCAGGCCCGGTTGGATACGGGATGGCGGAGCACGCCTTTCACGAGGCGATAGACCTTGTCGGCGGGATCCATCCCGTCGCCGTGCAGGAGCAGCAAGCGCTTGCCTTGAAGCTCCACGGCAAGCGGGCCGTCGTGGGTTTCGATGCCCAGCTCGTCGCGGAAGAAGGTTCCCAGGTTGAAGTCGTGGTTGCCGGCGAGGTAGTCGATCGGCACTCCCGACCTGCGCAGGTTGCGCAGCGCGGCCAGCACGCCGAAGTGATGCTTCGGCACGAAATGGCGATACTCCATCCAGAACTCGAACAGGTCGCCGAGCAGGAAAAGACGCGAGACGCGTCCTTGCAGGCCTTCGACGAACTTCTCGAACTTCTCCTCGCGGTCCTGCCGCGCGCCGGCGTAGCGCGTGCCCAGGTGCAGGTCGGAGACGAAAACGGCCGGGAGGGACATGGGAACCTAATCTACCTTATGCCTCCGGACGAGGCATGCCTCGTCACTACGGCGTGCCCTGGGGCCTGGATCGGCCCCGACCTGGATTGACCTCCGATGATTGAAACGACGACACCCCATAAACTGCATGTCCTCGTCTGCACCAACGCCCGGCATGACGGCACGCCCTCCTGCGGCGACTCCGGCGAGGCGCAGCGGGTGTTCGAAGCGTTGAAGGCGCGGCTCAAGGCCGCGAAGCTGCCGGTGCGCGTGTCCCGCACCGGTTGCCTCGGCCCTTGCGCCCAAGGTCCGAACGTGATGTGCTATTCGCAACAAGGCGCGCCCGGCGTGTGGTTGCAAGGGGTGGGGGAGGGCGACATCCCGGCCATCGAGGCCAGGGTGCGGGAATTGTTGGGATAGGGAGACCGTTCGCGGGCGGAAAACGTTCTCCCGGGCCTGACCTTCGGGCGCACGAAGGTTCGACTATATTAATCCCGTGATGTTTTCGGACAAAATCAGGAAAATCCGCATGGGGGGCTTCTTTGCGGTCGCCCTTCTGCTCGGGGTTTCGCTGCAGGCTTGCCTGACGGGCGGGGGAAGTTCGCTGGCGTCCGATCCCGTGGACTACGTCGCCCGCGGCGACGCGCACTACCGCGCGGGCCGCTTCGCCGAGGCCATGTCGGCTTACGACACTGCGCTCCTCCAGGACAGCTCCCGTTCACGGGCGTATTTCGGATACGCCAAGGCGGCCTTGGCATTTCATCGCGTCGACCTGGCCGACCTTTACGCGGATTTTCAGGCCACGAACAGCGGTCCTTCGACGATCGCCTTCCTTGATCATCCCGACTCGGTCCTGACGCGCCGCCTGCAGGGTGGAGGGGCGGCCCGCCTCGTGCTGCACCGTCTCCTGGACCGCGATACGCTCACCTCCTGGTGGAAGTACACGGACGACATCCTGACAGCGGAAGAAGCCGCCGACCCCCTGTACCACGCGCGGCGCGCGTTCATGATCGCGTATTTCGCCAAGGCCGCGGCGGGCGACCCCGGCTATCGATCCGTGGACAAGTTTCCGCTCAGCGATTTCAAGGTCGCGCGCGGCGCCTTCCTCGCCGATCTCGCGTTGCTGGACATGATGTACACCCTCACGCGCTTGTACGACCTCGACCGCAACGACACGATCGATGCGCGCGATTCGCTGATGAAAAAGCTTCAGTTCGGCTCGGGCGGCTTTTCGCTCGATAGCCTGGGGAACCTGGGGGATCTCGATTCGGCATCCGCGAAGGACCTGAACGACTTGATCGCGGCCATGCAGTCCGGGTTGCTGGATGCCGCGGAACTGGCGAACCTGATCAAGCCTCCCGATTCGACGGCGGGGGGAGGGGATACGACGACGAGCATCGACTCGGTCATCGCGAACCTGGGCGACGCGGTCTTGTTCTACCAGTTCGGCGACGGGAAGGACAACGACGGCGACGGCTGCGTGGACGAGGAGATCCTCGATGAGAAGGACAACGACGGCGACGGGTTCGTGGACGAGGACGCGCGGGTGATTCCGCCGAACAAGCCCGACGGGGTGGACAACGACCGCGACGGCGT
>CBFGVC010000258.1:0-2552 GCA_965652255.1 uncultured Fibrobacteria bacterium | reverse complement strand
AAGGCGGTGACGCCCAGGACGAAGGCGGCGATCCCCGTGTCGCTGTTCGGAAACCCCCTCGACGGCGATCGCATTGCCGGGTTCCGCGAGCGCACCGGCATCTACGTGGTGGAGGACGCGGCCTGCGCCATCGGCGCGGAGTACAAGGGACGCAAGACGGGCGTGTGGGCCGACATCTCGGTGTTCAGCATGCACCCGCGCAAGTTCATCACCACCGGCGAGGGGGGCATCGTCGCCACCGACAATCCCGCCTGGGCCGACTGGATGGATTCCTACAAGCACTTCGGCATGGGGAAGGCCACGGCCGACCGCTCCGCCGTGGCTTTCGAGCGCATCGGGACGAATTACAAGCTCTCGAACATCCTCGCGGCGGTGGGCGTGGTGCAGATGCGCCACGTCGAAAAACTTCTCGCGCGGCGCCGCGAGCTGGCATCCGCCTATACCGGGCGGCTCAAGAAGGTTCCCGGAGTGCGCGTTCCCGTGACGACTCCCGGCGGCGTGCACTCGTACCAGAGCTTTTGCGTGTTCGTCGAGAATCGCGACGCGGTGATGGCCAAGATGCGCGAGCAGGGCATCGAGGCCCAGATCGGCACGTATGCGATCCACATGCACCCGGCCTTCGCGCCCGGTGATTCCATCGCGATCTCCGGCGACCTGAAGGGCAGCCTGCAGGCCTTCAAGACCTGCCTCACCTTGCCGCTCTATCATGACATGACGCCTGCGGAGCAGGATCGCGTGGTGGAGACCTTGGCCGGATTGCTCTAGGACAACCCACCATGTGCGGCATCGCGGGAATATTCAACCTCGACGGCGAACCGGCCTCCCCGGTCACGCTGCGCCGCATGACGGACGCGATCGCGCATCGCGGACCGGACGGGGAGGGCTTTTACACCGAGGGGCCCTTGGGCCTGGGGCATCGCCGCCTGTCCATCATCGACCTTTCGCCGCTGGGCCACCAGCCCATGGCCTCGCGCGACAAGCAGGTCGTCCTCACCTACAACGGCGAGATCTACAACTTCCAGGAACTGCGGGTCGAACTGGAGGCCCTCGGGCATTCCTTCCGGTCGCGCACCGATTCCGAGGTCGTGTTGAACGCCTGGCTGCAGTGGGGCGAGGGCTGCGTGGAGCGCTTCAACGGCATGTTCGCCTTCGCCGTGTGGGACGCGCGGGAGAACGCGCTGTTCCTGGCGCGCGACCGCTACGGGATCAAGCCGCTCTACTACGCCCGCTGGGGCGGAACCTTCCTGTTCGGGTCGGAGCAGAAGGCCATCCTGGCGCATCCGGCGGCGCAGCGCCGGATCGACAAGAAGGCCCTGCTCGAGTACTTCACCTTCCAGAACATCTTCACCGACCGGACCCTGCTCGAGGACGTGCGACTGTTGCCGCCCGCCTCGGTCCTGCGCATCGCGGCCGGCGACGGCGCCCCGCGCCTGCGCCGCTACTGGGACTACCGCTTTCGCGAGCCGGAAAAGCCGGGGGATCCGCGGGAGTACCGCGAGGAGCTCGACAGGCTGCTGCGCCAGGCGCTGCGCCGCCAGCTCGTGTCGGACGTCGAGCTGGGTTCCTACCTCTCGGGCGGCATGGATTCCGGGACTCTGACGGCCCTGGCCTCCCGCGAGCTTCCTTACATCAAGACCTTCACCTGCGGCTTCGACCTCAGCTCGGCCTCGGGCATCGAGATGAGCTTCGACGAGCGCGCCAAGGCCGAGGCGATGTCGGCGCGCTTCAAGACGGAGCACTACGAGATGGTGCTCAAGTCGGGCGACATGGAGCGCTGCCTGCCCGCGGTGGCGCGCGCGCTGGAGGAACCCCGCGTGGGCCAAAGCTACCCGAACTACTATGCCGCCAAGTTGGCGGGAAAGTTCGTGAAGGTGGTGCTCTCGGGGGCGGGGGGCGATGAATTGTTCGGGGGATACCCGTGGCGGTACTATCGCGCGGTGAACTGCGACGACTTCGAGCATTACATCGACCAGTACTACGTCTTCTGGCAGCGCCTCATCGACAACAAGGACATCCGCCGCGTGTTCGCCCCCGTGTGGGACGACGTGAAGGACGTGTGGACGCGCGACATCTTCCGCGACGTCTTCCTCACGCACGACAACACGCTGGAGCGCCCCGAGGACTACATCAACCATTCTCTGTACTTCGAGGCCAAGACCTTCCTGCACGGGCTGTTCGTGGTTGAGGACAAGCTGAGCATGGCGCACTCCCTCGAGACGCGGGTGCCGTTCATGGACAACGACCTGGTGGATTTCGCCATGGCCTGCCCGGTGAACCTGAAGCTGAACAACCTGGCCGACGTGGTGCGCATCAACGAGAACATGCCCGGCGACAAGCAGGGCGAGTATTTCAAGAAGACGCGCGACGGCAAGCAGATCCTGCGCGACGTGATGCGCAACTACATTCCCTCCGACATCACCGACGCGGAAAAGCAGGGCTTTTCCTCGCCGGACGCGAGCTGGTTCAAGGGCGAGAGCATCGAGTTCGTGAAGCGCAAGCTCATGGGCGAGAAGGCCGCGATCTTCGATTACCTGGACCGCGGGGCGGTGCAG
>CBFGVC010000257.1:0-2580 GCA_965652255.1 uncultured Fibrobacteria bacterium | reverse complement strand
CTCCCATTGGGAAGCCGCCGACGAGGACCAAGCGCTGGCGCGCATCCAGGAACCCGGCTTCGATCCCCGCCGGACGGTGCTGCTGAGCGGCGAGGGAGCGACTTCCGGGGGCGTTGCGCCCGATTCGGGCACGGCGCTCGTGAGCGCCGCCGAGAAGGAACGCGATTACAACCGGATGGTTTACACCGTCGAGGCGCCGACCGAGGGGGTGCTCGTGTTCTCGGAATTGTGGTTCCCGCACTGGAAGGCCAAGGTGGACGGAAACGAGGCCCCCGTCCTGCGGGCCAACTTCGCCTTCCGGGGCGTGCGGCTGGGGCCCGGCACGCACGAGGTCGAGCTCTTCTACCGTTCTCCATGGCTGCGCACGGGTTTTCAGGTCGCGCTTGCGAGCGCGCTCGGCCTGGCGTTGCTCTGCTTCGCCTACGCCCGCCTGGGTCGCCGGAGCCGACCCGCTCCCTCCGCCTCGGCGGCCGGAACCCCGTTGAATTAATTTCATCTCCCACCGCGCGAGACCCACGACCGGAGCCGAAAAAAATGTCCTACCAACCGATCACCCGGTGCCGGATTTGCGGGAACGAGAACCTCGTTCCCATCCTCGACCTGGGGATGCAGGCCCTCACCGGGGTGTTCCCCAAGCCCGGCGAGGGCGTCGAGGCCTCCCCTGTCGTGCTCGTGAAGTGCCATGGAAAGGACGCTTGCGGCCTCGTGCAGATCCGCGACAGCGTCTCGCTGGAGCAGATGTACGGCGACAACTACGGCTACCGCTCGGGCCTCAACCGCTCGATGGTGGAACACCTCAAGGGACTGTCGCGCTTCTGCGTCTCGCGCGCGACCCTTTCGGAAGGCGACCGCATCCTCGACATAGGAAGCAATGACGGCACCTTGCTGGGCTCGTATCTCGACCTCGCCGACGAAGGCGCCGCCCCCCGGGGCCTCAAGCTCGTCGGCATGGATCCCACCATCCGGAAGTTCGGCCACCATTACCGCGAGGGTATCGCCAAGGTGGCGGATTTCTTCGGGGCGGAACGGTTCCTCGGGGAATTCCCGGGCGGCGAAGGCTCCGCGAAGATCGTCACCTCGATCTCGTGCTTCTACGACCTGGAGGATCCGGTGGCCTTCGCGCGCGACGTGAAGCGCGTGCTGCATCCCGAGGGCGTCTGGGTCTTCGAGCAAAGCTATTCGGTGCCCATGCTGGCCAAGAACATGTACGACACCGCCGTGCAGGAGCACCTCGAGTACTACTCGCTGCTCCAGGTCCAGCGCATCCTGAAGGAGGCCGGGCTGGCCGTGCGCGAGGTGGAGCTGAACGACTGCAACGGCGGGAGCTTCCGCGTGGTCGCGGGCCACGCCGGCAAGCCCTCGGGGCACCCGTCCATCCGCCTGCTGGAGGCCCTCGAGGACATCCTCGGCATCAACGACCTCGCCATCTACCGCAACTTCGAAAACAGCGCGCGCCTGCACAAGCAGGAGTTCCGCGCCCTCCTGCAGGGCATCAAGGACAAGGGCCAAAAGGTCTTCGGGCTCGGGGCCTCCACCAAGTTCAACGCCGTGCTCCAGTATTGCGAGATCGGTCCGGAGCTGTTGCCGATGATCGGCGAGGTGAACGACGACAAGTTCGGCCGCACCACGCCGGGAAGCCTCATCCCCATCGTTCCCGAGAAGGATCTCTTCGCCCAAAAACCCGACTACCTCGTGGTGGGCCCCTATCACTTCAAGTCCTTCCTGCTCGGCCTCCCGCACGTGAGGAAATACCTCGAGGGCGGAGGCAAGCTTATCTTCCCGCTGCCCTCCCTGGAAATCGTCTCGCGATGAGCCCCCGTGCGGGTTTTTCCGTGCCGAAACCCGCGCTCCTCGTCCTCAAGCTGGGGGTGACGGCCTTGGCTGTTTGGCTGGTCGCCCGCCGGATCGATTTCGTCGCCCTCTGGCCCCTGCTGCGGGGGGCCGCGCCCGCGTGGATCCTGCTCGCCGTCGCGACGCAATACGGCGTATCGACCCTCAACGCGATGCGCTGGCGAACCTTGGTGGCCGCCCCCGGCCTGCCCCTGCGCAAATACCTCTACTACACCCTCGTCGGCGCCTTCCTTGCCTTGGTGCTGCCCTCCGCGGCGCTGGCCGAGGGCGCGCGCACCTGGGCCTTCGGCCGCCGCTACGGCGAGGTGCAGCGGAATTTCGCCGCGGTGCTGTTCGCGCGCGCCAGCGGCTTCGCGGTCCAGGTGCTCATCGTGCTGGCGGCCTTCGCCTTCTCGCGCGACTCCTTCCTGGAACCCTTGCGCGACAAGGGGATGCGGCTCGACGCGCGCCCGCTTCTCGCGGCCGCGGCCGCGGTGCTGCTCGCGGGAGGAGCGGCACTCTTCTTCTTTCGCGAGCGGGCGCGAAGCTTCGCGGGCATGTTCCTCGAGTTCGGCCTGCGCGACAAGGCGCGGCTGGGCAAGGTGCTCCTCATGTCGGTCTTCATCCAGGCCGGGGTGGCCGTGAGCACCTACGCGCTGTTCCGGAGCGTGGGAGAGCACGTCTTGTTCTGGCACGTGGCGGTGATTCCCATCGTCATCCAGATCATCCTGCTTCTGCCCGTTAGCTTCG
>CBFGVC010000256.1:0-2600 GCA_965652255.1 uncultured Fibrobacteria bacterium | reverse complement strand
CTTCTCGGCCTCGGCTTGCGCCTCGAGCTTCTTCTTCTCCGCGTCGAGACGCGCGCGCGCCTCGGCCTCGAGCTTCGCCGCCTCCTCCCGCGCCTTGGCGCGGAGGGCCTCCTGCGCCGCCGAGGCGGCGGCATTGCCCGCGCCCTCGGCGGCCATGCGCTTCAGGTCGAGCGCGAAACGCGGCGAGGATGTTTCGCCGGTCACGGTATAGAAAAGCAGCGCCCGCCCCTGGCGGTCGGTGGGGAAAAGCGACCCGCTCGGGGTGCCGGGGACGAGCCGTTGCAATTGGCCCAGGAGCGCGTTGCCTCCGCCGGCCACGACGGAGGATGCCGAGGAAGGAAGCGATTGGACCAGGAGGAGATCCAGCGAGTTGTCGAAGCCGATGGTCCCCGTGGCGCGGCCGGCCCCGGCGCGCGGGGAGTCGAAACTCAGGTCGCGGACGATGAGCTTGCCGTCCTGGGCCAGCAGGTCGCCGCGCAGCGCGCTGAAGGCGAGCTGCTCGAAGCCGAGCGAGGAGTGCGCCTTCGCCAGAGCGCCGGACAGGCTCTTCGTCCATTCGACCCCAACGAGCCTGCCGTCGGTGACGGAGAAGACGATGGGCCCCGACAGGTTGTCCGCGTACGCGTCGGGCAGGCCATGAGTCCTCAGGTCGAGGTCCAGGTTGAACTTTCCGTAGATGGCGCTGTCGGTGGCGGCCAGCGAGCGCAGCATCTTGTTCCTGAGCGGAACACGGTCGTTGAGCCGCGAGATGAAGTCGTTGGCTTCCACCTTGTCCACTTTCAGCCCGAAGCCGATCCTCCAATCCAGCGTGTCCCTCGGCTCGATCGCGAGCGTGGAGGAGAAGCTTCCGGCGTACAACGATCCCTTGAGGTCGGTGACCGCCGACTTCTCGCGCACCACGGATTTCAGGGAAAAGCCGGTCATGTCGAGGTTCATCAGTTTCGTGCGCGCCAGCGAAACGGTCACGTCGGCATCGAGCGGCGGCCAGTCGGGATAGCGCGCCAGGGGAGCGGAGGTGTCGGGAGCGTCGGTGCCGGTCTTCGGCAGGATCTCGTCGAGGTCTACAAGGGCGGAGGTGACTTCCACCTTCGCCCGGGGACGCGGCGCGCGCGCGCCCTTCTCGCCCGGGAGGATCAGCGCCAGCCACCCCGTCACTTCCGTCTTCACCAGCGCGTCCGATTCACCGATCCGGGTCTCCAGGCGTTGGCGAATGAGCGTGTTGGTGATTTCCACCAGGCCCCGCGCCCGGATCTCGGGCAAGTCGGGCAGGCGGGCCTCCACGCCGATCACCTCGGAGCGTCCGTCGGCCTTGAGATCCTGCGGGCGCGCGGGATCGAGCGGGCCCGACGCCGTCAGGCGAAGCGTCTGCCGGCCCTTGATGTGAATGGAGGGATCGAGCAAGCCCATGGCGCGGGCGACCGCGGCCAGGTTTTCCAGGTCCAGCTCGCCTCGCGCCTCGAGCGTGGAAAGCTGCGGAACCGGATCGAGGAGCCGCGCGACGCGTGCCTCCACCCGGAAGGGATTGGGGCCGGTGCGGAAGACGAGGGAGTCGAGAGAAATCGAGTCGCCGCGCACGCGCAGCGCCAGCGCGAAGTCCTCGATGCCCTGGGGGACCTCCGCGTGGCCGAAGGCTCCCTCGCGGATGACGAAGTCGGCGCTCACCGCGCGCATCGCGCGCGCCGGATTGGTGTCGAGCGCGCCTTGCAGGCGGAGGTCGAGCGAGGCCGTTCCCGAGGCCTTGAGCTTGCGCAGGTCGGGCGAAAGCTCCGACGGAATCTCGGCGAGCAGCGAGGCGAGCGAAATCTCCGGCGCCGAAACCTTGATGTCCGCAACGGGAACCGGGGAGGAGAACGCCCGCAACGAACCCTCCACATGCGCTTTCACGTCCTGGAACGCGATGTCCACGCGGTTGATGCGCAGGCTGTCGCCGGGAAGATCGGCGCGCAGGTCGTGCGACACGGAGATTTTCACGCCGCCCTTGCGCAGGCCCGAGCCCGCGTCCGCGACCGAGATCTCCGAGATCGTCAGCGAACCCGCCGTGCGCACGTCGGAGAGCTTCGGGTCGAGCGAGAGCGAGGCCTTCTGGTCGATGCGTCCCAGCGTGACCTCCGTGCCCGCCGCGCGGTCGCGATAGCGCACGCGGCCGTTCACGAGGACGAAGGATTCCAGCGCCACCGACGTCGGAAGCTCCGGCAGCGCGGTGGCCGTGTCGGCAAGCGTCGTGTCCCTGGGCCCGCCCAAGGTCTCCAGGTTATTGCGCCCGTCCGCCGCCACCTCGATGAGGATGTCGGGTTCCACCAGCCGGATCTCGTGGATGCGCGGCGAGAAGGTCAGCAGCGACAGCCAACCCACGGAAAGGTCGAGGCTCCTCAGCGCCACCGCAGGCTCCGCGGAGAACCCCGTGTCGTTGGCGACCGAGACCTCGCGCACGCGCAGCCCGATGCGCGGAAACACCGTGATGCCCACGGAGGCCACGCCCACCTCGCGTCCCAGGGCCTTCGTGCCTTCCTCCCGCACGATGGCGGCGACTTTCTCCGGCGGAAAGGCCGCGCGCACCGCGAAGTAACCCGCGACGGCCACCACGGCGAGAACGGCGAGGA
>CBFGVC010000255.1:0-2630 GCA_965652255.1 uncultured Fibrobacteria bacterium | reverse complement strand
CGAACAGGCCCTCGCCCGACTTCACCGCGTCGAGCGGGATGGTCTCGCCGTGGATTTGCGCGGCTTCCTCGGCGGCCAGGCGGAAGGTGTCCACCGCGCGGTCGACCTCGAAGCCGGCGTACTTGACGGCCTTGCCCACTTCGCGGGCGATGCACTTCGCGATCTCGGCGCGGTTCTCGGCCAAAAGCTGCGAGGTTTTGTTCAGGATCTCGGCGCGCTTGTGGATGGGCATTTTCGCGATCAGCGGCTGCGCGGCCTTGGCCGCGGCCACGGCCGCGTTCACTTCGTCGACGCCCGCGCCCGAGAGCTCGTGCGCCACCTCGCCGGTGTACTTGTTCATCACGGTCACCTTGTTGGGACCGTCCACCCACTTGCCGCCGATGTAAAGCTTGGTGGGGGGGAAGGGGGTCTTGGCGATCATGGCCGGCTCCTGTGGGTAGGTCTGCTTGCGGAAAAGCGCCGGAGAACCGGCGTCCAGTGAACGAAAACGTGGTCCGAAGTGAACTGAAAACGTTGGCGAATGCCCGAAATACGGGGTCGAAAATTACTTACCGCCCCATGGAATTCCAAAAGAACAGCGCCTCCGAACCCTGTAATTTCGCGCCTGTGACGCACCCTTTGGAAAGCGTGGAATTCTCGCGGACAAAACCATCCCGGCACGTGGAATTCGTACCAAGCCGGGGGTTGATTTCCCTCGATCCCGCGGGAGGGTCGCCATTTCGGTTCACTGCACGGGTGTTGCGTCGCGGCATTGATTTTCGGACTCGAACGCGATGGTCGCGGCGGGCCGGGAAAGACATTGACGCGGCCCTGCATTCCGCCTAGTTTAATGGCCCTCGAAACAGGCTTTTGATTCTCCTAGAAAGGGGCCCTCCTTGAGCAAGAAAATCCTCATCATCACCGGCGACGGCGGCGAGACCTACGAAGTGCTGTATGCGAAGCACCGCTTCATGGAAGCCGGCTACCAGCCGGTGATCGCCGCGCAGTCGAAGAAGCGCCTGCACCTGGTGATCCACGACTTCGAGCCCGGCTGGGACACCTACAAGGAGCGCCCCGGTTACGAGTTGAACGCCGACATCACGTTCGACAAGGTCAAGGTCAAGGACTACGCCGCGGTGCTCGTCATCGGCGGCCGCGCCCCCGAGTACCTCCGCAACAACAAGCACGCGGTGAAGATCCTGCAGGACGCCTACAAGCTGGGCCTGTGGCATTTCGCCATCTGCCACGGCCAGCAGCTGTCGGCCGCCGCCGGCCTCTTGCGCGGCAAGAAGGTGACCTGCTACGAGAACATCCGCCACGAGGTGATCGCCGACGGCGCGTTTTACCAGAAGCAGGAAGCGGTCCGCGACGGCCTGGTCATCACCGGCCAGACGTGGCAGTCGCACCCCTGGTTCTACAAGCTGGTGTTCCAGGCCCTGAACGAGAAGAAGAAGAAGTAAGCCGACGCCATGGGGAAAACCTTCGCCACGCGCGCGGGAACTTCCCTGTACGTCGAGGAATACGGCTCGGGCCCTCCCGTCCTTTGCCTCCACGGCATCGGCGGGGGGGCCTGGTTTTTTTCCGGCTTCGCCAAGCGGCTGGCCGAAACCCATCGCGTCATCTGCATCGACCTGCCCGGGACGGGAAACAGCGTACCCTCCTCCCCTCGCGCCGGGCTTGTCGAAGCGTTCACCCTCGAGAGCATGGCGCGGGACGTGGGGGACTTCGTCCGCGAAGTCGTCCGGGAGCCTGTCGTCCTGCTGGGCCACTCCTTCGGGACCATCCTCGCGCTCAAGGCCTGGGAGACCTGGGAACCGGGCTCGATCCGGGCCATGCTCTTCGCCTGCGGACTCCCCAAGGCCCGGCCCAACATCCACGAGCGGCTCGCAGCCCGCGCCGCCGACATCGCGGCGAACGGGATCGCGGGTTGGGGGCCCAAGGTCTCGCCGGGCGTGTTCTCGAAGAAATCCCTGGCCGAAAAGCCCGAAACGATCGCGATGTTCGACAGGTTGTTCGAGGAACTGGCCCCCGATACCTACACCCGCATCATCGAAGTGCTGCTCGCTGCGGACATGCGGCGCGTGGTTTCCTCGGTGACCGTCCCCTGCGCGGCCATCGTCGGCTCCGACGACTCGTACGCTCCTCCCGAGGCCGCGCGGGAGTTCGCCGCCTCGGTACCGTTCGGTTGCCCCGTCACGGTTCTCGAAGGCTGCGCGCACATGCCGTTCCTCGAGGATCCCGAGGGCTTCGCCGCCGCTGCCCGGACCTTCCTGGGTTCGCCGAGGCGTTGAGCCGCTTCGCGCGCTTGCATCCTCGTAACCGATTCTTGCGGGGAGGGGCGCGAACGCTTCTTTCCTCCCGCCCCGGCCGCAATTAATGGAAATTGTGACCATGGGGGGCAACCCGTCCGGAAAATTCCGCAAGTTCGCGTTCTGGATTCTCGCCGTACTGGGCGGGGCGGTGATCCTGTTGTTCCTTGCGGCGGGGGTTGCCGGCTGGTGGCTCGAGCACCGGTATCTTCGAAACGAGTTGCGCTTCGGCCCCGAGGGAGAGTTCGTCGTGCGCGTGCACGGCGCGGAGTTCGAATGGCTGGCCCTCAACCTGCGCGCCGATTCCCTGCGGTTTCAATCGCCGGCCCTTGAGGCCTACAC
>CBFGVC010000254.1:0-2670 GCA_965652255.1 uncultured Fibrobacteria bacterium | reverse complement strand
TTGCCCCCACAAGCACCTCAAGCTTGCGTGTCTACCATTTCACCACGACCGCGAACTCAGAAGGGCTTATTCGTCGGCTCCCTGGGGCGCGAGCGGAAGCGGGGCTCCGACCGGCGGAGGCGCGACCTCCGTCGGGATGGCTCCCGAAAGTCCTCCGGCGCCGCCCTTCAGTTCGGACTCGCCGAGGCCCGCTTGCTGGGAACGCGAGCTGAGGGCGTTCATGCCCAACAGGACGATGAAGCCGACCACGGCGACCCAGGACGTGACCTTGGTGAGGATGGTGACCGCCGAGCTGCCCGTGAAGGCTCCTCCGCCACCCATGCCGCCGAACGCGCCTGCCAAGCCGCCGCCCTTGTCGTTCTGCACGGTGACGAGCAGAATGAGGAAGAAGCAGATCAGGATGTGCAGGATCAGCAGAAGCGTGTATCCGATGCCCATGAAATCTCCGTTTCACCATCCGCGAGCCGGGGTTTTCCGGCCGCCCAAAGCCCGAATGCCCCGAAAAGGGGGCTAAGGGGCGTGAATAATACCCAGAAACGACTCGGCCTTCAAGGCGGCGCCTCCGATAAGCCCGCCATCGACATCCGGCTGGGCCAGCAATTCCGCGGCGTTCTCGGGCTTCATGCTGCCGCCGTACTGGATCCGCACCGCATCGGCCGTTTCGGCCCCGTAGAGGGACTTCAACAAGCCGCGGATGAACGCGTGAACTTCCTGCGCCTGGGCCGAGGTCGCCGTGCGGCCCGTGCCGATGGCCCAGACCGGCTCGTAGGCGATCACCGTCCTCGCCGCGTCGACGGCGGAGATGCCGGCGTAGGCTCCGCGCACCTGGGTCTCCACCACTTTTTCGGTGACATTGCCTTCGCGCTCTTCAAGCGTCTCGCCCACGCAGACGATGGGCGTCAGGCCGTCGGCAAGCGCCTTGATCGTCTTCTTGTTCACCGTCTCGTCGGTCTCGTGGAAGTATGCGCGTTGCTCGGAGTGTCCGATGACGACGTAGGTCGCGCCGACGGCCTTGAGCATGTCGCCCGAGATTTTCCCGGTGAACGCCCCTTGCGCCTCCCAGTGCATGTCCTGCGCGCCCAGCGCTACGGACGAACCCTTTAGCGCCTGCGCGACGCGGTCGAGCGCGACGTAGGTCGGGCAAACCACCACCTCGTGGTCGGTGGGCTTTTCCCGAAGGGCGTCGGCGATGGCCTTGGCCAGCGCCGCGGATTCCTCCGCGGTCTTGTGCATTTTCCAGTTACCGGCGAGGATCTTGCGGCGGGCCATGAGTGTATTCCGGTTCGGGGTTCGGGTTTCGGGGTTCGGGTTTCGGGGTTCGGGCGATTACTTGTCGGTCAGCGCCGTGACGCCGGGAAGGGCCTTGCCCTCGAGGAACTCGAGCGACGCCCCGCCGCCGGTTGACACGTGCGAGACCATCTTCTCGAGGCCGGCTTGCTCGATCGCCGCGGCGGAATCCCCGCCGCCGATGATCGTGACCGCGCCCTTGGCGGTGGCGTCCACGAGGGCCTGCGCGACCGCGAAGGTTCCCTTCGAGGCCGCTTCGATCTCGAAGACGCCCATGGGACCGTTCCAAACGACGGTTCCCGCCCCCGTGATGATGTCCGCGAACTTTTTCCGGCTCTCGGGACCGATGTCCACCGACTCCTTGTCCGCCGGGATGCCCTCGCGGGGAACCGCGTCCAGCGAGCCGAGCGTGCGAGCGCCGAAGTCGAGGTTGTCGGTGACCATGAAGTCGACGGGCAGCTCGATCTTGCCCGCGCCGCGCGCGAGCAGGTCCTTCGCCATGTCGATGCGGTCGTTCTCGACCAGCGACTTGCCCACCTCGAGGCCTTGCGCCTTGAGGAAGGTGTAGGCCATGCCGCCGCCGATGATGAGCTTGTCGACCTTGGGCAGCAACGCCTCGATCACGTCGATCTTGCCCGAGATCTTGGCGCCGCCGATGATGGAAACGAACGGCCGCTTCGGGTTCTCGAGCGCGTCGCCGAGGAAATCGAGTTCCTTCTTGAGCAGGTAGCCGCTGGCGCGCTTGAGGTTCACGCCCACCACCGAGCTGTGCGCGCGGTGCGCCGTGCCGAAGGCGTCGTTCACGAACACGTCTCCGAGCTTGCCGAGCGAGGCGCGGAAAGCCTCGACGGCGGCGGGATCGGCCTTGGTGACCGTGCCGTCCTTGGCCTTCACCTTGCCCTCTTCCTCGAGGTGGAAGCGAAGGTTCTCCAGGAGCAGCACCTCTCCCGGCTGGAGCGCCGCCGCGGCGGCTTCGACCTCGGGGCCCACGCAATCGGCCGCGAACTTCACCGGACGACCCAAAAGCTCCTCGAGGCGCGCGGCCACGGGCCGCAGGCTGTGCTTTTCAACCACCTTTCCGTCGGGACGACCGAGGTGGCTCATGAGCACCAGCGAGGCGCCCTTCGAAAGGGCATAGTTCAAGGTGGGCAGCGACTCGCGGAGACGCTTGTCGCTCTCGACCTTGCCGTCCTTGACGGGGACGTTGAAGTCGACGCGAACCAGGACGCGCTTGCCGTGAAGCTCGAGGTCTTCGATGAAGAGCTTTGCCATGGGGGTGTTCTCCGGGGACGAAACTTGTTCGGGGATGCTTCGGGATCGGTTCTTCGGAGGCTCGGGATCCTCCGGGATCAAGACGCCGGGAAGGGAACGAGGCAATGCAAC
>CBFGVC010000253.1:0-2673 GCA_965652255.1 uncultured Fibrobacteria bacterium | reverse complement strand
AGCGCCGCGTCGCGCAACAATTCCGCGGGATGCCACGCGGCGATGCACCCGATCGTCGCCGCCCCCTGCGCGCCGGCCTTCCCGGTCGCCTCCACGAAGTCGTCCAGCGCGGCGAGAGACTTGCCCGTGCGCAGAACGGCCTGGGCGCAGGCCTCGCCGAGCAGCAGGGCCATGCGGCAGCCCGAAAGTTCCAGCTCGTGCAGGAAGGCGGGAAGCGCGCGGGCCACGTCCTTGCGCGCCCATGCCTTGCCGGAAGGAGACGCCTTCATCACCGAGGTCAGGTACAACGCCTCGCGCGACAGGCCGATGGCCCCCATCATCTTGTCGAGCAGCGCCCCGGCCTCGCCTCCGAAGAGCACGCCTTCGGTGGGATGCAATTCGACCACGGCCAGCCTGGATTTCGGCCGGACTCCCTCCGCCCGCACGAGCGGCGCGGAAAGCGAGGGAAACCAGCGCGGGTATTCGGCTTCGAGCCACGTCCAATACGATTCGAAGTCGTCGGGAACGGCGGACGGCGGAAGGGAAACGGCAGGGGAAACCCGGGGGGAAGGCTTGGCGGAACCCGGCTTGCGGATCGGTTCGGCGAGCTTGCGCTCGATGTCGCGAAAGAAATCCTCGGGAGCGGGGGGGGCGACGGTTAAAGGTTTCGAGGAAAGGCGACGCGATACGGGGGCTTCTTCGCGGGCGGCCGGATCGTCCGGTGTCTTCGCGGTCGTCGCATCGGGGCGGGTGCTCCCGACCCACGGCTCCGGCAACACGACTTCGGGCGTCCCGATCTCGGCTTGCCAGGCGAGCCAGGCGTCGAGCCGCGAGGGCGCGCGCGCGAAACCTGACGTGGTCATGCCTTCGCCCCGGCATCCTTCCGCTGGTGCGCCGCGATGCGATGGAGCAAGGCGACGGCCAACGCGGACTTCGACAAGGGGCGCAACTCCGCGGTCCCGCCCTTGCCGGCCGGCAGGATCGCGGCCGTCACGGCGTCTTCGCCGAAGCCCTCGCCCGGTGCGGAAAGGGGCGTGTTCACCACCATCAGGTCGCAGCCGCGGGACTTCATCTTCTCCGCGCCGCGACCGAGCGCTCCGTCGGTCTCCAGCGAAAACCCCACCAAGGTTTGGCCCTTGGGTTTGGAGCGCCCCAACTCCTCGAGGATGCTGGGGAAAGGCGCGAGTTGCAGGGATTTCAGCGCGCGCGAGTCCTTCCACTTCCCCTCGTCCGAACCCGAGGCGGGGACGAAGTCGGCGATGGCCGCGGCCATCACGAGAATGTCGGCCGGAGGCTGCGCGCTAAGGAGCGCGCTGCGGAAGTCGGCGCTTGTGCGCGCGCGCTCCAGCGCGATGCCGTTGGGTTCAAGCTCGTCGGCGCGGCCGAGCACGAGGCGCACCTCCGCGCCGCACAGGCGCGCGGCGCGGGCGATGGCGATGGCCGTCTTGCCGCTGCTGCGGTTCGCGATGAAGCGCACGCCGTCGAGCGGCTCCTCGGTATGCCCGCCGGAGATCACCACGCGCTTGCCGCGGAGGTCGGGAAGCGATCCCTCGAACTCAAGGATGAGGTCGGCGTAGGCGGCGATCTCCTCGGGAGTGGTCAGCTTGCCTTCGCCCACCTCGCCGCAGGCCAGCGTACCGCCCAGCGTGGGCAGCACATGGGCGCCGCGGCCGGCGAGCCGCGAGAGGTGCTCCCGCACCGGCGCGGATCCGAGCATGACCGTGTTCATCGCGGGCGCAACGGCCAGCGGACCGTGGTAGGCCAGCGCCGTCATGCTGACGGGAGAGCCGGTGAGCCCGAGCGAGAGTTCGGCCAAGGTATGAGCGGTGCAAGGCGCGATCAGGAAGAGATCGGCCCAGCGGGCCGCCTCGATGTGCGGGATCGATCCTTGGGCGACGCCCGCCCAGGCGTCGGTGAGGACGGGATGCCCCGAGAGCGCGGCGAACGCGTTCTCATGCACGAAGCGCGCGGCGTCGTGCGTCATCACGACGCGGACGGAGGCGCCGCGCTCCTTGAGCCGCTGCACCAGGTCGCAGGCCTTGTAGGCGGCGATGCTGCCGGTCACGCCGACGAGGATGTTCTTGCCTTGGAGCATGGAGTCGTAAGTGAAAAGTACGTCTTTTAACCGTAATCGGATGACTTCTAAGTCCTTGATTTATAAGGGTTAATAGATGTTGAAAATGCCGGGCCGAAGAAGGCGTGGATCGTGAATCGTGGATCGTCGGGCCCGTCCGCCGGTTCACGATCCACGATCCACGTGCCCCTCGCCAACAAAAAAGCCTCCGGGTTCACCGGAGGCTTCGTCGTTCGCTTCCGCGAGGGATCAGGCAGCAGGCTCTTCGGCGGCGGGAGCGGCCGGGGAGGCGGCAGGCGCCTCAACCTCCTCCGCGGCGACCGCCGCCTCGGGCTCGACGACCGCCAGACGGTTGTTGCGGAACTTCTGGATGGCGATGGTGGTAGGCTTCTCGGAGAGCTTGATGAAACCCAGGTTCGCCTGCTCGTTGATGAAGCGGGATTCCTGCGCGGTCATGATCACCGTGCGGAACGGCGAGGTGCCGCGCGCGTAGCAATCTTCCACCGACAAGTGCTGGTTCTTCGACATGTGCTGCTCCTCGTTGCGCGGCCTTTTATGGCCGGTGACTGGCAGAGGGAGGGGGATTCGAACCCCCGTGAGGTGTTACCCTCAACATGCTT
>CBFGVC010000252.1:0-2674 GCA_965652255.1 uncultured Fibrobacteria bacterium | reverse complement strand
CTCCCTCGCCCGCTCCCGTCTCCGGGGCCATGTCGGGCATGGGTTCCGCCGCGGCTCCGCTCGTCTCCGGATACGCTTCTTCGCCCACGGGCGGCCCCGTCCGGAGCGGTTCCCAGCGTTCCTCCGAAAGCAAGGCGTCGAGGCTGTCGAGCGCTTCGGGCGCGCCCGCGGTGTCGGTCTCCGAGACGAAGTTCCGCAGGATGCCGTAGTTGCGCGCCACGCGGTTGCGATGCCGGAGATAAGCCTGGGTGGGGCGGTTCGGATTCCAGCGTTCGGGCGAAGGGAGCAGCGCGGCGAGCGAGAGCATTTCGTCCTGCGTGAGGTCGCGCACGCCTTTCCCGAAGTGATATCGCGCGCCCTCCGCCACGCCGAAGACGCCCGGCCCGAACTGCGCGATGTTCAGGTACACCTCGAGGATGCGGTCCTTCTCGAGGTAATGCTCCAGCAGGAAGGTGAGCGCGGCCTCGCGCAGCTTGCGGCTGTAGGCCCGCTCGCCGCTGAGGAAAAGGTTCTTCGCCGTCTGCTGCGTGATCGTGCTCGCGCCGCGGAAGGGCCGGCCGCGCTGGCGGTTGGCCACGATGGCGTACTCGATCTGCTCCCAGTCGAATCCTCCATGCGAATAGAACTTCGCGTCCTCGGCCACCAGGATCATGCGGCGCAGCGGCCGCGGGATCGACGAGAGCGGCGTCCAGGTCCAGCGAATCCTCAGGTCGGGGTTCTGCCGCTTTTCGGCCTCGATGAAGGCGGTGGTCTTGGGAGGCTTCGTCCTGAGGGCGCGGATGTCGCCGACGTGGAAGTAGAACCACGCCGAGCCGGCGAGCGCGACGAGGATGACGAGCAGGACGCCGAGGATCACCTGATAGGCGCTCCACAACGCCTTGAGGATCGTCGTCGGCCAGCGGAACGCGGAAGAACGCCGCGGGATGTTTTCGTGGGACATGGGGGAAAAGTACTCTGGGCGAAGAATTGTCCGGGATGCTTTGCGGGCGATGCGATGGAGGGCGGGAGGGAATGCGGCAATAGAACAATGCAACAATGAAACAATGAACGCAAAAGCACACTTGCCGTTTCCCATTGCTCTATTGTTGCATTGTTCTATTGTTGCACTGCTCTATTTCCCCTTCCTCGCCAGCAACGCTCCTCCCGCGATGGTGAGCGCGAATCCGGTCCACTGCGCCGGACCCGCGGGTTCGCCCAGGAACAAGGCCGCAAGCGGAAGCACCGCAACGGCGCCCGCCGTGCCCACGATCGAAAGCCGCGCCGCGCCGATGCGGCGCAAGGCATGCGCCGTGAGCAGGGCCGGAGCCACCGTCCCGAAGGAAGCCGTCAGCGCGATCCACAGGTAAGCCGCGCCGCTTTGCCGGAACACGCCCGTTCCCTCGCTGGCGAAGCCGACGGGTGCCATCAGCGCGGCGCAGGCCAGCATGCCGAGCGCCGTGAGGCGCTGCGCGCCGAGCCGCTTGGCGAGTCGCTCGGTACCGACGAGGAAAAGCGCATAGACCAGGGCGGCGGCGAGCACGAGCGAGCCGCCGATCCCGAGCGCGCGCGCGTCGACGAAGACCGCCTCGCCCGCGAAGGCGACGGCCAGGCCGGCGTACGAAAGGGCGAGCGCGGCGAGCGCCGCGCGGCCGGGAGAGCGGCGCGCGATCCAGGCGGAGATGAGCACCACCATGGCCGGATATGAATAGAGGATCATCCTCTCGAGCCCGACCGAGATGTAGCGCAGCCCGTGGAAGTCGAGCAGGCTCGAGAGCAGGATGCCCGCGCCGCCGAGCAGCAGGACGAAGACCCAGTCGCGGCGCGAAAGCGCCGCGACTGCCGCGCCCCGGCCGGCGGCGAAGGCGATCCACGCGAAGGCGGGCGCGGCCATGGCGAAGCGCAGGGCGAGCAGCGCGTCGGGCGAGGCTCCCGCCTCGTAGGCCTTCTTGGCGAAGATGCCCTTGGCCGAGAAAAGAGTGGCGGCGGCGAAGGCCGCCGCGTAGGCGGACGAACGCGCCGTCAGGAAGGACGGGCGCGCGGCAGCGCCCAGGAACGGGCGCTCCGATTCCGCCGGGCTCGCGAACTCCCGCGCTAACGCCTCCATTCCGCCTCCCCCGAACCGTATCCCCTGGATCCGCATCGTATCCCCCTCTCCTCGTTCCTTGTTTCCTCTTCGCGCCGACTCTCCGGCAAAACAAAAAGGCCCGCTCCCCAGTGGGGAGCGGGCCTTTTTGCCTCTCGCGTCGGTCCGGATTATCCGGCCACGCTGCTCCCCTTTTCGCCGCACGCGCGAATCGCCCACACCGCAAGGACTTTGCGGGCGGAGGCGGCCATGGGGTGCAGGTTCGAGAGCATGAGGGGAATATGGATCGGAATCGGGACGGTGTCAAGGGGCTCTGAGCTTACAGTTCGCTGCGGACAGCCGACAAGGGGAAATTGAACCCGTTGCAGGCCGGCCCTCGCCATGCGTTTTCTCTCCCCTGGGCTTGCTCACGCCTCAGACCGCTATCGGCTGCAGGCTAGCCGGGATGCTTCGAAATCAAAATCCATCCCCCCGATGCCCGAAGCCGCGATATATTGGAAAACCGACACGATCTGGAATTTTCAATCCAGGAGACCCCATGACCCGAGAAATTTCCCGAAACGCCCCTTCCGCCCGGAATCGATTGGCCCCTGCGTTGTTTGCCGTCTCCGC
>CBFGVC010000251.1:0-2683 GCA_965652255.1 uncultured Fibrobacteria bacterium | reverse complement strand
TCCACCTCGTCCTCTTCCAGCCCGAGATCCCGGCCAACACCGGCAACATCATCCGGCTCTGCTTCCTGAACGACTTGCGGCTGCACCTGATCGAGCCCCTGGGCTTCTCGCTCGACGACGCCTCGCTGCGCCGGGCGGGGATCGACTACTGGGATAAGTTCCGCGATAGCGTCGAGGTGCACGCCGATTGGGAAGCCTTCGTCGCGCGGCATCCGGCCGCTGAGGCCAGCGGGAGGTTCTTCTCCGCCCGCGCAGCGCGGACCTTTTGGGACGCGGACTATCCCGATCCCTGCTACCTGATCTTCGGCCGCGAGACGGCCGGCCTGCCGAAGGAATTCCACGAGCGGTACGCCTCGAACCTCGTGACCATTCCCAAGCGCGGCGCGGAAGGGCGCTCGCTCAACCTCTCGAACGCCGCCGCGGTGGCGGTGTACGAGGTGATGCGGCGCGGTTTTTAGGTCTTGCGGCTACGCCGCCTTGATATAACCCGCCGCCTCGCGATGCAGGATCTCCCCGATGAGGGTCTGATACTTCTTGCCCTCGGCATGCGCGCGGCGACGCAGCGCATCAAGATCCTCCTCATTCACGCGCAGCGTGATGCGCCCGCCCTTGGAAAAGATCAAAGGAGGGCGCGCTGCCGCTTCCTGCCATAGCCGGCGCTGCTCCGCTGTTTGACGAACAACCTTGTACTTCCCCGCCGCGAAATCGGCCTGGATGCGCTTTTCCCATCGGGTCAGCTTGTGATTCGCTGGGTCGGTCTTGTCCAACGCCTCGCTTTTGACCTGATTTTTCTTGGGTTGGGTTTTCATTGTGCCCTCATGATCGTGAAAAGGTGCGTATGGTCACGATGTCTTCGAAACGGAACGCGCCATCGGATGCCATGAATCGTGACCAGCAGGCTGAACTGGCCAGGGTGATTACGGCTGGAATTTCTCACGATGTCGTACGCATTGCTGCGCACCCTTTCCCTCACTTCCTCGAAGGAGACTCCCCGCTCCTCCTTGAGCTTCGAATTCTTCCCGAGATTCCAGCCCAGCCTCTCCGGATCAATGTACATACTTTGTCTGTACTTCTTTGCTTTTCGCATGCCGCTCCCTTGCGGGAGGCACGGCCCCCGCAGGTTATTAGACGCAGGAATGGCCGAAATGGATCACCCCGAACACCCAAAAGACCGCGAAAGACGCCCCCCATCGCGAAATTCCTTTGCGTCCCACCCCCCGTTTTTCTACATCTGGGCCGTCATTTCGGGCCGAAACGGGCCGAAAAACGCCTTTCCAGCAGCGAATCCCGGGACACCGTGCCGCAAACCCCGCCCGACATCCTTTTCGCCCTCTCCGCGCTCCTGGCGGTGGCCCTGTCCCTCGCGGTGGTGCTCGCCCGCAACCCCGTGCGTTCCACCTTGCTGCTCATCGCCTCGTTCGCGCCCATCTCGCTGATCTACGTGCTGATGCGCGCGCCGTTCGTGGGCATCCTGCAAATCCTGGTTTACGCCGGCGCCATCATGATGCTGTTCACCTTCGTGATCATGATGATCAACCCGGCGCCGCACGAGGGCGAGGTCTCCGGGAACGCAGGGGGCGTCATGGGGGCTCCTGCGTCGGCCAAGGGTTTCCGCAAGGGGAATCTCGCGTGGGCCCTCCTGCTCGTGGCCGCGGGGCTGATCCTCATCCCCCCGATCCGGGAGGCGGCGCATGCTCTGGAGGCGGCCTCGATGGGAGAGCCGATCACCCGCGACGACTTCGGCAGCGTGCACGCGCTGGCCCGGCTGATCTTCGAGGATCCCGCGAACAACCCGCTCACGGTCTCCTTCGAGCTGATCAGCGTGCTGATCCTTGTGGGCGTGATCGCGGCCGTGAACTTCGCCCGGCGTGCCGGGCACCTCGGCTCCGCCTCGGCTTCGCCCGGTGCAAGCGCTCGGGGACCGGCGAACCAGGATGGCGCCGCATGATGACGCTCGCGAACGCGCTCACGGTCTCGCTGCTGCTCGTCCTGGTCGGGACCTTTGGCGCGCTGCGCCGCCGCAGCCTCATCCTCGTGCTGCTCTCGATCGAGATCATCCTGAACGGCGTGAACCTGTCGCTCATTTCCTTCAACTACTTCGTGTGGGGCGGCACCGAGCTGGGCCACTATCTCTACATGCTGTCGATCGGGGTCGCCGCGGTCGAGGCCGCCGTGGGCCTGGCGATGGTCATCTCCATCTTCCGGGCGCACCGCGACGTGACGCGCGACCGCGTCGCGACGCTCGGCGAGGCGGCCGGGGGCGCGGTGAACGGGGGCGAAGCGTGAACTCGCCGATCCTGCTCGCGGCCCTGCCTGCCGTCCCCGCGCTCGGGGCCTTGCTGCTCGCCATCTTCGGCCGTCGCCTTTCTTACAATGCCATCGGCGGAATCGCGACCCTCGCCGCGGGCATTTCATTCGTCATCGCCCTGGCGCTGTTGCCGCTCGGACTCCTGGGCACGGGCGGCGTGCTCTCGCTCGACCTCGGCCCATGGATCGCCGCGGGCGATTTCCGCGCCTCGCTCAAGTTGAACCTCGACTCCGTCGCCCATGCGATGGTGCTGCTGGTGACCTTCTTCGGCTTCGTGATCACCGCGTATTCGGTCGGTTACATGCGTCACGACCGGGAACAGGGGCGGTTCTTCGCCAGCCTCAACCTGTTCGTGGCCTCGATGCTGGTGCTGGT
>CBFGVC010000250.1:0-2685 GCA_965652255.1 uncultured Fibrobacteria bacterium | reverse complement strand
ACAAGCCCGGCAACGTGAAGCTCAAGCCCACCATCCTCAAGGACGGCCAGGACGCCCTCAAGAAGAAGTACGGCGCGCGCTTCGACCTGGTGTTCCACGGCGGCTCGGGCTCGACCAAGGAAGAGATCCACGAGACGCTGGAGTACGGCGTGATCAAGATGAACGTGGACACCGACACGCAGTACGCGTTCTCGCGCCCGGTGGCCGACCATGTCTTCAAGAACTACGACGGCATCCTGAAGGTGGACGGCGAGGTGGGCAACAAGAAGGCCTACGACCCGCGCGCCTACCTGAAGCTCGCGGAGAAGGCCATGGCCGCCCGCATCGTCGAGGCCTGCAACGACCTGCGCTCGAGCGGGAAGACGTTGCATAAGGGATAACGCGGACTCTTCGTCGGCCACACTTCGTCGGCTTGGGGACGGGGGTCGGGAGTCGGGGGAGAACGCAGAACACAAAACAAAGAGCCCGGTCCGAAAGGATCGGGTTTTTTTGTGCGGGGTCTGACAACCTCACCCCCATCCCCCGCCCTGACGGGCACCCCTTCCCCCGCGCAGCACAACATCACAACAGCACAACAATAAACCTCAGGAGAAAGGCTTGCCTCTCCCCTTTTTCTGCGTTTCGTTGCTGTGATGTTGTGATGTCGTGTTCTGCGCCGTCAGCTCCGAGCTGTCAGCTCCCCGCTTCTTTTTGTACCCTGCTCCCATGGATTATTTCACCGCAGGCTTGGGCTACGACGCCTGGCGCGACATGGGAATTTCGGCGGCCCTCCTCTTCGGGGCCATCCTCGCGGGCTGGGTCGCGCGACATGTGATATTCTGGATCCTGCATCGCTTCACCGGCCGCACGGCCTTCGGGTGGGACGACCTCGCCCTCAAGCACGCCCGCCGCCCCGCCAACCTCCTGATCCCCCTGTTCTTCCTGAACATCGTCATTCCCTCGCTCAAGCTGCCGGAGGGAGGGCTGAAGTTCCTCTCGCTCCTGACAAGCCTTCTGCTCATCGTGGCCATCGGCTACGCGCTGGTCAGCGCGGTTTACTTCCTGCGCGACCTGTTCCTGGCGCGCTACGACGTGACGGTCGCCGACAACATGCTGGCCCGCAAGGTGCACACGCAGATCGGCGTGCTGGTGAAGGTCGCCCTGGCGATCATCACCGTGCTCACCATCGCCTTCATGCTGATGACCATCCCGGGCGTGAAGCAGGTGGGAGTGAGCCTTTTGGCCTCGGCCGGCATCGCGGGCATCGTGATCGGCCTGGCGGCGCAAAAAAGCATCGGCACGCTTTTGGCGGGCATCCAGATCGCGCTTACCCAGCCCATCCGCATCGACGACGTGGTGATCGTGGAGAACGAATGGGGGCGCATCGAGGAGATCACCCTCACCTACGTGGTCGTGCGCATCTGGGACCTGCGGCGCCTGGTGCTCCCCATCACCTACTTCCTCGACAACCCCTTCCAGAACTGGACGCGGCACGGCGCCAACCTCCTGGGAACCGTGTTCCTCTACACCGACTACACCGTATCGGCGGACGCCATCCGCGCGGAGCTGGATCGCATCGTCAAGCCGCATCCGCTGTGGGACGGCGAGGTTTGCATGCTGCACGTGACCGACGCCAAGCCCGACACGCTGGAGGTCCGCCTGCTGGTGAGCACGCGCAACTCGGGCGACGGGTGGGACCTGCGCTGCCACTTGCGCGAGAAGATGGTCGAGTTCCTGCAGCGCGAGTACCC
Organism: uncultured Fibrobacteria bacterium; assembly: GCA_965652255.1. Lineage (GTDB taxonomy): Bacteria > Fibrobacterota > Fibrobacteria > UBA11236 > UBA11236 > UBA11236. The sequence goes on along the minus strand of CBFGVC010000250.1, from coordinate 955 downwards.
GCAGTCGCTGCCGAGGACGAGGGTGGAACTGGGGGCTTCTTCGGTGGCGGCGCTTCGCGGGGGGACGGAACCGGAGGACCGTGGTTCGTGAATCGTGGATAGTGGATCGTGAAAACAGACGCTCCACGAATCACGATTCACGAGCCACTATCCACGGCTTTTCTCCCCGGGCCGCGCCTTCGGCGCTCAAACTCCGCGCTCGAACACCACGCAACTATTGTGCCCGCCGAAGCCGAAGGAGTTGCTGATGCCGATGCGGGCCGTCGTGCTTTGCGCCACGTTCGGCACGCAATCCACCGGGCAATCGGGATCCTGCTCCTCGACGTTGATGGTGGGATGCAGCATCCCGCGGTTCAGGCACATGATGAGCGCCACCGCCTCGGTGGCCGAGGTGCCGCCGAGCAAATGCCCCGTCATCGACTTGGTGGCCGTCACCTTGAGGTTCTTGAGGTGGTCGCCGAAGACGATCCCCAGCGCCTTGCACTCGGCCACGTCGCCCAGCGGCGTGGAGGTGGCGTGCGGATTCACGACGCCGACCTCGTCGGGGCGGACGCCGGCGTCCGCCAAGGCGCTGCGCATCGCTTGCGCGACGGCCTCGCCGCTCTCGAGCGGGGCCGACATGTGATAGGCGTCGGCGCTGAGGCCGTAGCCGCGCAAGACCGCGAGGATCTTCGCGCCGCGCGCCTCGGCGTGCGCGCGCGACTCGAGGACGAGGACGCCCCCGCCCTCGCCCAGCACGAAGCCGTCGCGGTTCTTGTCGAAGGGGCGCGAGGCCTTGGCGGGCTCGTCGTTGCGGCGGCTCAAGGCCTTCATGTTCGAGAAGCCGGCGAGCGAGACGGCGCACACCGATTCCTCGGCCCCGCCGGCGAGCATGACGTCGGCTCGGCCCAGGCGGATCTGGTCGGCGGCGGTGGCGAGGGCGTGGTTGGCGGTGGTGCAGGCCGAGGTGACGCAC
>CBFGVC010000249.1:0-2708 GCA_965652255.1 uncultured Fibrobacteria bacterium | reverse complement strand
AGGGAATCTCCAAGCTCGTGGCCGTGCAGCTCGACGAGGCGGCGCGCATCGCGGCCTGAAAACCGGGAGCGGCCCGACCTTTCCCTCGGGAACGGTCCCTCAGGATAATCGTGCTACGCGTGGGCCGGGCGCAAGTACTCGGCTCAGTCCTCCATTGGAGTACAATCCTGAAAAAATGACGACATCGGGGTCTTTTTTGACCCTGATGTTCGCCATGGCGATTTCGCTCGGCTCCGGATCGGCTTAATATTTCTCATTAACACAGTACTGTTTCCACTTTTGGACAGGTCGCGCGGCGACCGAATCCCAGCACCTTGGATCCTACCCCGATCGCCCAGGTCCTTGCGCCGTCCCGGCGTTCCTCGCTTCTGCTCCGCGCCCACCCGGCAGAGCGGAAGAAACCCGTCATCTTCCAGGAGGAGGCGCGTGCCGAACGCCTCGCCAACCTGATCCGTATCTCATACCTGCTGGTTTGGATGGTGGTCGCGGGCTTCTACGTTTCGGGGAACGATCCGGCCTACAACCGGATCAATCTCGGTTACGGGGCCGCGTGGTTGGCCGTTGCGCTGGCCTATCACGGCGTGCTGGCGCGGTACCCATACTCCGGCTTTCTCAAGTACGCCTCGACGAGCTTCGACGTCCTGGTTTCCACGATGCTGCTGGCCGCCTACGCATCGGCGGCCGGCCCGGCCTACGCGTTGAAGATGCCGATTTTCCTGAACTATTTCTGCTCCCTTGGCCTGGCCGCCCTTCGCTTTCAACGGGGCCTCGCGCTGTACGCCACGGGCATCGCGACGGTTTCCTACCTGTCCTTGTGGCTCTGGATGCACCGCGTCCACGGGATCGACTACGGCGACAGCGAGGCGCACGCGGCTTCGGCGAGCGTGCACGCGAACTTCGTGGCCGACAAGGCCGTCTACCTGCTCGTGTTCGGCATCCTGCTCATCGCCGCGGCGTCCAACGCCCGCCGCCTGGTTCGCCTGAGGGTGGAGGAGGGCGATCGCGCCGCCCGCGAAAGCGAGCGGGCGCTCATGGCGGCCGGACTGGCGCACGAGATCAAGAATCCGCTGGGAGGGATTTACGGCGCGGCGCAAATCCTGCGCGACGAGGGACGCGGCGACGCGCGCTTCACCGGCATCATCCTTTCCGAGGCTTCGCGGCTCGCAGGCGTCGTCGAGGGCTTCCTCCGGTACGCGCGGCCCTATCCCGTCGATCGGGTGGAGATTGACCCCGTGGAAGTGGTCCGGGAGTTCTGTCTGGGGGAGTCGTCGCTGCTTCCCGAGGCAACCCGGGAACTGCTCGTCGAAGACCCCCCGAGGCGCATTCGCACCGATCCGGAAGCGCTGCGGCAAATCCTCCTCAACCTCGTCCAGAACGCCGAGTGCCACGGCGTTTCCGGATCCCCGGTGAGAATCCGCCTCTCGGGCGGAGAGGATGCCTTCGTGGTCGCGGTCGAGGACGACGGGGCGGGCGTTCCTCCCGCCCGGCGCGAGAGCCTCTTCGAACCCTTCGGGACCACCGAGGGTCGGGGGAACGGGCTTGGCCTCGCGATGTCGCGCAGGATCGCGCGGGCGCTCGGCGGAGAACTGTCCTACGAGCCGCTTTCGCCGGGCTCCCGCTTCGTCCTCACGCTGCCCGGGAACGCCCCGGAGGGCTCATGAGCCGGGCGGATGGCCTCCCGAAGCCCGACGGGCGAGGCGGCGCGGCGCTGGTCGTGGACGACGAGGCTTCCATGCGTGAAATCGTCTCAGCCGCCCTCGGTCCGATCGTCGGGCGCGTCTTCCGCGCGGAGACCGCCGAGGAAGCGCTCGGCGTCCTCCGCGAGGAGAATGTCGACGTCGTCGTCAGCGACCTGCGCCTGCCGGGGATGGACGGGCTCGACCTGCTCCGGCGCCTTCGCGAGGAACAGCCCGGCGTGCGCTTCGTCCTGATCACGGCGCACGGCGACATGAATGTCGTGGTTCGCGCCTTGCGCGAGGGCGCGTCCGACTTCCTCGCCAAGCCCTTCGACAACGCGATGCTGCGCGAGATCGTCTCGCGTCTCCTGCGCTCGGCCCGGGCCGGCGAGGCAGCCGGGCTCGAGGGAGAGAGCCCGGCGTTCCGCAACTGTCTCGATTCCGCGCGCAAGGCCGCGCGCGGAGACGCTCCCGTGCTCGTCACCGGCGAGACGGGGACGGGCAAGGAACGCATCGCGCGCTTCATCCACGACGCCTCTCCCCGTCGCGACGGCCCCTTCATCCCCGTCAATTGCGGCGCCATTCCCGAGAACCTCATCGAATCCGAACTGTTCGGCCACGCGCGCGGCGCCTTCACCGGCGCCATCTCCGACCGCCCCGGAAAGTTCGTCCTCGCCCACGGCGGCACGCTCTTCCTCGACGAGATCGGCGAGATGCCGCCCTCCGCGCAGGTCCGCCTCCTGCGCGTGCTGCAGGAGCGCGCCGTGGAGCCCGTGGGCGGCAGCGGCCCGGTGCGCGTCGACTTCCGCCTCGTCGCCGCCACCCACCGCGACCTGCGCGCCGAGGTCCGCGCCGGCCGCTTCCGCGAGGACCTGCGCTACCGCCTCCACGTCGTGCCCGTCGAGCTCCCCCCGCTCCGCGAACGCGGCGGCGACATCCTCCTGCTGGCGAAGCATTTCCTCGGGCACTACAACGTCCGTTACCGGACGAACTTCGTCCTCGAAGAAGCCCACCACGCCGTGTTGCTCGGTC
>CBFGVC010000248.1:0-2709 GCA_965652255.1 uncultured Fibrobacteria bacterium | reverse complement strand
GTGATGTTGGTGCGCTCGCCCACGTTCAGGAAGGTCATTTCCTTGCGGAAGGTGAAGGGATCGAGGCCCGAGAGGCGCAAGGTCTTCTCCACGTCGGGAATGGCGCGAGGGGGGAAGGGCTCCACCGCCTCGGCGATGGCCTTGATGTGGTCCGGCGTGGTGCCGCAGCAACCGCCCACGATGTTGAGGAACTTCGACTCGGCGAAATCCTTCAAGAGCCCGGCCATGTACTCCGGCGTCTGGTCGTAGCCTCCGAATGCGTTCGGCAGGCCGGCGTTGGGGTGGCAGGAGACGTGCACGGTTGCCTTCTCGGCCAATTCCTGCACGTACGGTCGCATCAACTCCGCGCCCAGCGCGCAGTTCACGCCAACCGACAACAGGTCGGCATGCGAGACCGAGTTCCAGAACGCCTCGGTGCTCTGGCCCGAAAGATTGCGGCCGGCGAGGTCGATGATGGTGACGGACACCATGATGGGAAGTCGCGCTCCCCGCCTCTGGTAAACATTCTCGATGGCGTACAGCGCGGCCTTGCAGTTCAGGGTGTCGAACACCGTCTCGACCAGCATCAGGTCCACCCCGCCTTCCATCAGCGCGTCCACCTGCTCCTCATAGGCCTCGACCAGCTCGTCCCAGGTGATGGCGCGGTAGCCGGGATCGTTCACGTCGGGGGACATGCCCAGGGAACGGTTCGTCGGGCCGATGGATCCGGCCACGAAGCGCGGCTTCGCGGGACCCTTCGCCGTGAATTCCTCCGTGAGGGACTTCGCCAGCCGCGCGCCCTCCACGTTGAGGTCCCGCACCAGGTTCTGCATGTCGTAGTCGGCCATGGACACGCGGTTGGCGTTGAACGTGTTCGTCTCCAGGATGTCGGCGCCGGCCTCCAGGTACTTCCGGTGGATCGCTTCGATCACGTCGGGGCGGGTCAGCTGCAGCAGGTCGTTGTTGCCCTTCAGGTCCTTGTGCCAGTCCTTGAAGCGCTCCCCGCGAAAGTCCTCCTCCGTCAGCTTGTACGGCTGGATCATGGTGCCCATGGCGCCGTCGAGGATGAGGATGCGTTCGCGAAGGAGGGAGTGGATGGGATGGGAAGTCATGAATGCTCCGTAATCTTTGCTTCGTTTCAATAGAACAATGCAGCAATAGAACAGTGAAGGCTGAAGCGCGTCGTGATGTCGTTCGGCGCTAAACGGCTTCCATCAGGTGCCGCTCCATTGTTGCATTGTTCTATTGCTGCATTGCGTGTTCAACTCTTCTCCCCGACCACCAGCACCCCTTCGAGTTCCGGGTATTCGGGCGACGGGGGCGTGATCTCGAACTTGGCGATCCGGAAACCGGCGGCTTCGGTCCAGTCCTTAAGATCGGATTCCGAGAACCCCAGCCAAAAGTCGCCGAAGCGCGTGCGCATCCAGTCCTCCTCGTGGCCGAGCAGGTCCAAGATCAGGAGCCGCCCGCCGGGGGCGAGGAGCCGGTACGCCTCGCGGATCGCGCCCGCGGGGTCGGCGGCGTGGTGAAGGGACTGCGAGAGCAAGGCCGCGTCGAAGGAGGCGTCGGGAAGCCCCGTCGTCTCCATGGACCGCAGCAGGTAGGAGGGGTTGTCCCCGTGCGATTCCTTGCGCGCCAGCCGGATCTGCTCCTCGGAACTGTCCACTCCGGTCACGAGGTTTCCCGATGCGGCCAGGCGGCGGGCGAGGCGGCCGTTGCCACAGCCCAGGTCCACGATGCGCTTGTCGGTCAGAAGCGCGATCATCCCTTCCGCCAGCGCCTGCCATGTCTGGCCGGGAGACGTGAGGTTCTGGACGGCCTCGGGATCGTTCCGGTTGAAGAAGGCGCGGGAGCCCTCCGCGCGCTCGGCCAAGGTCCTTTGCAGAAGCCGTTCGTCGCGCGCGCGCCAGCGCGCGTTCGTGGCGGCGTCGAGCGCACCCGAGACGAGGGCGAGCTTGCGCCCGGCCGCCGCGCCGCTCCCGGATGACAGGCGATAGAACACCTTTTGGCCCTCCTTGCGCGAGGCCACCAGGTCCTGTTCCTTGAGCAGGGCCAACTGCGAGGATAGCGTGCTCTGTCCCGTGCCGAGAATTTTCTGGATTTCTCCCACCGCGAGCTCATGCCCGCGCAACAGCGACAACACGCGCAGGCGCGTTTCGTCGCCGAGCAGCTTGTAGATCGCGGTCAGTTCGCCGATGTCTAGCCCGGGAGAGGACATGAACCCAATATATCAAAATATCGCGATATACGAATATTTATGGGGGCCGGGCGTCTTGGGGGTCGCCCCCTGCCTGAACCTCCGGGAATTTCGAAGCAGGGGCCGAAGAATCCGGATGCCTCAGCCGAATCCGGGGGATCCTCTCGAAATATATACCCTCCCAATGGTTTGAATAATGCCTGACCCGATTGCATTTTCTCCGGCTCATTGGGCGGAAAGGGCTACATGGAACCTGCGTCTCGGCAACCGATCCGCCTGTTGTGGACGGGCGGGTGGGATTCCACCTTTCAATTGCTCGTTTGGCTTCTCAAGGAACGGCGGGCGGTGCAGCCGTACTTCCTGGAAGACCCGATGCGCTCCTCGACACCCATCGAGATCGCGACCATGCAGAAGATCCGGCAACGACTGGCCGAGTTGCACCCGCACACCCGGGAATTGCTGCGCCCCCTCATCCGGCGCGCGGTGGAAAGCCTGCCCGCCGTCCCGGCGGTCAGCGAAGCCTTCCGCGTCCT
>CBFGVC010000247.1:0-2715 GCA_965652255.1 uncultured Fibrobacteria bacterium | reverse complement strand
CCCCGAGAGAAACGAGCCCAGCGCCCCCACGAACGGCGCCGCCATCACCCACCCCGCTCCCGTGACCTCCGTGGCGCGTGCGGCGAGGAAAAGCGGCATCGACACCAACCCGGCATCGTTCACTCCCGAATGCACGAAGATGCGCGCCATCGGAAGCGCCGCGCCCAGCGCGAGCGCGGCGGGCAAAAGGCGCGAGCCCGTCTCGCGCGCCACGGCGCGCAGCGTGGTCGCGCCCACGCGAAAGCGCCAAGCCGCCAGCGCGGTCACCACGAGGAACACGGTGCCCGGAGAATACAGGATCGGGAACGACGCTCCGATTCCCGTGCCGAGGAGATCCATCGCCGACAACGTGACCCCCTGCAGCCATGCCTTGAGCGGAGGAACAAGCCGCGTGGCCGCCAGCAGCAAGCCAAGCCACAAGTATGGCGCCGCGGCGCGTGCGAAAGGCAAGGTCCCCGCAGGGGGTTCATGGGTCGGATCGGATTCGGCACGCGTGCCCCCCGCGATCCACCCGCGCCGAAGGGCGAGCCAAAGAAGGCCGAAACCGCACGCCGCGCCGAGGATGGAGGGAAACTCGGGGCCCAGCCAGCGCGCGGCGACGAAGGCCGGAACCGTGAATCCGAAGCCGGCCAAAAGCGCGGGTTTCCACGCGCGCAGGCCGACGCGGGCGCTGCGTTCCGGGGCGAAGAAGCGCGAGAAGAGAAGGATGAGGACGAGTGGGATGAAGCTGCCGACCGCCACGTTCACCGCCGCGGCCGCCGCGCCGGAGGTGAGGGCAAGCTCCGCCGCGCCATCATGGCCGCGCAGGCCCTGCACCATGCCTACCAGCACCGGCGTGCCCGCCGCCCCGAAGGTCACCGAGACGCAGTTGGCGGCCAGGCACATCACCGCCGCCGCGAGCGGCGCGAAGCCCAGGCCCACCAGAAGCGGCGCGCAGATGGCCGCGGGCGTGCCGAATCCCGCGACGCTTTCGAGGAATCCTCCGAACAGCCAGGCGATGAGCAGGATCTGGACGCGCGCGTCGGGACTCGCCGCGGCGATGCGCGCGCGCAATGCGTCCACCGCGCCGGCGGCGCGCAAGACGCCCAGCAGGGACAAGGCGCCGAGCACGATCCAGAGGATCGTGATGGCGAGAAGCCAGCCTTCGAGCGTGGCGGCGGCGAGCACGCCCGGGGGCACGCGCCACACGAGCCAGGCCGCCGATGCGGTGAGCGCCAGGCAAACCGGCATGGCCGTGCCCGCGCGCATGCGCGCGACGACAAGGAGGGCCAGCGGCGCGAGAATGGGGGTCAGCGCGGCGGCCTGGAGCAGCACGGGCTACTTGCCGAGTCCGACGACCTTCGGCGCGATCTTCGATGCGCTGGCGGCCGCGATGGCGGGCGCGCTCGTCGCACGGAACGTCCCCGACACCTTCATCGCGTCGCGGGGATTCCCCTCGTGGCGCAGCACCGCCGTGTAACGACCCTCGGCCACGCCGTTCGCGACGCGGTCCACCACGATGCGGCACTCGCCCTCGGCGGGCAGGTAGATGTTGTTCACGTCCACGCCCAGGCGCAGCGAGGCCGCGCCCGAACCGTCGCAGGCGTAGGACCCGATGCCCTCGAGGCCCGAGATCGCGAGATCGAGGGTCGGACCGCCGTCCTGCCCGCGGAAGTCGGCGAAGGCTCCGCCCCCGTCGCGCTTGCCGCTGCGCCACTCGGCGATCGTGAAAACCTCGCCGCCGGCCAGGCGTCCGTCACCGGCCTCCACGCGCAGGACCGCCAGGCGTTCCGCCGGAGCGTGGGCCCCATCCCGATCCCCCGCCCCCCCGTTGCACGCGGAGAAGCCCCCCGCGATTGCCAGGATCCCGAGCGAAACCGCCGTGAAGAAAACAGCCGCCCGGAACTTGCCCCGAACGGCTGGCGTGTTGTTCCGTTTCATTCGAACCTCCTTCCCCGCCCCGCCGAAAGCCGCGGGCGCGGCCGCGAACGGGACGGATTCCGGACAATCAACAGGGCAGGCAAGCCGGGACCTAGTCCCAGCTCAGCGCGCCTCCCACCTGGTACTCGGTCACGCGCGTCTCGAAGAAGTTCTTCTCCTTGCGCAAATCGAGCACCTCGCTCATCCACGGGAAAGGATTCTCCGAGCCGAAGATCTTGGTCAGGCCGATCTTCTCGAGGCGGCGGTCGGCGACGTACTGGACGTAGTCCTCGAACATGTTGGCGTTGATGCCGAGGATGCCGCGCGGCATGGTGTCCTTGGCATAGGTGACCTCGAGGCGCACCGCCTCGCGCACCAGCTCCACCGACTTCTCGCGCACTTCCTTCGTCCACAGGTCGGGATTCTCGATCTTGATCTGGTTGATCACGTCGATGCCGAAGTTCATGTGCATCGTCTCGTCGCGGAGGATGTACTCGAACTGCTCGCCCGAGCCCGGCAGGCGGTTCTGGCGCTTGAAGTTGAGCATCATCACGAATCCGCTGTAGAAGAAGATTCCCTCCATGATGACGTAGTAGCCGATCAGGTTCTCGAGGAAGGTCTGGGCGCCCTTGAAGGTCTCGGTCTCGAAGTCGGGACGGAGCATCTCGCGGGTCAGGTTGATCTCGAAGGCGTCCTTGCCGTGGATCGAGTTGACCTCGTGGTACATGTTGAAGATCTCGGCCTCGTCGAGGCCGAGCGACTCCACGATGTACTGGTAGGCGTGCGTGTGCAGCGCCTCCTCGAAGGCCTGGCGCA
>CBFGVC010000246.1:0-2739 GCA_965652255.1 uncultured Fibrobacteria bacterium | reverse complement strand
CGCCGATGGCGGCCCAGCGCAGGGTGCGGACGACTTGCGCGTCGGGCGAGGCGGCGGTTCCGAGGAGAAGCGATGCGAGGAAGACGACTGGGGCGGGAATTCTGCGTGTCATGGGATTTCCGGGGTTTCCTGTCGCGTCAATCGCGGTTGCCGCCGTGGATGTCGAGCGTCGGGCCGACGGGGCGGAGCGACACGCGGCCCAGCGCGTCGGGCATCCGGCCGGGGACGAGCGCGTGCGCCGGCGCGCGCAGGCGCGCGGGGCGCAACGAGACGGAAGGCGAGAGGAAGCCCTCGGTGTTCAGCCATGCGCGCAGGCTGTCGAGCCGTGCGGTGCTGTTCGGGTTGTGCTGCCCGCCGGAGACGATCACGGTCTTGTACTTGACGCCCTTGGAGATCAGCGAATCGCGGTACGCCGTGCTGTTCAACGTGTTCACCACGTTGTCGGAAGTTCCCCAGTTGAGGAATGCCGGCGGCGTTTGCGGTGAGACCTGCTTCTCGTTGGAGGTGTAGTCCACCAGCGTCGTCGTCGGGTTGGTGCCGATATAGATGTCGCGGCCCGGCTTGTAGGCGTAGGCCGTGCTCGTGCCCGGCACGTTTTGCACCATCGTGGTCATCGGATAGATCAGGCCATGGAAGTTCGGACGCGAGGAGACCCGGTCGATGGAGTCCTTCGGCCCCGGGAACCAGTGCGGCCCGTTGGCCGCGTTCGAGTCGAGAAGCCCCGGGTCGAAATGCGTCGCCGCCGTCGAGGCGACGTGGCCCCCGGCGGAATACCCCAAGACCCCGATGCGGTTCGGGTCGATGCCGTAGGCCGCGGCGTTGGCGCGCACCCAGCGCACCGCGCGCTGCACGTCCCACATCGCATGGGGATAGCCGTAGGGCTTGACGCGGTAGTGCAGGATGAAGACGTGCACGCCGATGGCGGTCAGGTTGTTCGCCGCCGGGACGGCCTCGCTTCCCCACGGCGAAAGGTTGTCGTAGCCGCCGCCCGGGATCACGATCATCGCCGCGCCGTTCTTTTCGCCCGAGGGAACGTATTCGGCGAGCCAGGGATTGCGCGTGGTGTCCGTCTTCGCGTAGGTCGTCGTGTCGGGAATGTTCGAGGGCTTCGGCGAGACGATGGGCGCGTGCCGGTCGGTCCAGAGGTAGCGGCAGGGCTTCCCGGCCGAGTTCGTCGTGCATTGCGCCTCCGCGCGCATGGGCGCCAAGGCGAGCAGGGCCGCGGCGGTCGCGGCGAAGGCGAGGGAGGGTTTCGGGAGCGGGATCGCGGGAAGCTTGCGCCGGGTCATGCGGGTCCTTCGGGGTGCCACTAATTCTATCCCCAAACCACGTTCGTCGCACCCGCTTTCTGCGTGAAGCCCTCGGAACCGGGAGGAAAAGGCCGATTTTCTCCCCGCGCGTCTATCTTTCGCCCATGCCCGTGCTCGCGATCGAAAACCTTGTCGTCGGCGTACGTCTCGAGGACGGCGGCGCCCGGAATGTCGTGGACGGAGTCTCGTTGGCGGCGGAACCGGGCGAAGTCCTCGCCTTGGTGGGGGAGTCGGGCAGCGGAAAGAGCATGACCGCCGCGGCGGTCATGGGCCTCCTGCCGCAGGCGGCCTTCGTCGCGGGCGGCTCCATCCGGTTCGGGGACCGCGAAATCGCCGGCTTGCCGGAAGATGCCTTGCGGCGCCTGCGCGGCTCCGGCATGGCCATGGTGTTCCAGGACCCCATGCAGTATCTCAATCCGGTGATGCGTTGCGGCGACCAGGTCTCGGAGGCCTTGGGCGCGCTCGACGGCCTCCCGCGCGCAGCGCGCGAGGCGCGGGTGATGGAACTCTTCCGCGAGGTCGGCTTGCCGGATCCGCCGAGGCAGGCGCGGCAATATCCCCACGAGCTGTCGGGCGGCATGCGCCAGCGCGTCCTCATCGCCATGATGCTGGCGCGCCGTCCCCGGCTTCTCATCGCCGACGAGCCCACCACCGCGCTCGACGCCACCGTGCAGGCCCAAATCCTCGCCCTCCTGCGCGACCTCACGCGCTCCCGGGGCATGGCGCTCCTGCTCATCACCCACGACCTCGCGGCGGTGGCGCGCACCGCCGACCGCGCCGCCGTGATGCGCGCGGGGAAGGTGGTCGAGACGCTTGCCGTCCGCGACCTCTTCGACAGGCCGCAGCATGCGTATACGAAGATGCTGGTGGGGGCGATGCCGCGGAGGAACACGGTGGGATCCTTTGGAGGCCCTTCTTCGGACGGTTCGGGATTCCCCGGAATCGCTGCTTCGTCGGGTTCGGGAGAACGCGAAGAAATCCCGAACCCGAACTCTCCAACGACCGGACAGCAAAGGATCCCGAACCCCATTCTGACTGCGAAGGACATCACCGTCTCCTACGCACCCCACGGCCTGTTCGCGGCGAAAGCCGACGTGGCGCCCGCCGTCAAGGACATCTCGCTCGAAGTTCGTTCCGGCGAGACGCTCGCCATCGTGGGCGAGTCGGGCTCGGGCAAGAGCACCCTCGGGCGCGCCCTCATCCGCCTCGGCCCGGTCACCTCGGGGACCTTGACGTGGGAGGACGGAACCGACCTGCTCGCGCTCGAGGGAAGGGCGCTGCGCGCCTTCCGGCGCGAGGCGCAGATGGTGTTCCAGGATCCTTTCGCCTCGCTGAATCCCCGGCTCTCCGCGGGGTACCAGCTGGCCGAGCCGCTGCGCGTGCACGGCCTCGCGGGCGGCGAGGAGGCGCGCCGCAAGACGGTGGCGCT
>CBFGVC010000245.1:0-2753 GCA_965652255.1 uncultured Fibrobacteria bacterium | reverse complement strand
GCCCGGACGAATCGGGCGAGGAAACGCTCTCCTCGCCGCGGGCGCCGGGCGAAGGCGCCGCGAGAAGCGAGATCGCGAAGAGGCATGGAAAGATTTTCATCAGATCCCTCCGGGAACGCACGGTCCCGACGGCCTGGAAGGTACCCCCTCCCCCGAAGCGAGACGTTAACCGAAGTCAACGTTTCCCGAAACTTTCCGCCGTCGCAACATCACCAAATAACGGGATACAGGTAGGTCGGGAACGTGACCTTGAGCGTGTCGCTCGTTCCGGAGGCCAGCGAGACGCTCTCCGAAACCGGATCGACCGCCGGGATGTCGACCGAGACCCTGACGTCGAACTCGCCCTGCGGGAGCGCCAACTCGAGCGGCTGGGAGGCGGTTCCCTTGCGGAAGAACGGCGTGCCCAGCACCTGCACCAGGACCGTGCGCTGGGCGTCCTCGGGGCGGAGCTTCACGAGGGTCGTCAAATGTCCCGGCGGGCGCAACGTGTCGGAGAGGGCGGCCGCGGCGCCCGTGCCTCCGTCCACGCCGCCGTTCACGAGCCGGATCGAATCACGGAAGGCCGCGTGGCCGGCATCGTCGCCGCCGAGCGCCGCGGCGAAGACGGCGTTGTAGTACCCGTCCGGGACGCCCGTGAAGGCATAACGTCCGGCGGAGTCGGTGAGCGCCGACAACTTGCCGGAGGCCGGGGCGGAATCGGGGACGTAGCCCGCGGGGATCAGCGCGACTTCCGCCCCGACGGCGGGGAGCCCGGCCAACGTGCGCAATGTGCCGCGCACTTCGTTGGGGATCTCGGTGCCGCCACCCCGATCCTTCCCCATGGCCCCTTCGTTCAGGCAACCGTGCAGCAGCGCGGCGGCAAGGCAGAAGGCGAGCGCCGCGAGGCGGGCGACGCGACGGGGAAGAAAGGGACGCAGGGGGTGAGAGGGCATGAGGGCTGCTCAAAACGTCGCGCTCAAAGCTAATCCCGGAGCCCACCGCACGGCGGCGCCGTTTCCGACGGGCAACAGCGTCGGGACGGGAAAGGCCTGGGCGACGGCGGCCTTGCGGGCGCGCTCATTGTGGCGATCGACGGAAAGCAGGACCGGATGCAGCCGGATCATCGAAGCGGACGAGGGATCCCCCTTCCCGGATCCTGCTCCGGCAGGTTCGGTAAAGAGCATTGCGATGCCCATCGCGACCAGAAACGTCCCTCCCGCCGCCATCAGGATGCCGAGTCCCATCGAGCCTTCGCAGGAACCCATGACACAAAAGTTGCCGGCGGCATGGCTCACGCCGTAACCGATGACGCCCGCACCCGCGAGGGTCGTGGCCAATCCCACGATCCGGTAGGCGGCCGCGCCCGATGCGAGGGACGTGTCGCGGGACGGCGCGGGATACTCGCCCGGGTTCTGCCCGGCGCGAGTATTCACCACCGCGAGCAGGACGACGAAGAGGATGAACGACGAGCTTCTCATGATTGCTCCTTCGGAACGCCAACCTTTCAGAACGACGCCTTGAAAGCCAAACCCGGCGCGTAGCTGCCGTTTCCAACCGACAACAGCGCGGGCGAAAGGCTCGTCCGCGATCCGGAACCCATGCGGGCCCGCTCGTTGGCGCGGGCGACGGCTTGCAACCTCTCGACGACGATGACGGTGTTGAACACGCTGTACAGGACGCCAGGCATCATCCAGGCCACCACGCGCCCTTCTCCGCTGCATTCGTCGGCTACCGCCACGCAGGCCATCGAAGCGGCGAACAGTCCCACGCCCAGCCCGACCAGCCGGATTCCGATCCCGACCATGGCATGCCCCGGCGCTTCGGCGTAGAACAGCCCCGAGGATGGCCCAAGGAGCAATCCCGTCCCGATCAAAAGCGCCCCGCCTTCGCTGTAGCCGTGGGGACTCGCATGCATCATCCATGCACCGGCGGCTACCGGAGCCGCGGTCACGCCGAATGTCCAGGCCAGCGCCGGCCCGAGCTTTTTCGGGGGCTCGGGCGAAGCAGGAGCCCCGAAGGCTATCGAAAAGTGCAGAAGGACGGCGAACGGAAATACGAACATGAGGGGCGAAGGTTTCATCCCGACCTCCCGAGCGCTTCCGGGGAATCCGGGCCGCGCCGACGGAACCAAGGTATCTCCGCCCCCTGGCGCGCGCCTTAACCGAAGTTAACGTCCGTCGCAACTTTTCTTGGCCTGCAGGACATGCCTCCGCGAAAACCGGCGGCCCAAACCCGTCCCGGGCGCAGAAACGCACCGGAGAAGCCCCCGGACCGCGTCCCCCTCCGTGTTATATTTCCCGCTTCGTTCCCACCGCGCCAAAACCCGTTTTTCGCGTGGATTTCCGCAATTTCCGGAGTTCTTCAATGTCTTCCTTCCAGCACATCAAGGTTCCCGCGAACGGCCAGGCCATCACCATCGACGGCGGCAAGCTCAACGTCCCCGACCGTCCCATCATCCCCTTCATCGAGGGAGACGGCACGGGACCCGACATCTGGCGCGCCTCGCAGCACGTGCTCGATGAGGCCGTGCGCAAGACCTACGGCGGCAAGCGCAAGATCGAGTGGATGGAGGTGTACGCGGGCGAGAAGTCGCTCAAGGTCTACGGCGAGAACCAGTGGCTGCCCGACGAGACCCTCGAGGCCTTCAAGCAATACCTCGTGGGCATCAAGGGCCCGCTCACGACGCCCGTGGGCGGCGGGATCCGTTCGCTGAACGTGGCGCTGCGGCAAATCCTCGACCTGTACGTGTGCCTTCGCCCGGTGCGCTGGTTCAC
>CBFGVC010000244.1:0-2766 GCA_965652255.1 uncultured Fibrobacteria bacterium | reverse complement strand
AGCTGCGAGGGATGGCGCGGCAGGTCGCCCGCGCGCGGAAACACCATGCCTATGGGCGAATCGGTCACGCGGCCCCACAACTCGCCGTTGATGAAGTTCGCGATGCGCCCGAAGGTATAGCCCAAGGGAATGACCACGCCGAAAAGGTCGGCGAGGTTCCAGAAGTCGGCCTTGGTGCGGCGGCAGTACCACGCGCAGGCGATCATGCAGCCGGCGAGGCCGCCGTGGTACGACATGCCCGAGATGCCCGTAAACTGCCCGTCGCGGAAGGGCCAGATCACCTCCAGCGGATGCATCGAGTAATACTCGAAGTTATAGAAGATCACGTAGCCGAGACGCCCCCCGATCAGCACCCCGAAAAACGCCCATGTCATGATGCCTTGGAGGAAGTCCGTGTTATAGCGACCGAAGCGCTCCGGCTCCGTGCGCGTGCGGTGGCGTGCCAGCACATAAGTGACCGCGAAGGCCACCAGGTACATCAGCCCGTACCACTGCAGTTGAAAGGAGCCGATGCTGAAGATCACCGGGTCCATCCGGGAGGGAAGGGATTGCCAGAAGGTCAGAGTATCGGGAGGCATGGCCGAAAGTTACGAATTACGAGTTACGAATTACGAGTAAACCACGAGCGCGCCGAGTCTCGAACCTGGGAGATCATCCTCGCTTCATGCCACCAGGGACCCGATCCACCGCGACTCCACCTATTCGTAACTCGTAACTCGTAATTCGTAACTTTCCCCCCATGCAATCCTTTCGCGACGAAGTATCGGCGCGTTTTCGCGCCGTGCAGGACCATATCTGCTCCTTCCTGGACGCCGAGAACGGCGAGCGCTTCCACGAGGACGCCTGGAGCTACGACAAGGGCGAGGGCGGCGGGCGCACGCGCGTCTACGACGGCGGCGACCTCCTCGAGAAGGGCGGCGTCAACTTCTCCGCGCTCACGGGAGGCTCGTTGCCCGCCTCGGCGGCCACGGCCTTCAAGATTCCGGAAGGCACCCCGTTCTTCGCCACCGGCGTGAGCCTCGTGCTGCATCCTCACAACCCGATCGCGCCCACCATCCACCTCAACATCCGCTACTTCGAGGCCGGACACGTTTACTGGTTCGGCGGCGGCGTGGACCTCACGCCCTACTATCCCGAAGAAAGGATGGTGGTGGATTTCCACAAGGCCCTGCGCGACTTTTGCGCGGGCGCGGGACGCGATTATTCCGGGTACAAGAAGGCCTGCGACGAATACTTCTACCTCAAGCACCGCAAGGAAGCGCGCGGCGTGGGCGGCCTTTTCTTCGACCACCTGCGCGGGCCGCGCGAGGAGGAACTCGCCTTCGTCGAGGGGCTCGGAAGGATTTTCCCCGACCTCTATCGCCCCTTCGCCGCGCTGCGGAGCAGGCCCTTCACCGATGCCCAACGAGAGTTCCAGCTGCACCGCCGCTCGCGCTACGCCGAATTCAACCTCGTGTGGGACCGCGGCACGCTGTTCGGACTGCAGTCGGACGGACGGACCGAATCGATCCTCATGTCGTTGCCGCCCGTGTGCAAGTGGAGGTACGGCTATGTTCCCGAGCGGGGCAGCGCCGAGGAACGCTTGACGGAATATTTCCTGAAGCCTCGCGACTGGGCCTCGATGTGACGCCCCGCAACGTCGACGACGAAACGGGCGCGAAGGAAACCGACGAAGCCTCGGGGACGAAGCGTTTCCCCCATTGGCGCGACTTTCCCATGGTACGGATGTGGGAGGACTCCCTCAAGACGCAGGGGTGGCGGCTGGATTCGCTGGAGGCCCTCAACATCCTGACCCGCTTCGACGGGGGACCGTTGTTCGCGCTGCTGCGGGCGCAGGGGCTCGATCCGGAGGGCAAGCGCATGCTGCCGTACGTGCTCGTTCGCGGCGAGGCGGCGGTGGTGGTGCCCGAGTGCGTCAACCGCGAGACGGGCGAGCGCAAGCTGCTGATGGTGCTGCAGCGCCGCGTGGGCGACGGTTCGCTGAGCCTCGAGTTTCCAGCGGGCATGGTCGAGAACGGCGGGGATCCCGCCGAGACCGCGCTGCGCGAGCTCGAGGAAGAGACGGGACTCGACCCCGAAACGCTCCGCGGCCTGAGGCTTGAGCGCCTTTGGCATCGCGGTCTCTCCAGCTCGCCCGGGCTGACGGATGAATCGGTGCACTTCTACTTCGTCGAAATTCCGCTCGACGGCGCGCGCTACCACGCCCTCGAAGGCGGCGCGGCGGGACACCAGGACGAGCACGAGCATATCACCACCACGCTCAAGACCCCCGCCGAGGCTTTTCCCGAGGTGGGCAGCATGCTGGCGCTTATCGGCTTGTTCCTCTATCAGCATCGCGGGAGAAAGGCATGACCGCGCTCCGGAAGAAAATCGCCGCGCCCTCGGCGCCCGCGGCCCGCCTCGGCCGATTCACCGAATCCGTCATCCGCGAGCAGACGCGGCTCGCGCGCGTGCACGGCGCCGTGAATCTCGCCCAAGGATTCCCCGACTTCCCCTGTCCTCCCGAGCTGAAGGAGCTGGCGCGCCGCGCCATCGACGAGGACCACAACCAATACTCGATCACTTGGGGCCTTCCCGGCCTGCGCGCGGCGATCGCGAAGAAGGCGCGCCGCTTCAACGGCATCGCGGCGAATCCCGAGACCGAGGTGACCGTGACGTGCGGCTCGACCGAGGCCATGATGTGCGCCTTCCTCGGGCTCGTCGATCCGGGCAAGGAAGTCATCCTCTTCCAGCCGTTCTACGAGAACTATCAGCCCGACAGCTACC
>CBFGVC010000243.1:0-2769 GCA_965652255.1 uncultured Fibrobacteria bacterium | reverse complement strand
TCCCGGAAGCCTTCGAAGAGGCCCCCCCGTTTATATTTTGGACGCTACACCGAATTCGCGTTTTCCACCGTCTCCCCGGGATTTTACGTGTCCGACGCCGGCGTCGCCTTCGAAATCATCCGGTCGGTGACCCGGACCATCCTCGAGTCGCGCGACATCCAGCCGGCCCTCGACGCCGTCACGCGCCTGATTTCCGAAAAGATGGGCGTGGAGGTCTGCTCGATCTACCTGCGCCAAGGCGACCGCCTCCGCCTCGCCGCCGGACACGGCCTCAACCGGGGCGTCCTGGCCGAGGTCGCGCTTCAGTCCGGCGAAGGCCTCACCGGTTCGGTGCATGCCTCCGGCGAGATCCTCAACATCGCCAACCCCGAGCGCGATGCGCGATACAAGTACTTCCCGGGATTGGGCGAGGAGAAGCTGGCAAGCTTCATGGGAATTCCCATTCCGCCCGGAAAACCGTCCGGCGACGGCGTGCTCATCCTCCAAGGCACGGAGGCGGTGCCCTTCGGCCCCACGGTGGAAGATCTCGCGTACACGTTGGCGGCGCAGCTGGGCACCTTGCTGGAGTCGCGGCTGCACCCGTCGGTGCCCCTGCGGAACGACGGCGTCGTTCCGCAGCCCGCGCCCGCGCCGCGGGAGGCGCCGCCCTTTTTGCGCGCGCAGACCGCCTTCGGCGGCGTGGCCGACGGCACGGTGCTGGCGCTCAAGACCGAGCATGTGTGGGACACGGTTTATTTCGCCGAATGCGAGGATCCCAAGAAGGAATTGCGCATCCTCGACCGGGCCTTGGAGCGCGCGCGCGAGGAATCGCGCCGCCTGCGGCGCAAGGCCGGGGAGATCTTCGCCGAGATCGACGCGCGCATCTTCGAGACCCACGAGCAGCTCCTGGCCGACGAGGAGTACGTCGGCCTGATGCGCGCGCAGGTCCGGGAGAAGGGCACCACGGCGGTGTTCGCGGTGAAGCTCGCCACGCGCGAGACGGCCAAGGCCTTCCAGGACTCGGGCCTGCCCATGCTGGCGGCGCGCGCGGCCGACCTGCGCGACGTGGGCCTGCGCATCCTGAACGCGCTGGGCGAGGCGAACGAGCGCTTCGAGCCGGCGGGCAACGGGTCGGAGCCGGGGGTGATCGTCGCCGCGCTCGAGCTTTTGCCCTCGGACCTCGTGTACCTGCAGTCGCGCAACATCCTCGGCATCCTCTGCGAGACGGGAGGAAGCACCTCGCACGCGGCCATCCTCGCGCGCTCGCTCGACGTGCCCTGCTTCATCGGCATTCCCGGGCTCACCGGCTTCTTGCCCTCCGGCACCCGGGTGATCCTCGACGGCAACTCGGGCCTCGTCTACATCCGGCCCGACGCGCACGTGGTGCGCGAGTACCAGCGCCTGATGACGGCGGCGCGCGCCGGCGCGCCGCCGCGCCCAGACGCGGACCCCGCGCCCCGCGCGGGGGCGCGCACCCGCGCCGGCCCACCCGTGCGCGTCTCGGGCAACGTCTCGCTCCTCTCCGACCTCGACCTCATGCGCCGCTTCGGCGTGCGGGGAGTCGGGCTGTACCGCTCCGAGTTCTTCTTCATGATCCGCAACGCCTTTCCCGACGAGGACGCCCAGTTCGCCGTGTACAGCCGGGTGATGGAGCGCTGCGGCGAGCACGGCGTCACCTTCCGCCTGCTCGACGTGGGAGGCGACAAGCCGCTCCGGTACTTCGACTGGGGGCGCGAGGAGAACCCCAGCCTGGGCTGGCGCTCCATCCGCATGCTGCTGCACCACCCCGACATCCTGAGGCCCCACTTGCGCGCGCTTTTGCGCGCGGCGCAGCTCGGCGACATGCGGCTTGTCCTGCCCATGATCTCGACGCTGCGCGAGCTGCGCGAGCTCAAGGCCCATTTGCACGAGGCGGCACGGGAACTGGAGGCCGAGAAGGGGCGGCCCCTGCGCGTTCCGCCGGTGGGCATCATGATCGAGATTCCCTCGACGGTGATCCAGGTAGAGGCCTTCCTGGCCGAGTCCGAATTCCTGTGCCTGGGCACCAACGACCTCATCCAGTACCTCTTCGCGATCGACCGCGGCAACGAGCGCGTGGCGCAATACCACCACCCTTACCACCCCGCCTTCCTCCACGCGCTCAAGCGCGTGGCCGACGCGGCGGCGGCGGCGGGCAAGCCGGTGACGGTGTGCGGCGAGATGGGCGCCGACCCGGTCGCGCTTCCGCTCCTGCTCGGGCTCGGGCTCACCTCGCTCAGCATCGCGCCCGGCGCGGCCGACGCGGTGCGGGGAACCCTCGCCCGCGTGACCTTGCCCGACTGCCGCGACCTCGTCGCGCGCTCGCTTGAGCTTTCCACCGCCGACGAGATCCGCCGCGAGGCGGTGGCGTTCGCGGAGAGGGGGTAGTCCTTCGCCCGCGGTTCTTCGTCCGGGATTCTTCGGGGACGATTCTTCAGAATCGATGCTTCGTCGCTACGCGCCTCACCCCGGCCTGCGCCGGGGCAGGCTCCCCGTCCCCTCTCCATCCAACGCTGCGCGAGGATGGAGAAGGGAGATGCGTACTTTCCCCTCCAAAGCTCGAAAGAAAGAGACGCGCCCCCTCCCCTCTCCTCGCATGGCATCACAGGGGCGTGATTTCACGCGAGGAGAGGGGAGGGGGTAGCCCGAAGGGCCGGGGGTGGGGTGAGGTGATACGCCACCGAAGCATCCCGGACGAGAGCCTCGGACGCGTTTATCTTTCCCCCATGCACTTCATCAAGATGCACGGCACGGGCAACGACTACGTGTACG
>CBFGVC010000242.1:0-2773 GCA_965652255.1 uncultured Fibrobacteria bacterium | reverse complement strand
GCCATTTGCGCGAAGAGCTTGCGATCCTCCGCCAGGTCGATCGACTCGGGGCTCGTGCCCAGGATGGGCACCCCGGCGGCCTTGAGGGCGTTCGCGAGCTTGAGCGGCGTCTGCCCGCCGAATTGCAGGATCACGCCCAGAGGCTTCTCGAGCTCGACGATGTTGAGGATGTCCTCGCGGGTGAGGGGCTCGAAGTACAGCTTGTCGCTGGTGTCGTAGTCGGTGGAGACCGTCTCGGGATTGGAGTTGACCATGATCGCCTCCACCCCCTCCTCCTGCAGCGCGAAGGCGGCCTGGCAGCAGGCGTAGTCGAACTCGATCCCCTGCCCGATCCGGTTGGGCCCGCCGCCCACGATGATGACCTTCTTGCGGCCGGTGGGGATGCTCTCGTTCTCCTCGTCATAGGCCGAGTAGTGATAAGGCGTGAAGGCCTTGAACTCGGCGGCGCAGGTGTCCACCGTCTTGAACACGGGCGTGACCTTCAGTTCCGCGCGCCGCGCGCGCACGGCGAGCTCCGTGGTTCCGAGCAAAAACGCCAGCTGGACATCGGAGTAGCCCCATTGCTTGGCCTTGCGAAGAACCCGGACATCGAGCGACTCCAACGTCGCCCCCCCCGCCTTGTTCAGTTCCGCCTTCTCGAAATCCACCAGGTCCTTGATGTGGTTCAGGAACCAGGGATCGAAGCGCGAGAGGTCCTGGATCTTTTCGAAGCTCCAGCCCAGCTCGAAGGCGCGCTTCACCGAGAAGAGGCGGTTGATGCCGGGCTTCTTGAAGTCGAGGTTCTTCCCGATCTCCGCATCCGGGATTTCCTTCTTGCCGTCGGCGCCGAGGCCGTAGCGGTCGATCTCGAGCGAGCGGAGCGCCTTCTGCAGCGACTCCTTGAAGGTGCGGCCGATGGCCATGGCCTCGCCCACCGACTTCATCTGCGTGCCCAGCACCGGCTCGGCCTGCGGGAACTTCTCGAAGGTGAAGCGCGGCACCTTGGTGACGACGTAGTCGATGGTGGGCTCGAAGCACGCCGGCGTGACCTTGGTGATGTCGTTCTTGAGCTCGTCGAGCGTGTAGCCCACGGCCAGCTTGGCGGCGATCTTGGCGATGGGGAATCCCGTGGCCTTGGAGGCCAGCGCGGAGGAGCGGCTGACGCGCGGGTTCATCTCGATGATGATCATGCGCCCGTCGCGCGGGTTGACGGCGAACTGCACGTTGCTGCCGCCCGTCTCCACCCCGATCTCGCGGATGCAGGCGATGCTGGCGTCGCGCATGCGCTGGTATTCCTTGTCGGTGAGCGTCTGCGCGGGGGCGACGGTGACCGAGTCGCCGGTGTGGATGCCCATGGCGTCGACGTTCTCGATGCTGCAGATGATGACGACGTTGTCCTTCTTGTCGCGCATCACCTCCATCTCGTATTCCTTCCAGCCCACGAGCGACTCCTCGACGAGGATCTCGGAGATGGGGCTGAGGGCCAGCCCTAGCGCGGCGATGCGCTCGAACTCCTCCTCGGTGTAGGCGAAGCCGCCGCCCGCGCCGCCGAGCGTGAAGGCGGGGCGGATGACGAGCGGCAACCCCATGCGGCCCTTGGCCGCGCGGGCCTCCTCCATCGTCCGCACCACCTCGGAGCGGGCCGACTCGATGCCGATCGACTCCATCGCCTCCTTGAACTGCTTGCGCGACTCGGCCTTCTTGATGGCCTTGAGGTCGGCGCCGATCATCTCGACGCCGTACTTCTCGAGGATGCCCCGCTCGGCCAGCTCCACGGCCAGGTTCAGGCCCGTCTGCCCGCCCAGCGTGGGCAAAAGCGCGTCGGGCTTTTCCTTGGCGATGATCTTCTCGCACATCTCCCAGGTGAGCGGCTCGACGTAGGTCGCGTCGGCCGTGCCGGGGTCGGTCATGATGGTGGCGGGGTTGCTGTTGATGAGGACGACGCGATAACCTTCCTCGCGGAGGGCCTTGCAGGCCTGGGTTCCGCTGTAATCGAACTCGCAGGCCTGGCCGATGACGATGGGGCCGCTGCCGATGAGCATGATGGTGTGAAGGTCGTGGCGCTTGGGCATGTGGGGCGTCCGTCCGGGAAAGGCGTGAACAGCGTCAAAAACGGCTAAAACCGGGGAAAAGGTAGTTTCTTTGAGGGCGAAGGTGCCCTCGCTACGCGCCTCACCCCGGCCTGCCTGGGCAGGCCACCCCTCTCCCTCCAACGCTGCGCGAGGATGGAGAGGGGGACTTCGTATCGAAGGCCTTGATATGAAAGGAAATGCGCGGACATGACTTCGCGCGTGGAGGGAAATGCGAAAAGAGAAATGCGAAATGCGAAAAGGGGCGCGAGGGCGGGAGGGAAATGCGAAAAGAGAAATGCGAAATGCGAAAAGGGGCGCGAGGATGGGGAGGGGGACTTCGTATCGAAGGCCTTGATATGAAAGGAAATGTGCGGGCCTGGCTTCGCGCGTGGAGGGAAATGCGAAAAGAGAAATGCGAAATGCGAAAAGGAGCGAGGAACGAGAGGGGGAACTCCGTATCGCGCACAAAAGCTTGATATGAAAACGAATCTTCCCCCGATTTTCCCCTCTTCCGCTTGCCTCCCCTGCCCCGCCCTGTACATTGATTGATGGGGCCCCGGCCCCTCATCGCTTCAAAGGAGGCAGCCATGTCGGAGCTTAATCAGACGGTGAACTGGACCCCCGAGCCGGCGCACGAGCGCAAGCCCGAGCATCCGCACTCGAGGGCGGCGTGGACGCTGTGGATCGTGGCGGCGGTTTTGATCGCGATCTGGGTGGCGTCG
>CBFGVC010000241.1:0-2813 GCA_965652255.1 uncultured Fibrobacteria bacterium | reverse complement strand
TTCCGGGACCCGTCGACTATGGCCAAGGAATACGCCCGGTCCCACTCCAGACACGTCGCAGACCTGATGACCCGGACCGTCCGATCGGTGGAGGAGAAGGCGTCGGTCGAACAGATAGCGGAACTCATGGACCGCGCCCGGATCAAGCGGGTTCCTGTGACTAGGGGCGGCGCTGTGGTCGGCATCGTCAGCAGGGCGGACCTCGTCAAGGCGATCGCGGGCGCGAAACCGGAGGATACGGATGCGCATCCGAGCGACGAGGGAATACGAACACGGCTGCTGGAGGAGCTCGGGCTTCAGCCCTGGGCAAGCGCGACACAGATCGGCGTCGAAGTGCGCGACGGATTCGTCTCTTTCTGGGGGACCGTGAACTCGGAAGAGGAACGGCGCGCTTCTCGAATCCTGGCGGAGAACCTCGCCGGCGTCCGTGGCGTCGAAGATCATCGGCTGGCGATCGATTTCCCCGCCTACGCCCTCTAGCCACGTCGCGCATTCCCTCCGCGATCCCCGACGGCTGCACGCTGGGCAAAGCCATGCGACTTTGCAAACTGCCCCGGAACGGTTATCAACGTCGTATAGAAAAGAGCGTCTCCAATTGCTGTCGCATCCTGAAGGCCACATTGTCGAAAGTTTCCGCGGGCGGTTCTTCAACCACGCCGGCTGCCTCATCGCATGCATCTAGCCCTGGCGCGGCCGCGAGGCCGTCGACCGGGGGCCGGAAATCCAACCAAGCCTAAAATTCGGTTCTGATTTCCGGGTCCGCCACCGCTGGCCCGGTGGAGATGCATCATGACAGACGAAATCCATGGTCGCCCAGGCGTGGCATTCATCTTCGTTGTCCGCGGGAGGCGGATATGAGGGTGGTCATCGTAGGAAGCGGGGTCATCGGCGTGACCTCGGCGTGGTACCTGGCTCGCGAGGGCCATGAGGTCACCGTGCTGGACCGCCAGCCCGGTCCGGCGCTCGAAACAAGTTTCGCCAACGCGGGGGAAGTATCCCCCGGCTACTCGTCTCCCTGGGCAGGCCCCGGGGTGCCCAGGGAGGCGATCAAGTGGCTCCTGATGAAACACGGGCCACTGGCGATCCGCCCACGTCTCGATCCCGCGATGTGGTCTTGGATCCTTAAGATGCTGTCGAACTGCACTTCGCAGCGATACGCGGTAAACAAGGCACGCATGGTGCCCATCGCGGAATACAGCCGCGACTGCCTTCGCGAGCTGAGAACGACGACCGGCATCGAATACGACGAACGGTCACGTGGCACCCTGCAGCTCTTTCGCACGCAGAAGCAGCTCGACGGGATCGTCAGCGACATCGAGGTCCTGAAGCAGTTCGGGGTCGAATACACGGTCCTTGCCGCCTCGGGCTGCGTCGCCGCGGAACCCGCGCTCGAGCGCGTGAGCCACAAGATCGTCGGGGGCCTCCGGCTTCCTGACGACGAGACAGGAGACTGTCGAGTTTTCACGGAGAAGCTGGCCGCGCTCGCGTCCGCCGCTGTCGACTTCCGCTACGGTGTTGCCGTCGACGGTCTCGTTCAGGAACGCGGCAAGGTTTCGGCTGTCCGCACGGCGAAAGAGGTGTTCCCCGCCGATGCGGTCGTCATCGCGGCGGGGAGCTATTCGCCACGCTTGCTGAAGCCCATGGGCGTCCGCATTCCGGTCTACCCGGTCAAGGGCTACTCGCTGACGTTCCCGATCGCGGACGAGGCTGCCGCGCCTGTGTCCACGGTGATGGACGAGACCTACAAGATCGCCATCACGCGGCTTGGAGACCGGATCCGGGTGGGCGGCACGGCCGAGATTTCCGGCTTCGATCTCTCCCTGCCACGCTCGCGCCGCGCACCGCTCGAACATTCGGTCACGGACCTGTTTCCAGGAGCCGGACTCGCCAGCGAAGCCTCCTTCTGGTGCGGCCTCAGGCCGATGACCCCGGATGGCCCCCCGATCGTGGGTGCCACGTCCGTGCCGGGCGTTTTCGTCAATACAGGGCATGGCACCCTCGGGTGGACGATGGCCTGCGGTTCCGGACGTATACTCGCCGACATCGTGTCCGGAAAGATTCCAGAGATCGACGTGACCGACCTCGGTCCTGGGCGGTACCGATCATGAGCGCCGCGGCCCTGCGCGCGGGCGCGATCCTGACGGTGGACCTCGATGCGGTCGTTGCGAACTGGCGGCTGCTGTCGAAGCTGGCGGAGGGCGCCGAATGCGCCGCCGTGGTCAAGGCGGACGCCTACGGCCTCGGCGCGGGGCGGGTCGGCGCTGCCCTTCAGGCGGCGGGTTGCAGGACCTTCTTCGTCGCCCATCTCGAGGAAGGACTCGAACTCCGGAAGGCGATCGGCTTCAGTTCGCGTGTCTTCGTCCTGAACGGCACTCCTGCGGGTACCGAAAGCGAGTTCCTCAACTCGGTCCTGATTCCGGTCGTCAACACGGCGGGAGAACTCGCCGCCTGGCGCGATCATGCCCGGGACAAGGGACGCAGCATGCCTGTCGCCCTCCAGCTCGACACGGGGATGTCGCGCCTCGGCCTGTCGCCCGGCGACGTGGCCGAGCTGGCGGGTGAGCCGATGGGCCTTGGCGGCCTCTCCGTCGAGCTGGTCATGAGCCATCTCGCCTGTGCCGACGCGCCGGCGCACCCTGCCAACGGACGGCAGCGGCGCGCGTTCGCCAAGCTCCGGACTGTTCTGCCCAGGCGCGCGGCATCTTCACTCGCGAACTCCGCCGGAATTCTCCTGGGGCCGGAGTTCCGCTTCGACCTGGTTCGGCCGGGAGCGGCGCTCTACGGGATCAACCCGGTCCCCGGTGGTCCGAACC
>CBFGVC010000240.1:0-2844 GCA_965652255.1 uncultured Fibrobacteria bacterium | reverse complement strand
AATGTCCCGCCTCATCGACGAATTGCTCTCCGCCGGGAGTTCCGGCGCCTCCGGAGAAACCCCCGGGGAGGGCTCGACAGCAGCCGGATCCCCCCCGGAACGCAAGGCCTTCACCGTCGAGCAGTACAACCGGTCGGTCGAGAAGGAGATGAAGAAGTTCCCCAAGGTCTGGGTCAAGGGGGTGCTCACGCAGGTGGACGCGCGCGGCAAGGCGGTGTACATGACGCTGGCCGATTTCGCCGAGGGCGACGCCCGCCCGCGCGCGGTGTTGCCGGTGATGATGTGGGCGTGGGATTTCGAGAACTTCGCGGCGCGCTTCGCGCAATTGCCCACGCCCTTCCAGATTCGCCCCGAGCTCAAGGTTTCCTTCCTGCTCGAGTCGAGCTACTACGTGCCCACCGGGCGCTTTCAGCCCAAGGTCGTGGACGTGGACGAGTCGTTCACGCTGGGCGAGCTGGCGCGCACGCGGCAAAAGATCCTCGAAGCCCTGCGCAAGGAGGGGTTGCTGGAGGCGAACAAGCGGCTGTCGCTGAGCGAGGTGCCGCTGCGCGTGGGGCTCGTCTCGGCGCCGGGATCGGCGGCCTTCCAGGATTTCACCACGGTGCTCCTGAACTCGGGATTTTCCTTCGAGATCGTCTTCGCCGAGGCGCGCATGCAGGGGCAGGCGACCGAGGAGAGCGTCGTGCGCGCGCTGTCGGTCCTCGCGAAATGTCGCGGCGGCGCGCTCGACGTGATCTGCGTCGTGCGCGGAGGCGGCTCCAAGACCGACCTCGTGTACTTCGATTCGGAGGCCATTTGCCGCGCCATCGCGACGTGCCCCGTGCCCGTGCTCACGGGAATCGGGCACGAGATCGACCGCTCGCTCGCCGACGTGGTGGCCTACCAGGATTTGCTCACGCCCACCGACTGCGCGAAGTTCCTGGAGGGCCGCGTGGAGGACGCGTGGCGCGCGGTGTGCCGCCGCGCGGCGGCGGTGCGCGACGCGTGGGAGGAGGCGTACGAAAGCGAAACCTCCGGCGCGCTCGAAAGGGCCCAGGCGCTGGGCGAGGCGTGGGACGCGCGCTCGCGGCGCGAGGCGCAGCGGCAGGGCGACTTCGCGCGCGGGATCGCCGCGGCGGCGCGCCGGATGCTGCGGGCGGCGCGCGAGAAGCTCGCGCTCGACCGCATCGGCCTTTTGCGCGGGCCCGAGAAGCTCGTGAGGCACGAGATCGAGTCGCTGGGGCTGCGCGGAAGGCTGCTGCAGGCCTCCGACCCTGCGGCCCTGCTCAAGCGCGGTTTCGCGCAGGTGGTGTCGGCCGCGGGAAAGTGGATTCGCGGGGCGGGGGACGCCTCCGCGGGAGACGTGATCCGGGTGCGCTTCGCCGACGGCGAGCTGGACGCGCGGGTCGAGTACGTGAAACGCAAGGAGACATGATGGCCAAGGCAAGGGAAGAAGGCGCGGGCGGCGCGGAGAACGCCGCCGCCCACATGAGCTACGCGGATGCGATCGCGCGCCTCGACGCGATCCTGGAGGACATCGACCAGAGCCGCGTGCCCATCGACGAGCTGGCGGGAAAGGTCACCGAGGCGGCGGCGCTGCTCAAGCGCTGCAAGGGCCTGCTGACGGAGACGGAAGCGAAGGTGAAGGACGTGCTGAAGGAACTGGAGGAGGGCTTCGGGGAGGAGGGGTAGTCCTCACCCCTAACCCCCGCCCTGACGGGCACCCCCTTTCCCCTCTCCTCGACGCGAAGCGTTACGAGGAGAGGGGAAAGGGGGCATAGACACGAGCCCCTTCGACTTTCTTGGGGATAGGGGTGAGGATCAAGGGCGGGGGATAGGGGTGAGGACTTAAGCCCCAAGGCTACCTTCGAAAAATCTTCGCCGCCAAAAAATCCCCTTGGTCCACGAAGAGCGTGGCCGCCTCGCGCCAGGGCACGTCCTGAAGAGGGGCCAGGTCGGCCACGTCGGCAACGGCCAGGAGGCACAACGGCAGCGCCGCCGCGATGAAGACCATCGAAAAGACGAGCCCGAAGGCGCGGAAGTCGGTCTGCCCGAAGTGGAACTCGCGCAAGAGCCTCCATGCGAAGCTCCCCAGCAGGAAGGCGACGGCGAGGCGGCCGTATTCGGCCCAGCCGTCGCGGAAGATGAGCGTGAGCGGGGCGAGCGCGGCCGCGTAGAGCGGCAGGAAGTAAGGCGCGAGCGCCGCCAGCGGATTGGAGCGCTTGAGCTCGACCTCGCCGCCGCTTCGCAGGGTGGCCTTGAGCGATACCGGCGGCGCGAAGGTGAGCGTGCCCACGGCGGCATGCGTCAACTCGTGCTCGAGCGTGTCGATGAACTCGAGCGGGTCGCCGCCGCTTCCCCGTCCCAGGCGGCTGATGATCCAGCGCGCGGCGAAGCCCGCGGCGGCGACCCACAGGGTCGCGCTCGCGACGAGGTCGCTCCAGCTTTCGTTCGCAGTCGAGGCGTCGAAGAAGCGCGAGAGGGCCGCGCGGAGCGCGGCCACGCAGAAGGCGAGGAGCGCGAGCGCGACGAGCCAGCGGAGGAGCCAGAAGAAGATGCGCGGCACGGGGCAAATTTAATCCGGACCGATGTAGGGGCAAATGATCATTTGCCCCTACACCCCGAACCCTCCGAAGAATCGACCCCAAAGAATCCCGAACCCTCCGAAGAACCGATCCCGAAGAATCCCGAACCCTCCGAAGAACCGATCCCGAAGAATCCCGAACCCTCCGAAGAATCGACCCCAAAGAATCCCGAACCACGAAGAACCGACCCCGAAGAATCCCCATATCCCCTTTTAGACAGAGTCTCCCCCCATTCTTATCTTTTGTGACCTCAATCGTTGTTTTCTGCGATTTTTCCCGC
>CBFGVC010000239.1:0-2907 GCA_965652255.1 uncultured Fibrobacteria bacterium | reverse complement strand
GATCGTGCCAATGTTCACGTGAGGCTTCGTGCGCTCGAATTTCGCCTTCGACATGATGACCTTCCACTTCTTTCTTGCGGGTCGTCCGGCGGCCCGGGGCCGGATTCGATACCGGTGTCCCGACGCCTGGAGGCCCTTGTTAGCCCTTGTTTTTCAGCTCTTTTTTGGGTCCGTGTTTCTCGTAGGTGAGTACGAAAACGCCCAACCCCTTCGACAGGGAGCGGAGCAAGGTAGCATAGCCGAAAACCTTCTCCAAGGGTATTTCCAGAAAGATGATTGAGTTATGGCCGTCGGCATCGATCTTCCGGATCTGCCCCCCCCGGGCCGCCAGGTCCGCCAAAACCCCCCCGCAAAATTCCTCGGGAACGATGATTTCAAGGTTCATGAGTGGCTCAAAAACCTCAAAATCGCCGTTTTTAAGGTTTTGCCGGAGGGCATCCGAGAAGGTTTTGGCCAAGAGGGGGGCCGGAATGGGGCGTTTCCCCCCCGCCACCGCCGTGATTCCGACCCTGAGACCGGCGATTTCGCCCCTGCCGAGAACCCCTTGGGCGCAAAACGCCCGAAAACAATCGCGCAGGATTTCTTCCTCTCCCGAGGAAAGCCCCCCGGAAATCTCGATTTGATTTTCGTCCTGATTTTCGATTGCTTCCGCCGTGAACGCGATGGCGGCCTCGGCGCCGAAGGCGCGCGCCGCCCCTTCGCACGCGCGTCGCAAGCCCGTGCGCGGACGCTCGAGCAGGCGCACCGACGGAGCGCCCGCGCGCAACGCGCAGCCGTGCTCGACGCGCAGGCGGCGCAGGAACACGTCGAGCTGCAGCTCTCCCACCGTGCGCGCGATCCATCCTCCCGTCGCGGGATCCGGCTCGACGTGAATGGACGGGTCGGTCTCCGCCACGGCGCGCAGGATCGCGTCGGCCCGCTCGTACGTCGCCGCGTCCTCGGGCTCGAGGCGCGCCTCGAGCAGCGGGCGATAACCGGCGCCGGCGACCGTGGCGCCGAGCCCCAGGTTCGCGCCCGCCGCGAGCGGACGGCCGGTGCGCACGGCGACGATGTCGCCGTCCTCGGGCGCGCCGGTTTCCTCCAGCGCCTCGGCGAAGACGCGATAGAAGCGCGCGTCCTCCAGCGCGCGCGCCGCGCGCCCCGAGTGGATCTTCGCGAGGAAGAACTTGCCGAGGCCGGGATGCCAGCGCGCCTTGATCACGTAGCCGACGGAGCGCTCCGAGCCGGCGGGCACCTCCGGCGGCGGCAGCATGCGGTTGATCGCGTTGAGCAGCTGGCGCACGCCGGCGTTGCGGAGCGCCGAGCCCGCGCACACGGGCACGCCCGCGCCCGCGGAGAGCCCTGCCCGCACGCCGTCGAGCAGCGCGGAAGGCTCCACCGGCGCGCCCTCCACCCAGGCGCGCAGCACGCGGTCGTCGTGCCGCGAGGCGAACTCGATCAGCGCCTGGCGATACTTGATGTATTCATCGTGGCAGTATTCCGGAATTTCTCCCGGCGACAGCGCGCGCGGGTTCCCCGGCTGGCGGAAGAGCGCCGTCTCGTGCGGCACGTCGATCACGGCCTCGATCTCCCCCGCGCGCACCACCGGGAAGCTCAGCACCACCGGGGTGGTCTTGAACAGCACGCGCATCTGCTCGAGCGCGCGCGCGAAGTCGGCGCCGGCGACGTCCATCTTGTTCACGAATACGAGCGGCGCGACGTTCGCCTTGCGCACCTTTTCCCACGCGGCCAGCGTCTGCGACTCGACGCCGCTCACGCCCGACACCACCAGCACCGCGCCTTCCACGGCGCGCAGCGCGAAATCCACCTCCGCCCCGAAATCGACATGCCCCGGCGTGTCCACGAACGTGACCCGGACGCCCTTCCACTCGTAGGATGCCACCCCCGCCTCGATGGTGATGCCCCGGCGCTTCTCCTCGTCGAGATAATCCATCGTCGCCAAGCCCTCGTCGACCTCGCCGGTGACGGGAATCGCCGACCCGAAGTACAGCAGGCGCTCCGAGAGCGTGGTCTTGCCCGCGTTCACGTGCGCGAGGATCGCGATGTTGCGCTTGTTGGCGAGAGGGGCGGGCACGAGCGGTTCGGGTTATGGGTTCGGGTTCGGGAGAACGCAAAATGCGTGGGGAATGGAAAGTAGAATGCGGGGGGAGCCTTCGCGGGCTTCCGGATTTCCCGGGATCCTGCGCGGACCTTTCGGGCCTGCCGCCTACGCGGCGATAACCGAGATCACCATGTGCAGCGACAAGCCGATCAGCAGCAGCGCGAACAGCCGCTTCAGCGCCTTCACGGGCAGCGCGTGCGCGAGCCGCGCGCCCAAGGGCGCACTGAGCGCGCTGGCCGCCGCCATCGCCAGGGCGGCGGGCCAATAGACGTATCCGAGCGTCGCCGGCGGAAGGTTGTTGGCTCCGAGGCCGTTGATCCAATAGCCGAGCGCTCCCACCGCCGCGATGGGCAGGCCCACCGCGGCCGAGGTGCCGATGGCCGTTTGCAGCCGCACGTTGCACCAGGCGAGAAAGGGAACCGTCAGCGACCCGCCGCCGATCGCGACGAGGGCCGAAACTCCGCCGATGCCCGCTCCCGCGCCCGCCAGCGCGAGAGCGGAAGGCAGCGTCCGCGAGGGATGAGGCAGGATGTCGCGCGCCATCTTCCACGCGACGAAAGCCATGAAAGCCGCGAAGAAAACCGCCAGGGGCTTCGTCGACAGCCGCGCGGCGAGGAAGGTTCCCGCGAAGGTGCCCAGGAGCACTCCTGGCGTGAAGCGCCCGACCACGCCCCACAGCACCGCGCCACGCCGGTGATGGGCCATGAGGCTCGACAGCGCCGTGGAAACGATGGCCGCCATCGAGGTCCCGAGCGCCAGATGCAGCCGGTGCTCCGGCGGAAAATCCTGCGCGGCGAACATCGCCG
>CBFGVC010000238.1:0-2910 GCA_965652255.1 uncultured Fibrobacteria bacterium | reverse complement strand
CCCCGCTCCCCGCTCTTTTCCTACCTTTTCCGCCCCTCGATGCCGTTGGGGCGTCGTCAAGTGGTAAGACAACGGTTTTTGGATCCGTCATTCGTAGGTTCGAATCCTGCCGCCCCAACCATCGGGACTCCGGAGGGCCGCGGGGTTTCCGCGGAGCCGGGTTTTCAAAAAACGGTTCGCAACACCGCGGGAAGGCGCGCCAGGGGCGCGATGTACCGCAGAAAGAAGGATGAAATGTCGAAGCTTTCCATCACCGCGCGCAAGCGCCCGCTGGGCACCAAGGGGGCGCTCGCCGCGCTCCGCCGCGAGGGCAAGGTTCCCGCCGTCGTGTACGGCCTCAAGGGCGAGCCCGAGACCATCGAGGTGCTCGGGACCGAGCTGCGCCCCGTGCTCGGCCACCGCAACGCCATCATCGACCTGAACATCGACGGCACGTCGCAGAAGGCCATGCTGAAGCAACTGGACCGCGATCCCATCCGCGGCGACTACATCCATGCCGACTTCGTCCGCGTGGACGACGTCCACCCCGTCACCGTGAGCGTGCCGGTGATCCCCGAAGGCGTCCCGGTGGGCGTGAAGACGGGCGGCGGCATCTTCTCGGTGGCCAAGAAGTTCGTGCGCCTCCGCGCGAAGATCCAGGACATCCCCGACACCTTCACCATCGACGTCTCGGACATGCAGAACGGACAGACCTTCTACGTGAAGGACCTCAAGTTCGACAAGGGCACGCTCGTGACCCCGCCGCGCACGGCGCTGTTCGGCGTGGGCGAAGGCCGCAAGGTGGAGGAAGCCGCGACACCCGCCGCGGCTCCGGCCGCCGCCGCGGCTCCGGCCGCCGCGGGGGGCGACAAGGCGAAGCCCGCCGGCGACGACAAGAAGGCCGCGGGCGGAAAGAAGTAACCTTCCGCCATGCGCCTGCTCGTGGGGCTGGGGAACCCCGGCGCCAAGTACGACGCGACCCGCCACAACGTCGGGTTCGCCGCGGTCGACGCGGCGGCCCGCGCGGCGGGCGCGGACGACTGGCGCGTTTGGGGCAAGACGCTGCTTTGCAAGGGCTCCCTCGCGGGAGCCCCTTTGCTTTTCGCCAAGCCCCAGACCTACATGAACCTGAGCGGCGAGGCCGTGCAGGCGCTCATGACCTTCTACAAGATCGCGCCCGCCGACGTGGCCGTCATCACCGACGACGTGACGCTCCCGCTGGGATCGCTGCGCATCCGCGCCTCGGGCGGCCACGGCGGGCACAACGGATTGCGCGATATCATCGCGCGGGTGGGCGAAGGGTTCCCGCGCATCCGCATCGGGGTGGGGCTGTGCCCCCCCGGCAGGGACCTTTCGGGCTTCGTGCTCGCGCGGCTCACGCCCGCGGAGCAAACCGCGCTGGCCCCCTTGTTCGGGGAATTCCCCGCGATCCTGGAAACGGCCTTGACGAAAGGATGGGATCTGGCTTCGACGCGGCACAACCGCCGGGCCGAAGCCTGACTCCTCCGATCGCCCCGACCGCTCTTTCCGGCCCGATTTCGATGGGTCGAAGGGTATCCGGGCTCGTATCGCGTTGAAAGCACCCGGCGTTCTAGTTAGTTTGCTCCGGTAGTCCTGTTTCCACCAGGAAACAGGACGCTTTTTTTCACGATTTTTCTCATGGCATCCTGAACCGGACCCCGTCCCCGCAGCGCCCACGCGCCGGGGGTTGAAGGCGCCCGGTCGCGGGCGTCGAAAAGCGGGGTCGCAATGGTCACGATTGAAGAAGATTTGAAGAACCTCCTTCGCCTCTGGGCGGTGGACAAGAAGGTCTTCGAACTGAAGCAGACCCGCCGCGACCTCCCCCAGCGCATCCAGGCGCTCCGCGACCGGGTCGGCCGCGAGCGCGCCGCCGCCGACAAGCTGCGCGCCGAGATCGCGCGCGCCGAGGAACAAATCCGCGAAAGCCAGGAGGCATCCGTCACCGAGGCGGCGGCGCTCGAGGACAGCAGCAAGCGCCTGGGCGCGATCACCACGAACCGCGAGTACGACGCGGTGCACCTCGAGATCGCCGCGCATCGCAAGAACATCGATGCGGCGCAGGCCCGTGTGCTGCACCTGCAGCAGGTGATCGAGAACCTCCGCAAGGAAGCGGAAGGAGCCGAGGCCGCCTTCGAGGCGGTGAGCGCCGAGGTCGGCCCCGAGCTGGAGACCCTCACCACCGAACTGGGCGGCATCGAGGATCGCATCGCCGAGGAGGCGCGCAAGGGCGACGAGCCCCGCGCCGCCGTGGGCAAGCGCGTGCTGTCGGTTTACGACCGCACGGTGCAGCGGCGCGGCACGCCCTTCGTGATCGCGCTGGTGAACCACAAGCACCGCGCCTGCGACGTGTGCAACCGCAACCAGACGCCCCAGCGCGTGATCGAGGTGGCGAAGAACCGGCAACTCCTGCTTTGCGAGGGTTGCGGCAGCCTGCTGCTGTGGCGCGAGGACGACGTTCCGGCCTTGCATCCGCAGGAGTAAAATCAGAAATCGGAAATCGGAAATATGAAAGAGCCACAAGCGTTCTTTTCCGATTTCATATTTCCGATTTCACGCGATCCCGTACTCCTTGACCTTGTAGAGCAGTCCCCGCCGGGAGATACCGAGTTTCGCGGCGGCTTGCGTCTTGTTCCACTTGCAGGCCTCGAGGGCGGAGACGATCTCCGCCTTCTCCGCCGCGCTCCGCCGTTCCCGGACGGTGGAAAGCCCCGGAAGGACGCCCCCATCATCCCCTCCCGTGTTTGGACGCCCGTCTTCCGGGTGCTCCAGCCGGAACTCGAGGTCGCCCCCTTCGGAAAGCACGACCGCGCGTTCGACGGCGTTGGCCAGCTCGCGGACATTGCCGGGCCAGGGGTGACCGAGCAACACGGCGTGGTGGGCTTCTTCGAGGACGAAGTTCGTCCGGTAACG
>CBFGVC010000237.1:0-2914 GCA_965652255.1 uncultured Fibrobacteria bacterium | reverse complement strand
GGCGTCCGGCAAGGGCCGGTACTGCCAGCAAGCCTCGATGTGGCAGATCCCGCTCACCACGTAGCGCATGCCGGCCTCGGTCCAGCCCGACCACGCCCCCCTGCGCCCTTCGTCCTCGACGCGGTACGCCCCGGCTCCCGTGACGGCGAACAGGCCTTCACGAACGACCGGAAACGCCAAGGCGAACCCCGGACCCAAGGCATACCCGGCTTCTCCCAGGACATAGTCGCGGTCCTCCAGGACTCGAACGCGGGTCCCCAAGGGCATGGAGCCGAATTCGGCGTCCACGAACACCGCGAGCCGAAGGTGGGAAAGCTCCGCTTCGCCCCCCAGCCGCAAGCCGGTGCGGACGTCCTCGAATCCCGTCGAGAAGCGGGTGTCGAAAAAGACCCCGTCGGCCATGGCCGCGACCGAAGAGCCGAGGACGGCAAGAAGTATCCGGGCCGGGCGTCTCATGCCTGAAAGGTACAAGGGTTGGGAACGGAGATGGTGCGGAGAATTGTAACAGAAATGCAACAGTACAACGGTACGACAATACGCGCCAACGTCGGATTAATCGCTGTCCTGCCATCCTCCCCGCTACTTCTTCCTCAAATCCACTTCGCCGTCCTCGATCTTGTAGCAAATGGTCCCGCAGTATTCGTCGGTGTCGTAGTCGAGCCGGTCGCCGTCGATGGCGAGGAGGCTGTCGCCGCCGCTCACGTACAGCGCCGTCGCCGAATAATCCTTCCCGTGCGGCAGGGTCAACGTCCAGGCCGTGCCCTCGGGGACGCCGTTCCAGACCAGCGTCCCTTTCTCGAAATCCTTCCCGGAGTACACGCGCACTTCCGCGGGCAGGGGTTCCGAGACCTTGATCAGGAGGGAAGCCGTGGGCGGCAAGGTGCGGCGGCAGGAGGCGGGCGCCTCTTCGCACCCTTCTTCGTAGCAGGTCGAGCCGACCAAGGCCCACGAGAAGGCGGCCACGATCATCGCGGATTTCAGGTGGTTCTTCATAGCGGAAGCCTCAGGCCGAATCCGACCGTGACGCGGTGGGAGGATACCCCGGGCAGGGGGCGCCATTGGTAGGCGGCGCCCAGCCGGAAGTTTTCGGAGAACACGAAGCGGGGGCCCGCCTCGAGCCAGCCGACCCAGCCGGTCTCTGGCGCGCGGCTGGTGCCGCGAAAGTCGGCGAAGGTGTAGCCGAATCCCGCGCCCGCCGCCCCGTGAAGCCGGGAGAGCAAGGGATAAGAGGCGCTCGCGCCCAGCCCGACGACCTGGCGCGCCTCTTTCAGCTGATAGCTCAGGGTGGGGGTGATCGGGGCGCGCACGGTGCGGTCGAAGGCCCGGAACTCAAGGTCGGCGAAGAGGGCGATGGGCATGCCGCGCCATGTCCGCTCGCCGCCGACGCGGCCGCCCCAATGGAGGTCCTCGGTGTTGAAGGAGAGGCGCGGCTCCGCGAAGAGCGCGCTCCCGGAGGTGGAGGCGGGGGCGAGGCCTGTGGCCGTCAGCATCGGGATGACAAGCAGAAGGCTTCGCATGACGGACGAAAGATATGCTGCCGCGACGGGATGTCCACCGTTAAATGCCCGGATCCTTGACCTGGGTTAACGCGTCACGGTTTTTCCGGGAATCGGGTTTCCCGGGCCGGCCCCGGTCCACCGGCGGCATCCGGCGAAGAAAAGACCGCGGAAGCATCCCCCGACGGCAGGAGGGGCCGCGGAGAAGCCCCCCGCCCTTAATGCGCGTCGGTGGGGAGGATGTGGGCCTTCACGTCGAGGGTCCCGGCGTACTCGGACCTGAGGCGGCGGGCCACTTCCTCGATCGTCAGCCGGGTCGTGACGAGGTCGATCTCGAGCTCGGCGGCGCGCTTCACGACCTTGTCGGGAGGCACGTGGGAGTTGGTGAAGAGGATGGCGACGATGTCCACCTCCTCGGCCACCTGCATGAGCCGCGTGTGCACGAGATTCGTGACGAGAAGGACGTTCGTGAAATCGTCGGTGAGCTCGTTGGGGTCGGAGCCGGTGAAGGCCATGTCCACGCTGTTGTGGAGAAGCTCCTCGCCCACGAGCGTGCCCTCGAGGGTTTCGATGATGGAACGAAGGTCCGCTTGCATGGTTGGATGGGAATCTTGGGCGGCGCGGCGCGTCATGTTTCAGGGACGCTCGCGCTGCGCTTTGTCGAAAGGGTTGCGTTTCCGGGTGATCCTCCGGGATGAAAGTTAATCAGCCCCGCGGGGTTTCTGTAAAGGGGGGCGGGGGGATTCTTCGGGGCCTTTTCTTCGCCGGGGGATTCTTCGGAAGCTTTCCTTCGCGGGTGATCGGCCGACAAGCGGCCTCATGCCTGCGGCTGCGGGATCCTTTCGGGGTCGAAGCGTCGTCGGTTCGGGAGGGCGGCAGGTGCGGGGGTTCCTTTTCCCGAACTATCCGGAGAATGGCCGGCGAAGAATCCCGAACCTTCCACCGGACCGCCCCCGGAGGATCCCGAACCCGAACCCTCCAGCGAACCCTCCCCGAAGAATCCCGAACCAAGGAAGGGCCGCCGACGAAGCCCGCCCCTTTCCCGTATATATTTCTCGCATGGCCACCGCTCCCCACACCGCGCTGTTCCCCGCCTCCGACGAGGAAAAAGTCCTGCTGGGCGGGGAGTCGGAACGCTACTTCGTCCGCCTCGAGAACGCCCTCGGCGTGCGCCTGCTCACCCGCAACGCGGGCGTCACCGTGCAGGCGCCCAACGAATCCTCGGCGCAGAAGGCGATCGCCACCTTGCTCAAGATGCGCGAGACGCTCAAGACCGGCCAGCACCTCTCCGAGTTCTACGTGGACACGCTCCTGGGCCTGGCCTCGGGAACCCCGGGCGTCGCGGGGAAAAAAGGCCTCGAAACCTTCGTGCCCAGCAGCGAGAAGCCCGTCCTCATCGACCGCTACGGCAAGCCCGT
>CBFGVC010000236.1:0-2923 GCA_965652255.1 uncultured Fibrobacteria bacterium | reverse complement strand
ACCCCGAAGAACCGCAGCCCCTGCACCGCCGCCACCGTCAGCAGGTAGGCCCCGCCCGTGAACACCGCGAGCTGCGCCAGCGCGAAGCGCCAGCCGCCGGACTCGGCCCGCACCGTGGCCACCGTCGGGAAGCACTGCAGCGCGATCATGTAGAAGATCAGGATGCCCACGCAGGTCGAGAAGGTGAAGATGCGGCGGCCCTCGAGACGCCCTTCCTCGAAGCGAAGCTCCGAGAGCTCCGCGAGCAACTTCCCGGCCATGCCCGCTTCCTCCTCGGACTCCTGCACCCGATAGACCAGCGCCAGGGAGCCCACGAAGACCTCCCGCGCCGCGAAGCCCGAGATGAGGGCGACGCCGCCCCGCCAATCAAGGCCCATCGGCTCGGTCACGGGCTGGATGAAGCGGCCGATGGTGGCCGCGTAGGAATGGGACACCGCCACGTACTCCCGATCGGAGCCATCCTCCGGCGGGGGTTGCACGGGCGTATGGGTGAGCAACCACAACCCCACCGCGATGGCCAGGATGGTGGGGCCGGCCTTCTCGAGATACTGCCGCGTCTTGTGCCAGGCCGAGACCAGCACCACGCGCGGAACCGGCGCGCGCAGGGCGGGCAGCTCCAGCATGAAGGCCGAGGGCTCCGGCCGGCGGCGGCTCAGCATGCGGCTCGCGACGGTGGAAACGACCGCGCCCAGCACGAATCCCATCAGGTAGAGTCCGGTGAGGGCGATGCCGCCCAGCCACGGCATGTCGCGCGGGATGAGGAAGGCCAGCAGCAAGGTATAGACGGGCAGGCGCGCACTGCAGCTCATCAGCGGAATGATGAGCAAGGTCAAAAGGCGCTCGCGGCGGTTCGGGATGGTTCGCGCGGCCAGGAGAGCGGGAATGGCGCAGGCATAACCAGAGAGCAGGGGAACGAAGGAGCGGCCGTTGAGGCCGATCTTCGAGAGCGGACGGTCCACCAGCGCCGCGCCCCGCGCGAGGTAGCCCGAATCCTCCAGCCACCCCATCAGGAGGAAGAGGATCGCGATCTGCGGCAGGAACACCAGCACCGCGCCCGCCCCGCCGATCACACCGTCGGCGAGGAGATCGGTGACCCAGGACTCGGGAAGCCGCGCCTTGGTCGCTTCGATGAAGGTGCCGAACAGGGAATCGACGCCGTCCATGAGCGGCGCGGCTAGCCAGAAAATGGCCGTGAACATGCCGCACATCACTGCGGCGAAGATGGCGAGGCCGTACACCGGATGCAGCAGGAACCGGTCGGCCCCCCGCTTTTCGGCTTGGGCCGACCCGTCGCGCCCGGCCTTCTCGATGACGGGCCGCACCACCATCTCCTCCACCGCGTCGAGCGCGCGGAAAGTTTCCCCGATGCTCTCCTCGCGCGCGTCCGCCGCGAAGGCCGCGTAGTCCGCGGCTTCCGGGCGCCTCCGGGGGCTTTCGACCGCGGCCCGAAGCGCGTCCGACAGCCCGGAGAGATCGCCGGGCTTCCTCGGATCGAGCACGAAGACCGGGCAGTCGAGAAGCTCCGAAAGGCGGCCCGCATCCACGCGCAGGCCCTGCCTGCGCAACAAATCCTCCATCGTGACGACGAGGACGACCGGGAATCCAAGGTCGATGAGTTGCCGCGTCAGGTACAAGTGGCGCGCGAGTTGGGTCGCGTCGGCGACGGCGAGCACGGCGGACGGACGGGTTGCATCGCGGAACAACGCCTCCACGGTCACGCGTTCATCGGGCGAGGCCGGGATCAGGCTCGTAAGCCCGGGCGTGTCCATCACGCGCGCCTTGAGGTCGGCCAGCGCCGGCAGGTTCCGGGCTGCGCCCAGGGCGTATTCCACGGTCGCCCCGGGATAGTTGACCGTGTTGTAGTGGGAGCCCGTCAGGGCGTTGAACAACGTGGTCTTGCCCGAGTTGGCTGACCCGGCGAGGGCCAGGACGGGAAGCGTGCCCGCCGGTTTCGGGGCGTCTCCCGCGCGGACCGCGCTCTCCATCGAGCCCTGCATGACAGGCTCGCGCCTCAGCCCCGGACGCGCACGCAGCGCGCCTCGGATTTCCGCAAGGCGATCGAGGCGCCGCGAAGGGAGAAGACGAGAGGATCGCCGAAAGGCGTGGCCATGACGAAACGAACCTTGCACCCTTCCGTGAAGCCGATCTCGAGCAGGCGGCGGCGCAGCGCCGGGCTGCCCTCGACGCTTTCGACCACGACGGGCGTCACCCTGCGGAAATGCGCCATGCGGTCCAGCGTTTGGGCGACCGGGCCGGAGCCGGTGGCTTCGCCGGAGAGCGTTTCGAAGTCCTGGAGGGGTCGGATCATGACGGCCTCAAGGTACTTACCCGGGAGATCCAAATCAAGAATCAATCTCAATCTTGCCCGGCCCGCGCTTTTACCTTTCTCGTCCCATGATCCCCGTGATTCCCCCCACCCCGGAGAACATTCGCGCCGCCGCGGAAGCCCTGCGCCAGGGAGAGCTCGTCGGGATGCCCACGGAGACCGTCTACGGACTGGCGGGCAACGCGCTGGACCCCGCGGCGCTGGCCCGCATCTTCGAGGTGAAGCGGCGCCCCTTCTTCGACCCGCTGATCGTGCACGTGGCGCGGGCGGCCGACGTGGAGCCCTTGGTCCACGATGTTCCCGACGCGGCGCGGCGGCTCATGGAGCGCTTCTGGCCGGGGCCCCTCACCTTGGTGCTGCCGCGCACCGCCCTCGTGCCGGACCTTGCCACCTCGGGGCTTCCCCGCGTCGCGGTGCGGGTGCCTTCCCATCCGGTCGCGCTCGCGCTGTTGCGCGAGGCGGGGATCCCCCTCGCGGCGCCCAGCGCCAATCCGTTCGGCGGGCTGAGCCCCACCACGGCGGAGCACGTGTCGCGGGCCTTCGAAGGCGGAATCGAATGCGTGCTGGATGGGGGACCCTCCGCGGTCGGCGTGGAAT
>CBFGVC010000235.1:0-2967 GCA_965652255.1 uncultured Fibrobacteria bacterium | reverse complement strand
CGAGACGCGCACGTAGTAGTCGATCACCTCGCCCTTGGTGAAGCCGGTGGCGGGATAGAGCACCTTGCCGAGGTTCGAGACCTCGACGCGCGTTCCCGCGACGTCGAGCACGGCGGCCTGTCGTCCTCCGGCCTTGCGGCCCCGCGTGGGATTCCGCGTCGGCTTCCCCGCCGCGTTTCTCGCTGTCATGCCGCCTCCTCGCGCACCACGCGGGAAGCGGGCTTGTCCTCGCGCAGGCCGAGGAACACCGGATGACGCAGCTTCCCGTCGCGCGTCCACTCGGTGAACTTCACCTGGCACACCAGCTCGGGCTTGAGCCAATGGCAGCGGCGCATTTCGGCGGCGGTGACGCCCGCGCCGTAGCGTCCGGCGCGCGGTTCCGGCAGGTTGGCGAAGGGGCATTCCTTCCGCTCGAGACCGCGCATGCGCGCGTGCAGCGCGCGCAACGACGCCGTGTTGAAACCCGTGCCCACCTTGCCGCTGAAGCGAAGCTTCTTTTTCTCGTAAACTCCCACGAGCAAGGCTCCGAACGACGAGCGGCTTCCTTCCGGGTCGGTGTAGCCCCCGATCACGAATTCCTGCTCGAGATGCGTCTTGAGCTTGATCCACGCGCCGCTGCGCCGCCCGGTTTCATACACGGAATCGGCGCGCTTGCCGATGAGCCCCTCGAGGCCCAGCTTGCGCGCCTGCGCGAGTAGCGCGTCGGCTTTCCCTTCCAGCGGTTCGGACAGCCGGATGAGGGCGGGTGGGCGGCGGAGAAGCTTCTTGAGCCGCGCCTGCCGCCCCGGCAGGGGAAGTCCCCGCAGGTCTTCGCCCTCGAGGAAAGGCAGGTCGAAGGCGTAAAACAAAAGCGGCGGACGCTCCTGACCGAGCTCGTAGGCCTGCAGGAGCTGGAAGGAGGAGCGGCCCTTCGCGTCGAGGGCCACGATCTCCCCGTCGAGGACCGTGTCCGAAGTCTTCAGCTTTTTCAACGCGTCGCGAACCATCGGGAACTTTGCCGACAGGTCCTTGTCGTTGCGCGACAGCAGGCGCGCGCCTTCGGCGTCGCGGAAGGCCAGCGCCCGGAAGCCGTCGAACTTGATCTCGTAGCGCCAGTCGCCTTCCGGAGGCGTGGCGACCAGCCGCGCCTTCATGGGTTCGAAGAAGGGAATGGGGGACGTGCGGCCCTTCGGACGCGCCGTGCGCGCGGAGGCGGTGGACGCCTTGGGGACGACGCTGCGGGCGGCTTTTTTTCGGGTGGGGGGGACTTCCCGATCCGGAGGGGTTTCGGGGCGCTTCGAGGTCCACACGTT
This sequence comes from uncultured Fibrobacteria bacterium, assembly GCA_965652255.1. Taxonomy (GTDB): domain Bacteria; phylum Fibrobacterota; class Fibrobacteria; order UBA11236; family UBA11236; genus UBA11236. The sequence goes on along the minus strand of CBFGVC010000235.1, from coordinate 1,675 downwards.
GTCGCCCGCGGCGGCGATGGCCTTCATGCCGCGGCCGCTCAGGGCCGAGGTGTCGTCCGCCTTCGCCGACAACGGCTTCGCGTCGCTCCCGCTCTGCAGGAGCAGCCAAGGCTGCTTGCCTCCCTCGTCCTTCCCGCGCATGCGCACAAGGTGCCATTCTCCCTTCAGCTTCTTTCCCGCGAGGATGAAGCGCAGCTTCCCGGCCGCGAGGGCCTTGAGGGGATGGGGGTCGAGCGGCTCGAAGGCGCCGATATCCCACACCATCACCGTGCCGCCCCCGTATTGTCCCTTGGGAATCACCCCCTCGAAGCGCGCATAGGAGAGCGGATGATCCTCCACCTCCATGGCCAGCCGCTTCTCACCCCGCTTGAAAGGCGGGCCCTTGGGCACGGCCCACGATTTCAGTGTGCCACCCAGCTCCAGCCGGAAGTCGTAGTGCAGGTGCGAGGCCGCGTGCTTCTGGATGACGAAGAGACGCGCGCCCTTTGCCGTCGGCTTGCCCGAGCGGGGCTCGGGCGTCCGCGCGAAGTCGCGTTTCTCGTGGTAGCGTCGCAGGCTCATCGGTTCGTCCGGATTCCCTAGGCGGCTTTCCGGCGGTGAGCCTTGGGCGCGGGCTTCTTTCGGGATTCCGCCGCCTTCGCGCTTCTCGCGGCCTTGGCTCCTCCCTTGGCTCCACCCTTGGTCGCCTCGGCCAGGCTGCGCTTGAGCACTTCGGAAAGGTCGATGATGTTCGAATGCTTCTTCGCCTTGGGCGCGGCCGGCAGCTTCCCGCCGCTCTCGATTTTCTGCTCGATGATTTTCTCCAGCGCTTCCCGATAGTCGTCCTTGTAGCGTTCCGGATCCCACTTTTCCGTCATGCTGTCCACAAGCTGCTTCGCCATTTTTTTCTCGGCGGCGGAAGGCGACGCGGCCTTGGGCAGCTTGAACTCGTCCAACGCCAGGATCTCGTCGGGAAAGTGCATGAGCTCCAGCATGAGCCCGCGCTCCTGCGGCTTCACCGCCGCCAGGTGCTCGCGCGTCTTGATGACGACCTTGGCGATGGCCACCTTGCCGGTGTCCACCAGCGTCTCGCGCAGGAGCACGTAAGCCTTGTCGCCGCCCTTGCCCGGCTCCATGTAGTAGGGCTTGTGGAAGAGGAGAGGATTGATGTCGTCGAGCTTCACGAAGCTGCGGATGTCAACCGTCTGCGTGGCCTCGACGTCCACGCGCTTGAAGTCCTCGTCCTTGAGCACCACGAAGCGCCCCTTCTCGTACTCGTAGCCCTTGACGATCTGGTCCCAAGGCACTTCCTTGCCGTCGGCCTCGGCCACGCGCTTGTAATTGACCGGACTCAGGTCCTTGCTTCGCAGCAGGCGGAACTTCAGCTCCTCCCGCCGCGTGGCGGGATACAGCGAAATGGGAATGGTGACGAGGCCGAAGCTGATGGATCCCTTCCAGATGGCGCGCATGCGATCCTCCCGGGTCGAGCCTTCCGGTCGCCCCGGGGCTCCCCTAGGAAGCTACAAGGGAGGAGGCCTGGGGCAAGAAGAGGGGGTTTTCGGGGCTTTCGCCTCCGACAGCATCGATGGACAATAGAACAATGCAGCAATAGAACAATGGAACATAAGCGGCGAGCGGGGCAGGCTGCCGGCTCGAAACCGTCGTGTTCATTGTTGCATTGTTCTATTGCTGCATT
>CBFGVC010000234.1:0-2984 GCA_965652255.1 uncultured Fibrobacteria bacterium | reverse complement strand
GACAGCGGCGCCGTGATCATGAACACCACGAGGATCGCGAAGATCACGTCGATGATGTTGACGAGGTTGAGCTCGGCGTTGGCGCGGAGCGGTTCGCGGCGGCGCATGGCTCCTCAGCCCTCCCGGGCCGCGGCGGCGGCGTCGAGCGCGCCCAGGTCGGCGCGCTTGAAGGCGCTCAAAAGCTCGGAGCCGAGGTTGTACAGGAACGACTCCGCGCTGCGGTTGGCGCCCGCGAAGGCGTTGTAGCCGAGCGACGCGGGAATTGCGACGATGAGGCCCGAGAGCACGGCCATGAGCGCCTCGGCGATGCCGGGCGCCACCACGGCGATGTTGGCCGAGCCGTGGCGGCCGATGGCCGAGAAGGTGTCCATGATGCCCCACACCGTGCCGAGCAGGCCGATGAGGGGGCCGGTGGCCGCGCAAAAGGCGAGATAGGTCATTCCGACCTCGCTTTTTTCCTTCTCGACGTCGACCGAGCGCTCGATGGATTCGTTCACGAGCTGCCCGCGGGCGTCGAGCGACTCGTAGGAGACGTAGCGCGAGAGCCCCTCGATCTCGCGGAGCACGCCCCGCGTCACCCGCGACATGGGCGACTCGGGCAGCGTCTTGGCCAGCCGGGCGAAGTCCTGCAGGGCCGGGGCCGCGCCGAGGTCGCGCTCCCACTTGGCCAGCGCGCGCAGCTTGCGGCGGTTCTCCGACCACTTGCGGAGCAGGATGGCCCACACGCCCACGGAGAGCAGCAGCATGGCGCCCACCGTGATCCACGTGACAAGCCCCGCCTGCGCGAGAATCGAAAGAAAAGCGGATTGATGCATGCGGCCCCCGGGAGTGAAGCGCGGGCGGCCGGGAAAACCGCCCGGGACCGCGACGACCTTAAGGTCGAAATTTACGGGAAAAAATCAAACGAGGGGGGACTTCGCGGCCGGACGGGTGTTCGGGGACGTTCGCGGCGAAGGTGTGCCGGGTCGCGAGGATCGGAAGGGGGAGCGGTGGATCGTGGTTCGTGAATCGTGGATCGCAAGAATACAGAAGGCCCAACGACTCATCACTCACGATCCACTAACCACGATCCACGACTCACGACTCACGACAACCCGGCGCGCAGCTTTTCAAGCCGCGCGGATGTCACGATAAACCGGCGCGCAGCCGTTCCAGCCGCGCGCCGAAGGCGGGATCGGTCTCCGCCATCTGCTCGGCGCGCTTGATGCTGTGGATCACGGTCGAATAGTCGCGCCCGAAGGCGAGTCCGATGGTGTGCAGCGAGTTGTCCGTGAGCAGGCGCGCGAGGTACATCGCGGCGTGGCGCGGCTCGGCGACGTTGCGGCGGCGCGTCTGCGAGGTGAGCTGCGCGGCGGGAATCCCGAACTCGGCGGCCGAGGCCTCGATGATGCCGCGCAAGGTGACCTTGCGGCCCCGGTTCCGCACCGTGTCGCCCAGGATCTGCTTGGCGATCTCCACCGTGAGAGGCGCGCCCGAGAAGCTCGAGCAGGCCGACAGCTTGATCAGCGTGCCCTCGAGCTCGCGGACATTTGAGGTGACATGGCGCGCCACGTAGTCGAGCACCTCGCCGTCCACGCACGACTCGGGATCGCACTCCGCCTTCTTGCGCAGGATGGCCAGGCGCGTCTCGAGGCCGGGCGGCTGCAGGTCGGCGAGGAGGCCCGTGTCGAAGCGCGAGATCAGGCGGGCATTCAGCCCCTCGATCTGCGCCGGCGGGCGGTCGGAGGTGATCACGATCTGCCGGTTGAACGACTGCAGCGCGCTGAAGATGTTGAAGAACTCGTCCTGGGTGCCGGGCTTGCCGGCGAGGAACTGGATGTCGTCGATGAGGAGGACGTCGGCATCCTGGTACGACTTGTAGAAGGCGCGCGAATCCTTGTTCTTCTGCACGAAGGCGATGTACTCGCGCGTGAACTCCTCGGAGGTGCGGTACACGATGCGGCGGGCGGTCTCGTGCTCGCGGCAGAAGTGGGCGATGGCCTGAAGCAGGTGGGTCTTGCCCATGCCCGCCCCGCCATGCAGCACCAGCGGATTGAACTTGTTGCGGCCCGGAGCCTCGGCGACGGCCACGCAGGCCGCGTGGGCCAACTGGTTGCATTCGCCGATGACGAAGTCGTCGAAGGTATGGCGGGCCTGCAGGGGAAGGGTCGAATCGACGACCACGGAAGCCCGCGCCGGACGGGCCGACCCTGTGACCGCGGCCCTGGACGCATCGGAAGTTTCCGGCGCGGTTTCCGTCGCTTCCTCGGCGAGGGGATGAAACCCGAAGGGTTCCCCGCCAAGGTCGCGCGCGGGATCCGCCAGCGCGAAGCGCACCGAAACCGGCGCATTCGCGGCATCGCGCGCGGCCTCCTCGATGACCCGGCGATAGTGATGCTCGACGTATTCGAGCACGAAAGCGTTGGGCACCGCCACCACCCAGGCGTCGTCCCCGGCCTCCTCGAGGCGCAGGTGCGAGAACCAGGTGTTGTAGGCCGTCTCGGGGATGCGGTCGCGCAACCTTTCGAGAAGGTCCGTCCACGACGAAGGGGTGGACGAGGCGAGTTTACGGGAGGTGAAACCTGAGGTCATCTGCTGGGGGATTTTTTCTGGAGGCGATAAGTTAATTCCGATCCGCGAGCCGCCGCCGGGAAATTCTCCGGGAAAGTTTTCAATGCCAATCCCCCTACAATGATTCACAAATCCCGCGCGAAAGGGGCGCGAAGAATCGTTGTCACGAGGGAACATACGGGAACGCGCACCCAATCCACTCCCTATCCACACCGGACGCACACTTCGTCCACGCAAGCGACGGAACAGAAAATTCATCGGGCGAAAGAAAAACCTTGACGCCAAGCGATGAAGTGATGAGCGGGATTGGAATGATTCCAAAATGCAAAGCGACAACACAATTCACGACAACACGACATCACGGCATCACAGCAACAGAACAACGGAGCAACGGGCTACGGGCAACGGGCAACGGGCAACGGGCAACGGGCAAC
>CBFGVC010000233.1:0-3000 GCA_965652255.1 uncultured Fibrobacteria bacterium | reverse complement strand
CCGAACGCGACGTACGGGCAGGTTTGACGACACGGCAGCGAACAGCACAACATCACAGCAGCACAACAACATGGAACAGAGTGCCAAGCACTCGGGCTCGCGTTCTGCTGTTGTGATGTTGTGATGCTGTGATGCCCTACCTTTCCGCCAACATCTCCTTCGGAATCCACGGCTTCACCACGTCGCGAATGTAGTCCCCGTCCTTCAGCGTGACGCCATCGGGGTCGCCGACCGCCGCGTCGCACTCGTCCTCGAATACGACCCATCCTTCGAAGTCGGTCTTGACGAGATCGTCGATGACCCCCTTGAAGTCGATGCTGCCCTCGCCCGTCTGGGCCCAGGTGCCGTCCTCGAACATGTCCTTGAAGTGGATGTGGTTGACGAGGCCGCGGTACTCGCGGATCATCGACACGGGATCCATGCCGCCCTTGGCGATGTGTCCCACGTCGGGAGTCCACCCCAGCGCCTGCGCGTCGAGCTTCGGGAGCAGCTTGTCGTAGTCGTCGCGGGTCCGGAAGATCGAGCCTTCAGGAGAGTTGGGATGGTACGAGGCCTTGATGCCGCGCTCCGCCGCGCGGCGCGCCAGGTCGTTGACGCAGGCGATGAAGTTCCTCTGGCGGGTTTCGAGCTCGGCACGATCCTTTTGCGGCATCTGCACCGGCATCAGGAGGATCTCGTACGGGAAGGTTTGGATGAGGTCCATCATCCGGTCGGCCTCGCGGCGCTCGGCCTCCGTCTCGCGGGGGCCCAGCCAATCGCACACGAAGGCCACCGACGACAGCTCGAGCCCGCGCGCGTCGAGCGTGTCCTTCAGCAGCTTGGCATCCCAGTAGGGCCCCAGTTGCAGGTTCATGGGTTCGATCCCCCCGAATCCCGCCTTCGCGGCCGTGTCGGCCATGTGGTCGATCTTGCCGATGAACTTGTCACCGCACATGATCCAGGCATAGGTTTCGCAGGTGAAGCGGATCTTGGGGCCGCTTTTGGATTCGATTTTGGACCCGGTTTTGGACATATGGCGCCTTGTCGCTGCAGGTTCGATGGAGATGCGGAACCTTGTTCAAACTACCTCCGCCTCGGTTGAATAGTGGGACTTTTTCGGCGTTTTTAAGGATATTCACGAGTGCGCGGGCGCACGCGCTCCCGCGTCGGTTTTTTACGGTTTTGCGCCGGAAACATGATCCCCGAGGCCCGATTCATGGGTTCTAAATTCATGGGAATGTCGTCAGCGACCGCAAGCGCACGGAATCCCTGGCTGATCGGCCCTTGGGCGGATTCGCTGTTGTTCATCGCGACGCCGCTGGCGATCCTGCCCGTGTTCCACGCGCTGTCGCTCCTGATTCCCCTGGCGGTGTTCAAGTTCATGGTGCTTTCGGTGAGCGCCACCGGACACCACCTCCCCGGCTTCATCCGCGCCTACACCGACCCGGAGATCTTCCGAAGGTTCCGCTCGCGCCTTTTGGTGGTGCCCTCGCTCATCGTGCTGCTGGGGCTCTTCGCCGTCTATTACAAGCTGACCTTCCTTTTCCTGCTGCTCATCGCCTGGGGCACGTGGCACGGCATCCTGCAGGTGCACGGCTTCCTGCGCATCTACGACGCCAAGGCGGGCTTCCACTCCCGCCTTGCGGCGCGGCTCGACCTGTGGATGTGCCTCGCGTGGTTCATCCAGATCATTCTCTGGTCGTCGGGCAAGAAGATGTCGCTGCTGGGAACCTTCTACATGTCGGGGGGGCCCCTGCTCCCGGTGCAGGGAGTTCGGCTCTTCGAGGCCGCCTGGCTGGGCCTCACCATCGCCGTCACGGCGGCCTATGCGGCTTACTCCGTCCGCGCCGCGCTCCGCGGGGAGTTCAACCCGCGAAAGATCGCGGCGCTCTTCGTCGCGCTGGCATTCTGGGCATACTGCATGATCGGCGTGGGCAACCTGCTCATCGGGCTTTTGCTGTGGGAGATCTTCCACGACATCCAGTACAATGCCTTCGTGTGGAGCTACAACAAGGGCCGGGTGGAGCGGGGGATTTCGGGGAGCCGGATCGAGGGCTTTTTGTTCCGCGGGGATTATCGGCGCATCGGCATTTACGTCGTGTTGATCGCGGCGTACGGCTCCATCGGATTCTTCAGCCAGGATATCCTCTCCCTCTACGAGAACGGCGGGACATACTCCGGCAAGTGGAGCCAGATCGGAAACATCTTCGCTTGCTCGGCGCTCATCCATTTTTACCTCGACGGCTTCATCTGGAAGGTGCGCGACGCCAAGGTGCGCGCCGACCTCGGCATGCCGGCCGCCGCCTCCCCCGCCCCTGCTCCCGCTCCTGCCGGCGGCGGCGCGGAGACGCGGCACTGGGCCTTCGTGGCCGTCCTCGTGGTCTCGTCGCTCGCGCTCGGCGCCTCGGAGCGCCTGCACTGGACCGAAGCCTCGCAGCGCGAGGGCATGGCCTCGAACCTGGCCTCGCTGATCCCCAACAACGGCTACGCGCATTACCTGCGCGCCTTGGAGCTCGGGGGACGGGGCGACGCCGAGGCGGCGCTTTTCCACTATGAACGCGCCATGACGCTTGACACCAACTTCAGCTTCGCCACGCCCGTCGTCGCGGAATTGCACCTGCAGCTTCGCGACACCGCCAAGGCCTTGCGGGCCTTCGAGAGGGCCCGCGCGCTGGATCCTGGCGACGCCATGGCGGTCGCCAGCCTGGGCGACCTGTACATCGCCACGGGCCGCCCGGCCGAGGCCGAAGAAGCCTACCGGGCGCTCACGGCGATCGATCCGGAGAACCCCGGCGCGCATTACGGCCTCGCCTACGCGCTGCTGGAACTGAAGCGCGGCCCCGAAGCGAAGGCGCACCTGGAACGCTCACTCGCCCTGGCGCCGGACCAGCCCGCGGCCCTCAACTACCTCGGGATGCTGGAGCAGGCCGAAAGGAATGCCGCACGGGCGCGGGAATTATATGAAGCCTCGCTGAGGCTCGATCCGGCCTACGCGCACGCCCGCGAGAACCTCGCCAGCCT
>CBFGVC010000232.1:0-3057 GCA_965652255.1 uncultured Fibrobacteria bacterium | reverse complement strand
GAGGCGATTTTCGCCGACTACCCCCGGCACCCGCAGGGCCTGCCGCCCATGGTGCTGGAACGCGGCGACTATCGCCTGCACTTCGCCGCGACCGCCGGCGAACTCGACGAGATCCTGCGCCTGCGCTACGACGTCTACAACCTCGAGCTCGGCGAGGGGCTGACGGAATCGGAGGCCACGCGCCGCGACGCCGACGCCTTCGACGCTCAATGCCATCACCTGCTCGTGAGGCACAAGGACAGCGGCGAGTGCGTGGGCACCTATCGCCTGCAAACCGCGGCGATGGCGCGCTCGGGATTCGGCTTCTACAGCGACCAGGAGTTCCGCATCGCGGACATCCCCGAGGGCGTGCGCGAGGAGGCCGTGGAGGTGGGCCGCGCGTGCATCGGTCGCGCGCACCGCAACGGCCAGGTGCTTCACCTCTTGTGGAAGGGCCTCGCGAACTACCTGCTCTGGAACAACAAGCGCCACCTGTTCGGCGCATGCTCGCTGGCCAGCCAGGATCCCGTCGAAGGCTTGCTTCTCTATCGCGAGCTCTCCGCGAGCGGCAACCTGCATCCGGAGATCCGGGTTGAGACGCGCGCGGGCTGGGAGTGCCGCGTCGCGGACGCCTTGCCGCTCTCCGCGCAGCCGCCCGAGATCCCGCGCCTTTTGCAGGGCTACCTGAACCTGGGCGGCGCGGTGTGCGCCGAGCCCGCGCTCGACCGCGCCTTCAAGACCATCGACTACCTGGTGCTGCTGGACGTGGAGGCGATGCCGGCGGGATTGTTTAGGCGGTTCGTTTCGTGATCGCCGATCACGAACGAAGGGCGACCCATGGGTCGGCCTTACGGGGTGAGGTGGCACGCCATGGCATGCCCTTACCCCGCCGGCTTGGCGATAGGCGGCGCAGTCCTCCCGGCGATTCGCGGATTCGCGCGCGCCCTCGGATTCGTCGCGTGGACCTTGGGTCTGGGCGGAGCGTGGCTGTGCGTCCGGCCTTTCCTTTCCGTGTCCGGCAGGCTGCGCGGCGGGGCGCGAGTGTTGCACCTGTGGTCGCGGGGCGTATGCCGGTTGATCGGGATGCGTCGGGACGTTTCGGGGGGATTCTCTCGCGGGCCCGCGCTTCTCGTGGGGAACCATATCGGGTATCTCGATGTGGTGACGCTGGCGGCCTCTGGCCTCGCGACTTTCGTGTCGAAGGACGACCTCGCGGGCTGGCCCGTGCTGGGATATCTCGGAAAATCCATCGGCACCTTGTTCCTCGACCGCAAGCGGCCGCGCGCGGTGGCCGAGGTGGGGGAGGCCATGCGCGCGGCCTTCGCGGCGGGCGTGCCGGTGATCGTATTCCCGGAAGGCACGACGACGGCCGGCGACCGCGTCGGCGATTTCCACTCGTCGCTGTTCGAGCCCGCGCTGCGGGCGGGCGTCCCGGTGCAGCCCGTCGCGCTTGCCTACGAGCCGGCCGGGAAGGCGGCGTGGGTCGGCGACGCGACCTTCACGCCGCATTTCTGGCGTCTGCTGTGTTCCTCCGGCCTCGCGGCGCGCGCCGCCTTCGGCCCGGCGGAGACGGCCTACGGCGACAGGCGCGAGGCGGCGGCGGCGGCGCGGCGATGGATCGCGGGAATCGTGGAAGGATTCCGGGCAGGGGTAGGGGCGAATGATCATTCGCCCCTACCTCACGCCGTCGACGGAAACCACCGCCGCGCCGCCTCGGCCACGACGCCCACGTCGTGGGCGGCCGCGCGCACGGGATCGGGCGCGTGGGGCATCGCGACCGCGCGGCCCGCCTCGCGGAGCAAGGGCAGGTCGTTGGCCGAGTCGCCCACGGCCACGGCCTCGGCGGGCGTGAGCCCCAGCCGCTCGCCTAGCCTGCGCGCTCCCGAGAGCTTCGAGACGCCGCGCGGCGTGACCTCGAGCATGTAGTCGGCGTAGAAGGTGTTCTTGATGAGCGCCGTCTCGAGGTCGAGCGGCGCGAGCGCCGCTTGCGCGCGCGAAAGGTCGGCCTCCGACCCCAGCAGGATCAACTCGACCACCACGCGCGCCTCGAGCTCGCTGAAATCGTTCACGAGCACGGTGTAGCCTTCGTTCTTGAGGGCGAAGTCGCCGTTGCGCAGGCTCAGCCTGCGGTGATAGACGTCGGGCCCGCCGTCTGAGACGTAGGTGAGCGCCAGCGGATCCCATCCCAAGGCGTCGAGCGCGTTCGCCGCCGCCGTCACGGCGCCGGGCGCGAAGCCTTCGTGATGCAGGAGCGAGCGCGTCGAAAGCTCCTTGATGACGGCGCCGTTGTTGGCGATGGCGTAATCGACGAGATCCCAAAGGTCGAGACGGTCGAGCACGCGCTTGAGCGTGGTCCATCGCCGCCCGGTGGCGAGCACCACGGGCACGCCCGCGCGCTTGAGTTCCACGAGGGCGGCGCGGTTCTCGGGCGGGATTTCGTTGGCAGGGTCGAGCAGGGTTCCGTCGACGTCGGTGATGAACCAGCGGAAAGACATCGAAGGCAAGGTAGTTCTTCGGCGACGAAGCGCCTCACCCCACCCCCAATGAAGTCAACGACAGGAATCAAACGCCCCCTGAGGGGGTAGCGCCAAAGGCGCCGGGGGAGGGGTGAGGTCATGAGCCCGCGAAGTACGTCAAGGAATCGAAGGATGGCCCCCGAAGAATCCCGAACTCTCGTAGATTTCAATCCATGCCCCCCATCTCCCTTCCCGCCGACGACGAGGAACTCCTCGCCGAATGCGACTTCGAGGCGTTTCGCGCTTCGGGCAAGGGCGGGCAGCACGTCAACAAGACCGACAGCGCGGTGCGGCTTCATCACCGTCCCACCGGCATCACCGTGACGAGCCAGGAGTCGCGCAGCCAATGGCAGAACCGGTTCATTTGCCTGCGCAAGATCCGCGAGCGCGTGGAGGCGATGAACAAGGTGAAAAAGGTCCGCAAGCCGACGAAGAAGACCTGGACGTCGAAGCAGAACACCTTGGTGGAGAAGAAGCGCCACGCCGAGAAGAAGAAGAGCCGCGCGGCGAAGGACTGGGACTGAGGAGTGGGGGCGGAGAACGGGTAATGGGTAACGGGTAA
>CBFGVC010000231.1:0-3082 GCA_965652255.1 uncultured Fibrobacteria bacterium | reverse complement strand
GTGATTCCCGCAATGGATCCCCGAGGGAAGAAGGATTCGGAACGATCCCCCGAATCCTTGTCCGGCAAGCGGTGGAAGTTGCGGACGGCGGCGGCGACGGGCGCATTATTGCTCGCCTTCTCCCGCACCTTCTGGGCTCAGGCGGTGGCCGTCGAGGTCTATTCGCTGCACCTCTTGCTCGTCGCGTTGATCCTGCTCGCCTTCCTGCGCGCGATGCCGGAGAATGCGTTCGAATCCGGAGTTCGCCGGGATCCTTCGCCGGGCCGCGCGCGATGGTTCCTCTTCGCCTTCGTGCTGGGGCTCGGTTTCGCGAACCACATGACCACGCTGCTCCTGTTGCCCGCGCTGCTCTTCGGCTACTTCGCCGCGCACGGCCGGCGGAGCGCTGCGTGGAAGAACGCGGGTCTCGGCGCGCCCTTTTTCCTTCTGGGCTTGACGTCGTACCTGTATCTTCCGATTCGCGCGGCGGCGCAACCGGTCATGAACTGGGGGGCGATCGTCGATCGGGAATCCTTCCTGTGGCATGTCTCGGGTCGGCAGTACGCGGGGTGGATGTTCACCTCGTTCGAATCGGCGGGAAAACAATTCGGGGTATTCCTCGAGGGCTGGCCTTCGGAGGGGGGGTACATCGGGATCGCCCTCGCGGCGCTCGGGCTGGTCGCGCTCTTTCGCGCCTCGCGGCGACTCTTCGTCTTTTCGCTGCTGCTCTTCGTCGGCTGTCTCGCATACGCCGTCAACTACGACATCTCGGACGTGGCCAACTATTTCCTCCTGGCCCACGTCTCGACCGCTCTGTGGGCCGCGTTCGGGCTCGCCGCCCTGCTCCTTGCCGCGCGGAGCCGCCCGCTCCGGATCGCCGCGCTGGCGGCTTGCGCCGCCTCCGTCGCCTTGCCGCTCGCGCTGAACGCGCGCGAGGCGAACGAGCGCGGCAACTACGCGGTGGAGGATTACGCCCGCAATCTGCTCGAACCCTTGCCGCGCGACGCCGTGATATTCTCTTCCCAATGGGATCACTTCGTCGCCGGGGCCTGGTACCTGCAATCCGTCGAGGGCCTCCGGCCCGATGTCGCCGTGATCGATTACGAACTGTTGCGCCGCTCCTGGTACCTGCGTCACCTCCGGCACCAATATCCCCGGTGGTTGGAGGCTTGCCGACGCGAGGTGGACGCATTCCTCGCCGCCGTGGACCCCTTCGAACGCAAGCGGCCTTACGACGCCGTTTCGCTGCAGGCGGCCTTCGTCGGGATGGTGAACCGGCTGCTGGAAACCGCCGCCGCGGCGGGGCCCGTGTACGTGACGCGCGAGCACGCCGGGCAGGATTTCGGCGGCTTCCGCCGTCAGCCCGAGGGGGCGCTCTTCCGCCTCTACCGCGGCGATCCGCCTCCTTTCGCCGCGCGCGACCTCGTCTTTCGTCCCTTTCCAAAGGACAACGTTTATTTCACTCAGCTGCGGCGGCACTACGCCTATGCTTTCCTCAACCAGGGCATTTACCTCGGCGTCGCCGGCGATCTCGAATCCTGCGAACGCTTCTTCGCGAAGGCGCGGGCGCTTGCGCCCGAACTTCCCGAGGTGGCGGAGTGGTGGGGGAGGCTGCAGGCGGAGAAGGCGAGGGCGGGAGGGGGCTAGTGGCTTATGGCCGATGGCTGGCGGCAGGAGTCCTCCGTTTTGCCGCTACCCACCCGCCACCCGCCAAAACCCATTTCCGCCGAAGAGGTAGCTTTCCCCCCATGTCCGGTTCCGCCTCCTCCAGCATCCAGGATGTGCTGCTCCGCGTCAAGGAGAGCGCCGACATCGTGGCGGTGGTGGGCCAGTACGTCCCGCTGAAGCGCATCGGCTCGCGCTGGGCGGGCGTGTGCCCGTTCCACAACGACAGGCACCCCAGCATGAACGTGAATCCGCGGCTGGGCATCTACAAGTGCTTCGCCTGCGGCGCGGGCGGCGACGCCATCAAGTTCGTGCAGGAGTTCGAGAAGATCGGCTTCATCGAGGCCTTGAAGCAGGTGGCCGCGAAGGCCGGCGTTGCGGTGCCCGAGAACTTCGCCGCGGGCAGGAAGGAAGGCGGCGACCGCACGGCGGGCGTGCTGGCGGCCAACCAGATCGCGCTGCAGGTGTACGTGGAGGCGCTCGAGAAGTCGCCGCAATGGCTCAAGTACCTCGAGGAGCGCGGGCTCGCGCGCGAGACGGTCAAGCAGTTCCAGATCGGCTGCGCGCCCGAACATCCCGACCGCATCCGGCAATTGGCCGAGGCCAAAAAGGTGCCGGGGAAGGCATTCGTGGAAGCGGGAATCCTGGGGGTGGCGGCGGGTGGCCGGGTCTATGACCGTTTCGGGGGGCGGCTCATCTTCCCGATCTTCAACCTCTCGGGCCGGGTGATCGCCTTCGGCGGCCGCATCGCGCCGGGCAAGGAAGGGCCGAAGTACGTCAACACGCCCGAATCGCCGCTGTACCACAAGGGCCGGGTGCTGTACGGCTTCAACGTGGCGCGGCAGGCCATCGACCAGGCGGGAGAGGCCGTGGTGGTCGAAGGCTACATGGACCTTGTCTCGCTGTGGCAGGCCGGGGTGAAGAACGCGGTGGCCGTCTGCGGCACCGCGCTGACGAAGGAGCACGCGAAGACGTTGGCGAGGTTTGCGCGAAAAGTCCATTTGTTTTTCGACGGGGATGCCGCCGGACGCACCGCGGTGCGTCGCAGCCTGGGGCCTTTGCTGGAGGAGGGCGTCGAGGTGCGCGTGCCCGTCCTGCCCGCCAGCGAGGATCCCGACAGCTTCGTGAAGAAGAATCCTCCGGAGGCGTTGCGCGCCCTCTTCGATTCGGCGGACGATTTGCCGGGCTTCCTGGTGCGCGACGCGGGCAAGCCCGCCGGCGCCCTCAGCCCCGAGGAGAAGGACGGCATCGCGCGCGAGGCGGCGCGCCTGCTCGCGGGCCATCCATCGGCCACCGTGCGCGAGGAGCATCTCGCCTCGCTGCGATCGCGGCTCGGCTTGCGCGCGCTCCAACCCTCCTCGCGCCCCGCGGCCAGGCCCGCGCCCGCCACGCATGCCCCCCGGATGACCGCGGGCGACGCGCGCGGCCGGGTCGTACC
>CBFGVC010000230.1:0-3099 GCA_965652255.1 uncultured Fibrobacteria bacterium | reverse complement strand
GCTGCTCCGCGATCATCTCGCGGATGGCGTTGCGGAAGTATTCCTTGAACTCGCGACCGTTGATGGTGCGCTTGCCGGTTCCGGGCACGAGGCGCACCCGCGCGATCGCGGTTTTGCGCCTGCCCGTGGCGTTGTTCTGGGGGGCGGTCTTCTTTTCGGTGGCCATTCTGGTTTCCTTGGATGCTCGGTTGCGGATCCGGCCGGCTTACGCCTTGGGGGCCTTGCGGATGTCGAAGGCTTCGGGCTTCTGCGCCGCGTGGGGGTGCTTGTCGCCGGCGTACACGAAGAGCTTTTGGCTCATGGCGCGGCCCAGCGGATTCTTGGGCAGCATGCCCGCGACCGCATGGCGCACCGGGTAGTCGGGACGCTTCGAGGTGACCTGCGCCACCGAGAGGTTGCGCCAGCCGCCGGGATACTGCGAGTGGTTGAAGTAGCGGATGTCGGTCCGCTTGGTGCCCGTCAGCGCGACCTTGTCGGCGTTGATCACCACGACGAAGTCGCCGTGGTCGTGGGCAGGGCTGAACGACGGCTTGTGCTTGCCGCGCAAAAGAAGGGCGGCATTGCTGGCGAGACGGCCGAGCACGACGTCGCGGGCGTCGATCACCCACCATTTGCGCTCGAGCGTGCCGGGGTTGACGATCACGGTACTCATCGGAATTCCTGCCAAAAAGGGAGGGTGAAACGTAGTAAGGGGGAGAGCCCTCTCCAAGCAGAAGCGTGGGAAAATTGCGAAAAGTGGCGTAATTTACGCAAAATCGCCAAAAATATTCCCGAAATATTAAACCAAATGGTTGAGTATTGTGGCTAGATTCGGCCCCATGGTTCAAAAGCTCGACCTGAATGCGATCTTCCACGCGCTCTCCCACGACGCCCGGCGCGACATGCTGGCGCGCCTCTCCGAGGAGGACCTTACCGTGGGCGAGCTCGCGGAGCCGCTGGCGATGTCCTTCAACGCGGCTTCGAAGCATGTGAAGGTCCTGGAGGCCACCGGCCTGGTGCGGAAGTCGGTGGCCGGACGTCGTCATGTGTGCCGGCTCAACGCCCGCTCGCTGGCCATCGCATCCGCCTGGCTGCGTTACTACGAACAGTTCTGGGAAAGGCGACGCGACGGCTAACGCCAAAAGCCGGTCCGGGAGGGGAGGGGGAGGCGGATTTGGGGCCTTCCTTTCGTCGGGGGGCTGTCGGGGGTGTCGGCTGCATTAAAAGGGTTCGGTATCCGGGCAGGTTGTCGTTTGGCCCCGGCGAGAGGTCCCGGAACGCTCGCGCATTCAACGCGGCGGCCGCGAAGAATCCCGTCGGGGAGGAAGGCCTGTTTCGGCGAGCCGGTGAAAGGAAGGCGCGAAAGAATACCCCTCCCTGGGAAACACCATGCTTCACCGATTCGCGCGTGTTCCGTCCGGAAAATCTTCGCCTTGCAAAACGTGATGCGCCAACTATTTTTTCGAAGAGGCATTGTCAGACGACAAGTTAATCCGGCGACGTCATCCGCGAGATCATCCGTTCGAGGATGTCGCTTCTTCAACCGACCATTCCGAGAGGTACCCATGAAAAACTTGCGACTCGCCGCCTTGGCGGCCTTGCTCATGCTTCCCGCCGCGGCCATCGCGCAGGTTCCGGATTCGCTGAACCCCTACGTGCGCAAGCCGAGGACGGCCGCCGTCAGCCTCGAGCTGGGCGCCAACAGCCTCTCAAGCCTTATCGGCTTGAAGGGTACCTTCTTCGTGACACCGCAGTGGGCGGTGGATGCAGGTTTGGGCCTTTCCAATACGGCCCTTCGCCCGGGCCTTTACGCGCGCTACCTGTTCACGCCCGCCAAGTTCACTCCGTTCGCCTACGGTGGATTCAAATACGGGATCGGAACCGGCGGCAGGTACGTGGAGACCAAGGATCCCGACACCAACGAAGAAATCGGCCTGAAGGTCGAGCCATCCCCGTTTCTCGATGCCGGCTTGGGCATCGATTACCTTGCCCATAATGGTTTTTACTTCACCGGAGGATTGGGCTGGTCGCAGCTTTTGCGCGGCAAGAATTACGCTCTCGCCGGTGACGCCAGCGAGGACGCGAGGAATGCCTTCAAGTTCATCATGGGCAGCGGTATTGCCCTCTTCCTGAGCCTCGGCTACGCGTTCTAGGATGAGCCTCGCGGCTTCCGCAGCCTTCGCGGCACTGCTCGCTGCGGCGGCCATGGCCGCCGCAGCGCCGGTCGACAGCGCGCGCGCCGCGACGGATGCGCCCGTCGTGCGTCCCGCCTCCACCGTCCTCGTGCCCGTGATCAGCGTCTTCGTCCCGGGCTTCGGGCAAGCGGCCCAGCGCCGTTACCTCGAGGGCGGAGCGTTCTTCGCCACGGGCGTCTCGGGGCTCGTCATCTTGAGCCAATCCGGCTACGACGGCGACGGCAGCCTGGATGACGTCCTCTTCGACCGCAAGGGCGCCCGGCAACTGTTCTACGGGTCGGCGCTGTACCAAGGCGCGGGGTTCCTGAGCGCGTGGGACGCCTTCCAGGCGGCCGTTCCCGCGCAGCAGCTCGACAAGGGGCGGTTCAAGTTCATGAACCCCGCCGACCGCGAGAGCGTGGGCGACTTGCTCCTCGCGCCCTTCAAGCCCGAATACCTGCTTCGACCCAGCACGTACATTCCCCTGGGGATTCTTGGCGGCCTCGCGGCCTTGAGCGTGGGCGCCTATCGCGCCGACAAGACGGGCGACGGGGCGCGGTGGACGCGCTACGGCGCGGGCGACGCGTTCTTCACCGGCGCGCTTTCGATGAACGCGGCCGCGACCGAGGAGGCGATGTTTCGCGGCTACATTCAGCCGCTTTTCCATCAATGGTCGGGGGAGCGGGCGTGGATCTCGAATCCGGCGCAGGCGCTGATCTTCGCGGCGGCGCATATCGGCGGAGTGACGAACGTGCCTGTCGCCCAAGCGGGGCTCGGCTGGTATCTCGGCTGGCTGACTCAGCGCGACGGCTGGAAGATCGGCCAGGCGGTGGCCATCCATTTCTGGTGGGACGTGATCGCGGTGAGCGCGACGCTGTTCACGCGGCACGAGGTGCCGATCTCGCTCGGGAGCTTCAGCGTGCCGGTGGATTTGTAGGGGAGGGCG
>CBFGVC010000229.1:0-3119 GCA_965652255.1 uncultured Fibrobacteria bacterium | reverse complement strand
AGGCCGCCGGCCACCGCGAACGTCACGCCGATCTCGATCAGCAAGATTCCGAGCGACCTCCGGTCCGGGGCTTCTTCGCCCAAGGGCAGAATGGCGTAGTCGAGAAAGGCACCCCCACCCAGCAGCGAAACGACGCCCACGCCGGCGAAGATGGCGACGCCGACGGCGGCCATCGTGATCGCCCCATGACGACCCACTGTCAGGAACCAGCGGCCCTTGGAGTTGGCGAGGAGCGGCAGGATCATGGAGCACGCCAGCAGCGTGCCCCCTTGGAAGGCCCCCCCCGGGCCGTAATGCCCATGGACCACCACGTAAAGGAGGAAGACCTGCAGGATCGCGATCAGGGGGCCCAGCAGGTTGCGCAGGACGAGATTATCGAAGGGATGCTTCTTCATCGGCTTCCCTTCCTTCTTCCGGGGTCGCGGATGCCCGCTATCAACATGCAGGCCAGCGCGGCGGTGAGCACCACGGTGGCCTCTATCAGCGTGTCGAAGCTCCGGTAGTCGGCCAGCACCGAGGTCACGAAGTTGGGCGTGCGCATGTCCGCCATGCTGTTCTCGATGTAATAGGGCCCCACGTGCACGTTCACGGGAGCTTCGCCCGATCCGAAGGGCGCGAGCCCGGAAACGCCCACGGCCAGCATGGCGCCCACGCCCAGCGCCACCGCGGCGGCCACCGCGCGCTTGCGCCGCGAGGCCAGCCGCAGCACCCGGGTGTTCACCCGCTTGAGCAGGAGCATGATCAGGATGCTCGACACGCTGGATCCCACCACCACTTCGGTGAAGGAGACGTCCACCGCCCCGAGCAGCGAGAATCCCACGCCGATGAGGGCGCTGTAGACGCCCATGAGGATCATTACGGCGTAAAGGTTCCGCGCGCGGGCCAGCGCGAGGATGGTCAGCGCCAAGGGGACGAGCAGGAGGAGCGCGGGGATGGCGGGCTCGTTCATGGCCGGCTCTCCGCCACGGGATCCTCGCCCTTCTTCGTGGGACGCTTGCGGTGCGAGATTCCCCGGGTTTCAGGGGATGGAATCTGGCCCGAGTCGAGCGCCGCGCGCGCCAGCAGGTGGCCCACCAGCGGGCTGGTGCCGTAGAGAAACACGACGCAGAGCAGCAGCTTGCCCGCGATGAAGCCGGGACCTGCGATGAAGGCGGCGCCCAGCAGGATCAACGGCACGCCCAGCGTGTCCAGGATTCCCGTGATATGCAGGCGGCAGTACACGTCGGGAAGACGGATGAATCCGACCGCCGCAGTGACCGTGAAGAACAGCCCCACGAGCATGAGGGCGACCCCGACCCACCCCGTCCACGACGCCCACAAGGTCTCAGGGCTCATTCCGGGTCCTCGCTGAGGTATCGGCGCGAGGTGTGCCGGGCCACGATCAGGGTGGTGAACAGGTTGAGGAGGAACAGCGCCAAGGCGGCATCCACGAACATGTCGAGCCTTCCGTAAAGCAGTCCGACCGTGACCAGCATGGGCGGGACGAGCGTGCCGATCGCGTTCAGGCCCACGATGCGGTCATATGGAGTCGGCCCGGAGACCACGCGCCACAGGAAGGGCAGCGTCAGCAGGAGCAGCGCGACCAGCAGCAGAAAGAAGGGGGAGGAGGGCATCGGGCGTTCTCAGCGGAAGATCTTGGCGACGTGGTCTTCCATGATGTGGCGCTCGAGGTCGCGCGCGCTGGCGGTGTCCAACGCATGGACCAGCATGGTTTCCCGATCCACGTCCACCGTCAGGGTGCCGGGGGTCAGGTTCACCGCGCAGGCGAGTTCGGCGATGGCGCGCTCGTCAGGCATTCCGGGGGTGATGCGGACGAAGCGAGGGCGGATTCGCAGGGTGCGGGCCCACACCAGCCTGCTGACGTGGATGTTCGACATCAGCACTTGCCAAAGGTGCCACGGAAGGAAGGAAATGAAGCGCACGATGGGGAAGGGCTTCGTTCCCCTCCAGGGAAATGTGTCTGCGGCGATGAGCAGGGAGCCGACGAGTCCGATAACGAGGTATTTGATCTCCATGTGGCCCGAAAGGAGCAGCCATGTTCCCATGAGAGTTCCCGTGACCATGCCGTACCGCATGAGCTTCACGAGGACGGGTGTGCGCATGGGGAGGCTCCTGCTGGGTCTGCCGCGCGGGTGGCGGGGGGACTCGTTTGCCGCCGTGGGTACCCGCGACGTTTTCGCCACTTAAAGAAGGCCTGATCCGGCCGTTTTGTCAAATAATAGATTCGATCGCGTTCGTTCACTCCTCGCGCAAGCGCGCGATGCGCATCTCGAGCGGCGGATGCGTGGCGAGCAGCGACACGAGCCCTGCCTTCTTGCGTCGGCCCGAGATCTTCAACGTGTCGAACGATTCCTTGTCCTGCGTGCCGGGGGCCGCCGGGACGTAGGCGAACTGGAGCGCCTGCAGGGCCGAGATCATCTTCGCCTTGCCCGCGTAGATCGCGCCGCCGCGGTCGGCGCGGAATTCGCGCAGGCGGGAAAACCACGACACGACGATCGCGCCCAGGAGGCCGAACACCACCTGGAAAACCATCACCAGCATGAAGTGCAGCATGTGGTCGCCGCCGCGCGAGCCCTCGCCGCGGCGCAGCGCCGCCGTCACCGCGAAGGCCGCGATGCGCGCGAAGAACATGACGAAGGCGTTGATGACGCCTTGGATGAGGGTCATGGTCACCATGTCCCCGTTGGCGACGTGGGCCACCTCGTGGGCGATCACGCCCTCCACCTGGTCGCGATCCATGCGGCGCAGGAGGCCGGTGGAAACGGCCACCAAGGAACGGTTGCGGGTGGGACCGGTGGCGAAGGCGTTCACCTCGGGGCTGTCATACACGCCCACCTCCGGCATCACGCGCAGTCCGGCCTTGCGCGCCATGGAGTGGACCATCTCGACGATGTCGCGGAACTCGCCCGCGTTGCGCGGGTCGATCACCCGGACCTTCATCGCCCACTTCGCCATGATGCGCGAGAGGCCTAGCGATATGAACGCGCCGGCCATGCCCCAGACGAGGCAGAAGGCCAGCAGCGCGCCGTAGTCGATGCCCGCTTCGGTGATGTAATGCCCGATCCCGAGCACCTGCAGCACGATGGTGATCGTGGCGATGACGAGGATGTTGGTGAGGA
>CBFGVC010000228.1:0-3135 GCA_965652255.1 uncultured Fibrobacteria bacterium | reverse complement strand
TCCGAGCCGGTGCAGAAGGAAGCCGAGGCGCTCGGCCTCGACAAGATCTTCACGGCCGCCGGGTTCCAGTGGCGCGAGCCGGGCTGCTCCATGTGCCTGGCCATGAACCCCGACAAGCTGAAGAACCGCGAGATCAGCGCGTCCACGAGCAACCGCAACTTCAAGGGCCGCCAGGGCTCGCCCTCTGGCCGCACGCTGCTGGTGAGCCCGGTCATGGCCGTCGCCGCCGCCCTCAACGGCAAGATCACCGACGTCCGCAAGCTGGGAAATATCTGAAAATGACCACCGCCAACGCCATCGTCTCCTCCGTCTCGGGCCGCGCCGTTCCGCTGCGCGGCAACGACATCGACACCGACCGCATCATCCCCGCGCGCTACCTCCGCACCGTCACCTTCGAGGGCATCGGCGAGTTCGCCTTCGAGGACGACCGCCGCGGCCTCAAGGCCAAGGGCGAGGTCCACCCCTTCGACAGGCCCGAGTACCAGGGCGGCAAGCTCCTCTTCGCCAACAAGAACTTCGGCTGCGGCTCGAGCCGCGAGCACGCGCCCCAATCGCTGATGCGCTGGGGCATCGCCGGCATCGTGGGCGAAAGCTTCGCCGAGATCTTCTTCGGCAACTGCGTGTCGCTGGGCATCCCCTGCGCGACGGTGGACGAAGCCTCGATCGCCAAGGTCCAGGCCGCCGCCGAGAAGGATCCTTCGGCCGAGTGGACGCTCGACGTCGAAAAGTCCGAGCTGCGCGGCCCCGTGACCGTGCCCGTGACCTTCCCCGCCGGCCCGCGCCGGCAGTTCCTCACCGGCAAGTGGAACCCGATGAGCGAGCTGCTCGCCAACCTGCCGAAGGTGGAGAAGGTGGCGGCGGAACTGCCGTACGTGAGCGGGAACTGGTAGACAGCACAGCATCACAGCAACACAGCAACAGAACGCAGAACACGAACTTGCCTTTTTGTGTTTATTGTTGTGATGCTGTGATGTCGTATTGTTCTCTTCTCTGAGCGCTATGCCCCTCCCCTCCCCCTTCCTCCTCCGCCGCTACTCCCAGGTCTTCCCCGTCGGGTCGGCGGGCGGGCGCTTTCCCGCGTCGCTGAAGCGCCGCCGCGCGGCGCATCTTGCCGCCCTCGACTCCTTCGCCATCTTCGCGGGCGTGCCCCGCGAGCCCGGATCCGAGAACATCTGGCACATGAACGCCTGGAAGCTCTTCCAGGAGCCCGCGCTGATGCACCTCACCGGCATCAACCAGCCCAACGTCATCCTCGCCCTGGCCCCCGGCGCGAAGCACCCCGAGGTGCTCTTCGTCCCCGAGAAGAACCCCGAACGCGAATTCTGGGACGGGGTGCGATTCGGCCTCCCGCCGGATACGGGAACGAAAAAGGGCAAGGGGGGCTCCTCCGCGGGCCGCCGGGCGTCCGGCGATCTTCGGGATATCCGGGCCTTGACGGGCATCGAGGACGTGCGTCCGCTGTCGGACTTCGACGAGTGGTTCGAGGCGCTCGTGCGCCGGTCGAAGAAGCGCCACGGCCACGCCTTTTGGCATCGCTATACCGACGGCAAGGGCAAGGTCCGCGAGACGCGCGACGACCACAACTTCGCCTTCAAGGCGCGGCTGGAAAAACTCGCGCGCGGCGTCCGGAGGGATTTCGAGTTGCGCACTTGCGCCGCGCTTCACTACGAGCTGCGCCTGCCGCTCGACAACGACCAAGTGAGGGACGTGGAAAAGGCCGTGGAGGCCACGCGCGCCGCCTTCGTGGAAACCCTCGCCGAGGCGCGCTCCTTCCGGACGGAAACCGAGCTCGAAGCGCGGCTGCAATACGGCATGCTGCGCCGCAGCCCCTTCGGGCTCGCCTTTCCCTCCATCATCGCCGGCGGGCGCAACGCCACCGTGCTCCACTACCTCAAGAACGACGAGCCCCTGCCCAAGGACGGCCTCGTGCTCATGGACTTCGGCGCGCGCTGGGGCACCATGCACGCCGACATCACCCGCGTGTTCCCTATGTCGGGGAAGTTCAACCCGCTGCAGGCCCTCATCTACGGCATCGTCCTCGACGCCGCCAAGCTGAACCAGCGCAACGCCAGGCCGGGCGCCACCATCCGGGAGCTGAACGACAAGGTCTGGGCCTTCATCGAACAGGCCCTCAAGGATCGTTTCCTCTCCAGGGGCGGCAAGGCCGAGCGGGCCTACAAGGGCAAGCCGCACGGCGTCTCGCACCTCATGGGCGAGCAGGAGCACGATGGCGATCCCCACCGCATCTACCAGGATTTTCCCTTGCAGCCCGGGTGGCAGATCTCCAATGAACCCGGCCTTTACGGCCATTTCAGCATCAAGCTGGGCGGCCGCAAGTACTCCGAGTGGATCGGCATCCGCATCGAGGACGACCTTTTGATCACGAAGACGGGCTGCAGGAACCTGTCGGCGTCGATTCCGAAGGAGATCGGGGAAATCGAGGGGTTGCTGGCATAGCCCTCACCCCCGCCCCCTCTCCACCGGTAGGGTGGAGAGGGGATTGCCGGGCAACGCGCTCTCTCAAGGCTAGCCAAAGTAGGCTTTTCCGCCCTCTCCATCCTCGCGCAGCGTTGGATGGAGAGGGGGCGGCGCGGCAGGCGCCGGGGGTGAGGCGCGTAGCGACGAAGAATAGCCGCCGAAGCTCCCTCCCCCTTTGCTACCATTGCCCCCGAGGGAGACACTGACCCGCACCGGGAGGCCCCGTGAGCGCGAAGAAGAAGCCCGCGAAGAGTAACGCCAAAGCCAAACCCAAGGCCAAGGCGAAGCCTTCGCCCAAGCCCGGCAAGCCCCCGAAGGGAAAGTCTCCGAAGAAGACCGCGAAGGCGGTCGCGAAGCCGAAAAAACCGGCACCCAAGAAACCCGCCACGGCGTCCAAGGCCAAAAAGGCCTCGCCCTCACCCGTAAAAAAGACCGCGAAAACCCAGACCGTGACCGCCAAGAAGACCCCAGCTGCAGCGACGACGCACGCGTCGTCGGGCAAGACCCCCGAGAAGACCCAGACCGTAAAGGCGAGCCAAGGCTCGCCCCCTACCGTCTCCGCCCCCCCCCCCCCCCCCCCGCCCGGGGGGGGCCCCCAAGCCCCCCCCCCCCCCCCCCCCGCCCGCCCGCGCGGCCACGACGAGGAGGGCGGGGTGG
>CBFGVC010000227.1:0-3155 GCA_965652255.1 uncultured Fibrobacteria bacterium | reverse complement strand
CGGTCACGTGATCCCGCGCCGTACTGGGTGAAAATGTCTGGGCGAAATTCACCCGGGTCGCGCGAGGGGTGGGTGAATTTCGCCCGGTGAAGTTCACCCAAGCCTACTTGGCCTTGCGCCGGCGGCGGCGCTCGGCCGCGCCTTCCTTGGCCTCCTTGAGCCGGTAGCTCTCGCCGTCGATCTCGATGACCTCGGCGCGATGGATCAGGCGGTCGACCAAGGTGACCACGCACGCCGCGTGGGGAAAGACCTCCGTCCAGGCTTCAAACACCTTGTTGGTGCTCAGCAGGATCGCTCGACCAGATTCATAGCGGCGAGTCACGACCTCGAAGAGGAGGTCGGCGTAACGGCTGTCGTAGGACAGGTAGCCAACTTCATCGATGCAGAGCAGCTTCGGATGCACGTAGCGACGCAGCCGCCGTGCCAGGCTCAGCGAGGATTCTTGCTGGGCGAGGTCGGCCAGCATGTCGCTGGCCGTCGTGCACTTCACGGTGTGGCCCTGCACCACTGCGTGGTGGGCAAGGTTCTTGAGGATGAGGGTCTTTCCAACACCGTTCGGGCCCAACAGGATCACGTTCTGGCCCAACTCGACGAAGGCGAGCGCAAAGAGCTCGTCGATCGCCTCGCGGTCGATCTTGCGGGGCCAGGTCCAGTCGAAGTCGCTCATCGGCTTGATGGAGCCGATTTTGGCGGTGCGGAGACGCCGTTCGAGGCTCCGGCGTTGCCGCTCACGCTCCTCGAGGCCCAGCAACTCGGGGAGCCATGGCTTCGTAGCGACCTCCTCCCAGTGAGCAAGCAGGCCGTACAAGCCAAGCTGTGTCAGGCGCTGCTTGAGGCTCTCCAGATTTTCAGCTGCGCTCATCGTTGTGCTCCTTGGTCAAGCTGTCGTAGCCGGACAGCGGGTGCGACCGGACGACACGACCGCGGTGGGCTGGGGCAACGTGGTTCGAGACGGCTGGCAACTTGCCCAACCGGGATCGGTACTCGTCGACGAGCTGATGGACCGCCCCGACGTGCACGCGCTCATGTTCCAAGGCGCCCACGATGGCCGCCTCGAGCGCCTCCGCGCCTGCCGCATCCAGGAGCTTGGTCAGCCGTGCGACGGCGCTGCCGATGTTTCCGCCGCGCTCTGCCATGGCCTTGAGGAAGGCCTGGCTCGACGGCGTCGCCTTCGCCAGCCGATCCATCGCGCGGTGCTCGCGAGCCGCACGTTTGCGTTCGACCAGCTCCGCGACGTGACGCTCGTCCTCGATCTGCTCTCCGCGGCTCCATGAGCGGCGGTGTGTCGCGACGACATTCGGGCCGTCGAGTAGGCGCACCGTGTCGAGACTCGCCACCGCGACCACCGTGCGCCGCGCGAAGTCCGCCGGTACCGAGTAGTCGTTCAGATCGAAGCGCACGTACGGGGTCTTGCCGACGTGCACCTCCACCCGCTCATCGCACGGATACGCGTCCTCCGGCAGCGAGATGAGGCTGCTTTGCTCCTCGCCGAAGGCGTCCTGCACCGTGCGCGTGCGGTCGCCTGGGCACCGACGCGTCCCGGCCGTGCTCGCCACCCACTCGGCAGCCTGGGCGTTCAGGTCGTCGAGGTCCTGCCACTTCCGAGCTTCGTAGAAGTTCTCTCGGATGTAGCGGATCGCCCGCTCCACTCGGCCCTTCTCGTTGCCCCGCGCGGGAGCAACGGGACGGGGCTCGAAGCGATAGTGCGCGGCGACATCCAATAGCTGTTCGTTGAAGCGAATGGCGTCCCCCCGGCGCTCGATGACCGCGCTCTTGAGGTTGTCGTACAAGAGCACCCGCGGCACCCCGGCGAAGGACTCGAATGCCTCCACGTGTCCTCGCAAGAAGACCGGCATCGCGCTGCCCCAGAAAAACCTGAGGTACATGTGACGCGACCAGCTCAGCACCATGACGAAGGCCCACAGCGCGCGCGTCGCAGCTCCTACCTGGTGCTTGCCGAAGTGCGCCCAGTCCACCTGGGCCTGCTCACCCGGCAACGTGCGTAGCCGCAGGTACGCCTCCGCTGACCGGCGCGGACGCAGCCGCGCCACCACCTTACGGAAGTGCTCCGGGCTGCCCTGGTAGCCGCGCTCCTTCGCCATCTCGTACAGCCGCGACGCCCGAAGCTTCGGGTACTTCTCGAGCTGCTCCACGATCATCGCCTTGTACGGGTCCACGATCGATGGGCGCGGGTGCACGACCTCCGATGTCACGCCGTGCCGTCGAAGCACCCGCTGCACCGTCGTGTGGTGCACCCGGAGCTGCCCAGCGATTGTCCCCACCAGCCACTTCTCCACGTGGTGCAACCGCAGGATCTCCGCCTCCTGTTCCTTGGTGATCATCGCGCCGCCTCCGAGTCACGAGCGAGGCGGACCGCGCGGGGGCCGTGGGGACCGCCGGGCACCTCGGGGCGCGGGTTTACGGAAGCGGCTCGTGAGCGCGCTGACCAGACGACCGCAGCGGCAGCAACGCCGCGCCGGCCTGGCCGTCTCTTCATGTCTTGCATGGGGCTCCTTGAGGGGTTTCGCCGCACGGCCCTCTGCCGTGTGCGTCCCCAACGAAGTGCCCCGACCTTCACCTTGCGTCACCGCATGATGCGTCACTTTCTGATCTGAAAACTTGGCCGCCGTTGCTCTCTTACGCTCCCGGTAGCGCTGCGCTCGGGCCGCATGGAGGCGCCTCCCCCGGCGACCCCGCTGGTATGCGGCTCCCGCCCGTTTCACGCTTTCCCGGCGGCTTGCCGCGCGGCATTCCCCCTCGCAGTACCGTTGGCCTCGGTCACAGTCCCGACACAGCCATACCTGCCGCGAGCACCTCGCGCAGAGCATCAAGCGGCATACATCCTCGGCTGACAACACCGACCGAAATCGGCGCCGATTTCTGGACCCGACGCCGCCTCGTACGGCACGGTGTCAGCCTTCTGTCTGTGCACCGTGCACACCCCGAAGGCTCGGAGGGTCAACTCCGGGCCTTCACCAATTTTCACGAGGCGATCCTACGAACCCGCTCCCAGCCCGGGCCAACTTCGGGTGGGTGAAGACCTGCCGGCTGCTCTGGGCGTCTTCACCCAGTTAGGCGCGGTTTTCGGTGCTCGTCGACATCGGGAAGACACCTGCTGAGGTCTACGAGACAGGCGCCCGCAAGCCTGCGCCCGA
>CBFGVC010000226.1:0-3162 GCA_965652255.1 uncultured Fibrobacteria bacterium | reverse complement strand
GGCGACCGTGACGGCGGTCACGCATCGTGGGAGAAAAAATTTGGGCGGAATGGCAACGAGCGCGAACCATCGTTCGGGAATCCCGGCGGGTGCCGTTATCGCTGAAGAATCCTACGCCAGCAATCCCAGTCTGACCAACTTCTGCGCAAGGGCATAAATGTCACCCCGGTCACCGTCTTTGCGCAATCCCGCAGCTACCACGACCACCACAATCCTTTCCTTCTCGACCCGGTAGATAACTCGAAAACGCTGACCGACGGCGCGCAAGCTGCGGAACCCGCTGAGCTCGCCCACCATCGGTTTTCCTTGTTTGTCCGGATCAGATTCCAAGTCGTCGATCCGATCGCGAATCGCTTTTTGAATGCGGCGATCCTTGATGGCCTCGAACATGGCGAGGGCTGTGGGGGTGATTTCAATGCGCCATTTCACGGACGCGGCCTTACAGTTTCAGCCGGGCCTTGGCCGCATTCCAAGACAACGTCTTGCCCTGCTCCGCCTCGCGAAGACTTTTGCGCAGCTTCTTAACCAGAGCGGCATCCCCGAGGACATCCAGGGTCTCCATGATTCCCTCGTACAAATCCCAGGAAATCACGGCCATGACAGGTTTCCCATGGCTTTCCACTTCCACGGCACGGATATTGGGGCGCTTTTTGCCAAATATTTTGGGAAGCTGGGTGAACTGGCGCCGCGCTTCGGTGATTTGCATCGTGGCGATGGTCATAGACACCTCGTGAATCTTGTACACATAATGTACAAATTACAGCAGACTAGGCGGCCCCCGCCAAACTTCCATTTCCAGAAAATAGTCTCTCCACCCTCTTCCCCACCTCCGGATCCGCCTCCAGCGCTGGTGCGTGCCAAGGCTTCACCCGCGCGTCGATGACGAGCGGCCCGCGGCATCCCCAGTGCTTGTCGACGGTGAACGCCCCGATGCCGTGCACGTCGCGGGCCGGGTCGGAGCGGGTGAAGGTCACCCACAGCCAATTGTCGAGCGAAGCGGACGCGAAATCGGGATCGTCGCAGAACACCCACAAAGGCAACTGATCGAGAGCGGAAGAGAGTCCGCCCGGGTCCCGGAGACGCTGTGAAAACCTCTCCACCTGCGCCGCGAAAGCCTTGGAGTCCACGGAGGCATAAGGCGCTCCGCCGAAGGCCAGCACGCCCGGCATCACCACCCGCGGCTTCGACCACTCGTCGGGCCACACGTCGAGCAGGCCGTCGGGCAGGGAATCCGCCAGCTCGCGGCGCGGGGCGCCCGAGACGGCGATGAAGAGCTTCGACCCCTCGTTGATCGCGCCGCCCGAGTAGTCGAGGGTATCCATTGTCGTGTTCGTCACGAAATGAAGTCCCGACTCCAGCGAAACCCGGCGGAGGACATGGGCGAAGAACGCCCCCACATCGCGGATGTTCAGGCCGGGATCATCCTCGTGCGCCGCCACCAGCAGGTACTTCGCCAGCGACATCTGTCCGTAGCCGAGCATGGCGTGCGCGATGGTGTGCAGCTCGCGCGGCTTGCGTTCGAGCCAAGGCGCGTAGCGGTCGCTCGCGATGGCGAGCAGCAGCGGATGCACGCCTGCCGCCTCCACGGCGTGCACGGCCTTGAGGCCGGGAATTTCCGCCTCCAGCGCACCGTCGGCGATCTCGTGGATGAGCGACGCGATCTGCGCGTCTTCCTGGGGCGGACGCCCCACCACGGTGAAGGGCCAGATCGCGCCCTTGCGGTGGTAAACCTTCTCCACCTTGAGCACCGGGAAATCATGCGCCAGGCTGTAGTAACCGAGGTGGTCGCCGAAGGGCCCCTCGGGCTTGAGGACGCCGGGCTCCACCGTGCCGGTGATGCAAAAGTCGGCGTCGGCCGAAAGCAGATGCCCGTTCTTGCGGAAGTAACGGAAGTGGCGACCCGCGAGCACCCCGCCGAAGAGCACCTCGGGGATGCCCTCGGGCAGCGGCATGATGGCCGCCAGCGCATGCGCCGGCGGGCCGCCCACGAAGACGCTCACCTTCAGCTTCTCGCCGCGTTGCAGCGCCGCGTGGTGATGCACGCCGATGCCGCGGTGGATCTGGTAGTGCATCCCCGCCTCGCGATCGCGCGCGTAGTCGCCGCCCGAAAGCTGAATGCGGTACATGCCGAGGTTCGACTTGAAAAGTCCCGGGCGGCCGGGATGCTCGGTGTAAACCTGCGGCAGCGTGATGAACGCGCCGCCGTCCTTCGGCCACGACACGATTTGCGGAAGCGAGGACAGGGGGACTTCTCCGTATGCCACCGGAGGCCGGGCGACCGGCAGGGGAAGACCGGTGCGCGCGCCCCACAGGGTCGCGGCGGCGCGCAGGGGATGGCGCAGCGCCGAGCCGGGATCGGACTTGAGCCGCGCCAGCGCGGCGGCGCGCTTCACGCCGTCGCCGAGGAGAAAGAGGGCGCGCTCGCGCGTGCCGAAAAGGTTGGAGACGGCGGGAAAGGGCGAGCCCTTCACCCGCTCGAAGTACAGCGCCGGCCCGCCCCCGTCGTAAACCCGGCGGTGGATCTCCGCCATCTCGAGGTGCGGGTCGACCTCCTCCGAAACGCGCCTGAGCCATCCCTTGCGCCCAAGGGCTTCGACCGCGGAACGGAGTGAGGAAAAGTCCATAGGGCTTTCTATGAGTTCCCGGTGTTCTTTCGTGGCCATTCTTCTGCAATCGCCGCAAAGGAACGCAAAGGAAACAAAAGGAAACCTCAGCCGGTGATGACGGCGTCGGCCTCGATCTCGACGAGCATGGCCGGATCGATCAGCTTGCTCACCTCGACCATCGCCATCGCCGGGCGGATCTCGCCGAACACCTCGCCGTGGGCGCGGCCGATCGCTTCCCACTGCGAGATATCGGTCGCGAAGATGCGCGTGCGCACCACGTCCGAAGCCTTGGCGCCGGCCTTCTCGAGGCCCGCGAGGATGTTCTTGAGCGCCTGCCGCGTCTGCGCCCCGGCATCGGGAGCGAACTTGCCCTCGGAGTCGGCCCCCGTGGTCCCCGCCACGAACACGACGTTGCCGACCTTCACCGCCCGGGAATAACCCAGGATGGGTTCCCACTTCGAACCGGTGGAAATGTTCTCGCGCTGCAAACTGGCCTCCTGACTTGGGATTCGGGGGAAATTCGGACGATTTCGACGAAAGATAGCAGGGATGGGGG
>CBFGVC010000225.1:0-3168 GCA_965652255.1 uncultured Fibrobacteria bacterium | reverse complement strand
TGGTGAGCAACGCCGACGTGGGGCACACCTACACCCGCCTGCTCGAGGCGAGGCACCGGCGCAAGTGGACCGACGCCCGCGCGGCGCGGCAGGAATACACCATGAGCTGCTTCCTGCTCTTCCTGGGCGTGAAGCGCCGCTACCCCGAGCTGGCGCACCACACCCTCATCCTCGCCGAGCGCTACGAGGAACTGCTGCGCGACCTGTTCGATCGCAAGGTGCTGCCCGAAGACTTCAGCATGTACCTGCACGCGCCCACGCGTTCCGATGATTCGATGGCTCCGGCCGGATGCGAAAGCCTGATGGTGCTGGTTCCCGTGGCCAACAATCGTTCGGGGATCGACTGGAAGAAGGAATCGGGACCGTACGCGGACCGCATCGTTGATTTCCTCGAGAAGTGGGGGCTCTCCGGCCTGCGCGAGAACCTCGAGGTGTTCCGCGTGTTCACGCCCGACGATTTCGAAACGCAGCTGCTCGCCACTTACGGCAACGCCTTCGGGCTCGAGCCCCGGCTCTCGCAAACCGGATACTTCCGCCCGCACAACCGCAGCGAGGATATCGCGGGCTTGTACCTTGCCGGGGCGGGCACGCATCCGGGCGCGGGCGTGCCGGGCGTGCTGCTGTCGGCCGAGGCGGTGGAGCAGTGCGTGAGGGAGGACTGGAGGATAAATGATAAATGAGAAATGAATACGGAACGCCCTACGGTCGATCGGGTCTCGCTCCTGACCCTTGCGTTGCATTTCGCCTCGTGCCACCGACTTTCCAATTCTCCCCTTCTTTCCATTTCGCCTTTCCCATTCCGCATTTCGCATTTCTCATTTCGCATTTTCTTCGTCTCTCATGACTTACACCTATTTAGCGATCAACCTCCTCTCCGTCGCGGTTCCCTTCGCGTATTCGTTCACCGCGCGGTCGGGATTCAGCAAACGGTTCGCGCGCGTGTTCGCGGCCATCGGGATCGTCGCGCTGCCCATGCTGGCGTGGGACGTGTGGTTCACCGCGCGGGGAGTCTGGGGGTTCAACCCCGACTATTACCTGGGCTATCGCCTCTTCGGCTTGCCCCTCGAGGAAATCCTGTTCTTTTTCTGCATCCCTTTCGCCTGCCTGTTCATCTACGACAGCGTGAAGAAGTTTCCGCGCCTGGCGCTGCCGGAGAAGCCCGTGCGCGCGGCCTGCGGGATTCTCGGCGCGGGCTTGCTCCTTGTCGCCGCCTTCAACACGGATCGCGCCTACACGGCTCTGTGCTTCGCCGTCGCCGCGCCCTTTCCGCTCGCTCTCGCCGCCGGGCACCTGCGCCATCGCGCGGGCCACATGGCCAGCGCGTATCTTTTCCACCTGATCCCGTTCTTCGCCGTCAACGGCATCCTCACGGGCTTGCCGGTGGTGTGGTATGATGATGCGGAGAACCTGGGGATCCGGCTGGGGACGATTCCGGTGGAAGATGCGATGTACTCGATGATCCTGCTCTTCGGGAGCATTTTTATTCTGGAGAAACGGGACAATAGAACAATAGAACAATAGAACAATAGAACAACGGAACAGCGGAACAACGGAAGGTTATAGTCTAACGATCCACGATCCACCACTCACAACTCGCGCCACCACCCACTACCCTCCACCCACTCCCCCCGATGCTCTTCGCTTTCGTCTTCCTCTCCACCTTCCTCCTCATGGAGCTTGTCGCCTGGGCCACGCACAAGTACGTGATGCACGGTTTCCTGTGGTCGCTGCATGCGTCCCATCACCGTCCGCGCGCGATGGATTCGTCGGCGGGGCCGGAGAAGAACGATTGGTTCGGCGCATTCTTCAGCCTCGTGGCGGTGGGATTATTCGTGGCGGGGGCGACGGTTCATGGTCTGTTCTTCGCCGGGGGGTTGGGCATGACGGCCTACGGCCTGGCCTACTTGTTCCTGCACGACATCCTGGCCCACAAGCGTTTCGGCATCCGCATTCATCCGAAGGGCGGTTACCTGCGCAACGTCCTCCGTTCGCATCGCGTGCACCATGCCCGGAGGACGAAGGAGGGGTGCGTGTCGTTCGGATTCCTGATTCCGATGAGGAAGAGGGGCTGATATCGGGCGGGGGCAAAAACCCTCACCCCCGGCCCTCTCGCGAAGGGAGAGGGGAGGAACGCTCGCCTTGCTGGGCGCGACGGGTCTCCTGAGGTGGATCCGGGGTTTTGCTCGGAATCGGAGAAACTACAGTCTCCATGACGGATGTTTTCGATCCTGATACCTCTGCCGGGCGGAGCCTGAAAAACTTTCCGGCGCGGAGACGCCGCGGGGGACCGCCCCCGGAGGGGTGCGGCGTCGAGCACCGGAAATTTTTCAGGCGACCAGCCCGGCCTTTGATCTCTCCCTGAAGCCTATTTCGCAAGAAATTACGGAATATCCATCTTTTTCTTCCCCGGAATTGGCAAAATTCCCCTGAATTCCTATCCTTTCCGTCCCAATCTTACGGTTTCTCCGTCCGCGGCCCATGGGCCCGGGCGAACAAAGGACGAGTCATGCATCCCAAAGTCGCGCAAGTGCACACCGCCCCCAACCGCACCGACCTGCCCGAGTTCCACTCCGGCGACACGGTGAGCGTCGATTTCAAGGTCATCGAGGGCAACAAGGAGCGCGTGCAGACCTTCACCGGCGTGGTGATCCAGCGCCGCGGCAGCGGCGTGTCGGCCACCTTCACCGTGCGCAAGATCTCCAACGGCGTCCCCGTCGAGCGCATTTTCCCGCTCGAGTCGCCCCGCCTCACCGGCATCAAGGTGAGCCGCCAAGGCAAGGTTCGCCGCGCGCGCCTGTTTTACATGCGCGGGCTGCAGGGCAAGGCCGCCCGCATCAAGGAGCGCAAGACGAACGTGGCCTAAGGCGCCCGTCCCTTCGACTCCGCTCAGGGAGCGGGCGAAAGGACTTCTGTCGAATCGAAGAAGGCGGCTCACCGTTCAGAACGGGAGCCGCCTTTTTTTGCGCCCGACGGGCGTGAGGTCCGTGGAGCCGGATAGAGACGAGCAAGGGCGAGCGTAGGGCATGTAGGGCGTGGATGGCGAATAAGGGCGAATGAGATTCGCCCTTACAACCCTTACGGGTTGTCCTTACAGGTTCGCGGGTTAATTTTGGCGCATGCCGTCCTCCGAGCTCCTTAAGCTGACCGGCGTCGGGCCCAAGCGGCTGC
>CBFGVC010000224.1:0-3177 GCA_965652255.1 uncultured Fibrobacteria bacterium | reverse complement strand
AGCGGAACTGCTGCGACTTGAAGGCGTTGATGTCGGCGGGAAGCTCGGCGGGCACGACCACGTCGTAGGCGAACTTCATCTTCCAGCCCTTGAGCTGGGCGCGATAGGAGAGGTCCATGTCCTCGGTGAGCGTGTCTCCCTCCCAGCCGCCCGCGTCCACGATGGCCGACTTGCGCCACACGCCGGCCGTGCCGTTGAAGTTCATGAACAGGCTGCCCCACGAGCGCGCCGACTGCTCGATCACGAAGTGCCCGTCGATGCCGATGCTTTGCGCCAGCGTGAGCGAGGACTCCTGCGAGTTGAGGTGGCCCCAGCGCGCCTGCACGAGGCCGTACCTCTCGTTCATGCACAGGAAGGGAACGGTGCGCAGCAGGTAGTCGGCGGGCGGGACGAAATCGGCGTCGAAGATGGCGAGGAACTCGCCGCGCGCGGCCTCCATGCCCTCGTTGAGCGCGCCGGCCTTGTAGTCCTTGCGGTGGGTGCGGTGGATGAGCTTGATGTCGTGGCCCAGCGCGCGCATCTCGTCGACGATGGCCGCGGCGATGCTCTCGGAGCCGTCGGTGGAGTCGTCGAGCACCTGGATCTCGTGCTTGCCGGCGGGATATTCCATCGCGCACACCGTGCGGATGAGCCGCTCGATCACGTTCGCCTCGTTGAACACCGGCAGCTGCGTGGTGACCACCGGCAGCTTGTCCATGCCGCCGCTTCCATAGAAGCGGCGGAGCCGGCGGCGGTCGTGCACGACCTGCCGCCGGTGGTTGCGCAGGAAGATGTAGAGCAGCCAGTAGCAGTTGATGCCGTAGGTGAAGAGGCCGATGGACGCGATGGCGTAAAGGCCGAAGGTGGAATACAAGACCACTTCGGTCATTGGGGTCAGCATGTGGGGGTTCCCGAAGGGAAGGAGGGGTGTGCCGACGACGTTCCCGAGCGCGGAAGGCGACTCCGCGACGGGGTGAGGGGAGAGAGTGCGCAAGGCCTCGGCACGTGGCAAATTTAATTTGGCTTGACCTCCGTCGTACTCGAATCTTCGGGTTATTTGTTTGCCTTCCCGTCAGTGTTTGCAAGGAAGCGTCACGGCGACTTCCGGGAGGACGAGGGAGGGTGGACCCGCCGCGGCCTTCGCCATCCTCCCGCGCGGGCCCGACTACCTTTCGGGCATGGACGAGCCGCGCGCCCCCAACGACGCCCCCGCAGGGCCGGACAGCCGGGAGACCCCGGAGAAGCCCCCCTTTCCCGGTCCCGGCGCTTTGCTTTTGGCCGGCGAGCTCCTCGAGGACCCCAACTTCCGGAACACGATCGTGCTGGTGTGCCGCCACGACGCGGAGGGCGCCTACGGGTTGGTGCTGAACCGGCCCTCGCACATGCCGCTGCGGGAGATCTTCGAGATATCCCCGCAGGATCCGGAAGCGGCCGAGCGGCGTCGGGTGTACATCGGCGGCCCGGTTCGGCCTGAGGAGCTGCAGGTGCTCGAGCTGGGCGGCGAGGCGGTTCCCGAGGCGGTGACCCTGGCTCCGGGCGTGAACGTGGGGGGGAGGTGGGATTCGCTGGAGGCCATCCTTTCGCGGGGCGAACCTTCGCTTCGGCTCTTCCTCGGCTACGCCGGCTGGGGTCCCGGGCAGCTGGAGGATGAAATCGCCGAAGGGGCCTGGGAAGTCCGGCGGCCGAAGGACCTTGGGCGGTTGCTGGAAACGCCGGATGAGGAGTGGGCGAGGGATCCGGAAGCGCTGAGGGAGTTTTTGGAAAACCGGAAACCGGAAATCTGAGATCGGAAAGGACACCAGCGGCCCCGGAGGTCGAAAACGCCGACGGCGGGCGATCGAATTCCGCCGTTCCTGATTTCCGATCCCGCATTTCCGATTTCCTGCCCGCTGCGCCGACCCGGACCCCAACCCCCCAAAATCCCCCCGTTCTTACTTATTTTTCCCCCTCCGGGGCGGCTCCGTCGAGAACGGAATACGTCCAATTTTTCAGTTTTAGGGCGTTTTCAGTCGTGTCTTTGTCGAGAGGGTTCGAAATGAACAGTGGATTTTCCCGCGCGGAAGGGCCTGCCCTGAACGGCGTCGAAGGGTTGTACGATCCCCGGAACGAGCATGACGCCTGCGGCGTCGGTTTCGTGGCGCATATCAAGGGCAAGAAATCCCACTCCATCGTGGCGCAGGGAATGCTGCTGCTCGACAACCTGGAGCACCGCGGCGCCGCGGGCGCCGAGTCGAACTCGGGCGACGGCGCGGGCATCCTGACCCAGGTTCCCCACAAGTTTTTCGCGAAGAAGGCGGTGGAGCTGGGCTTCTCCCTGCCCGAGCCCGGCGATTACGGCGTGGGCCAGTTGTTCCTGCCCCTCGACAAGGACGAGCGCGAGGCCGTTCGCGGACTGTTCGTGAAGTGCGTCGCCGAGTGCGGCCAGGAGATCATCGGCTGGCGCCCGGTGCCGACGAACAACGCCGAGATCGGCGAGTCGGTGAAGGCCGTCGAGCCCGCCCACGAGCAGGTGTTTTTCCGCAGGGGCAAGGATGCGCCGGACGCGGCGGCCTTCGAGCGAAAGCTTTACGTGGCGCGCAAGTACGCCGAGAGGACCATTCGCGAGAGCGGCCTGCCCGGCGCGGAGCATTTCTACTGCGGCTCGCTTTCGGCCCGCACCATCGTGTACAAGGGGCTGTTCACCTCGCCGCAGGTGCTCGGCTATTTCCCCGACCTCCGGGACGAGGATTTCGAATCGGCCCTGGCCTTGGTGCACAGCCGCTTCTCGACCAACACCTTCCCGACCTGGCCGCTGGCCCATCCCTTCCGCTACCTCGCGCACAACGGCGAGATCAACACGCTGCGCGGCAACGAGAACTGGATGCGGGCGCGCGAGTCCCTGCTCGAGTCGAAGCTTTTCACCCCGGACGAGATCGCGAAGCTCCTGCCTATCATCGACCCGACCGGGTCGGACTCGGCGAAGCTCGACAACGTGGTCGAGCTGCTCGTGATGGGCGGGCGCAGCCTGCCGCACGTGATGGCGATGCTCATCCCCGAGGCGTGGGAGAAGGATCCGCAGATGAGCGCCGAGAAGCGCGCCTTCTACGAGTACCACGGCACCATCATGGAGCCGTGGGACGGCCCGGCCTCGGTGGCCTTCACCGACGGCGAGATCATCGGCGCGACGCTCGACCGCAACGGCCTGCGTCCCTCGCGCTA
>CBFGVC010000223.1:0-3185 GCA_965652255.1 uncultured Fibrobacteria bacterium | reverse complement strand
TGCGCGTGGAGGATCCCCGGGCGACGGTGCAGTACGCGCTGGGCGAGGAGATCGCCAAGGACGACAAGCTCTTCCGCATGGCCGTGGCCCTGCGCGAGCGCGGCGTGGCGGCGCTCAAGAAACGGCCCAAGGTGAGCAACCCCTATCCCAACGTGGACGCGGTGTCGGGCACGCTCCTGAACGCCTGCGGCCTGACGGACGAGACCTATTACACGGTGCTGTTCGGCCTGTCGCGCTGCGTGGGCATCGCCTCGCAGATCGTGTGGGAGCGAACGGAGGCGCGCGGCGGCAAGGGAATGCCCATCGTGCGGCCGAAGTACCTGTACACGGGGCCGGCGGTGAAAGAGTAGGGGCGATTCCCAATCGCCCCGGGGGATACAAAGCGATTCCCAATCGCCCCGGACAATCCAAAGCGATTCCCAATCGCCCCGGACAGCCAACGCGATTCCCGATCGCCCCGGACGACGGATGTCGCCGGCCAGGCGAAAAAACCACGATCCTTCATCCGCAGGAGCAAGTGCATGAAACGCGCCCCTACCCTGATCGCCCGAATCACCCTTTCCGCGCTGACCGCGGCGCTCATCTCCTGCAATCTCGCCTCGAGCCCCAAGAGCGAAACCGGGCCCGAGAAGGATTCCGACCTTCCGCAGTGCGGCGAACTCCCCTACTTCACCGTGATTCCCCTGCCCGTGACCGGAATCGAGTGGACCGATGTGATCGGCAGGCTGGGCCCGCCCGAGCAAACCTTGCCCAAGCGCCATCCGGGCATCATGTTGAAGGAGCGCAACCAGCCCGTCGTGTCGCCCGGAAACATCATCCTCAAGACCATCCGCCGCAACCGATACGTCGTCTCCGACTGGAGGCAGGGCGAGGAGGACTACAGCATCAACTTCGACGTCTGCGAGGACGTGTACGGGTACCTTGGCCATCTCGGCACGCTCGACAGTGCAACCTTTCCCACGGTGGAGTGGGATCGATGCGACACCTACTCGACCTGGAACGAGACCGTCGAGGCCTGCGAGATGCTCGGTAAAGGCCGCCGCATCGAAGCCGGGCAGCCCTTGGGAACCGCGGGTTTTCCCGCCTCCGACGCGGTGGATTTCGGGCTGATGGACCAGCGAGTCCATCACGTCTATGCCGCGCCGGAACGATTCACCGGGGAGTTCCGGCACGCCGTCAGCCAGTTCGAGTACTACGACTCGGCCAGCCAATCCGTCTTTTTCGAACACCTGTACGACCCGCTCGGCCCCGAATCCTCGCCCGTTGATCCCCGAACCGGAAAGCAGGGCCTGCGCTCGGCGGCCCAAGATTCTCCCCCGCACGGAGAACCCCGGTTCGGAACGATGGCCGTGGACGTGCCCGGCACGGCCCAAGGGATCTGGGCGGAGCCCGGTGGAGACTGGTCGGTGGTTTCGGAACAACACCGCTTCATCGTCCTGGCGAATAATCCCTACCGGCCCACGACGGAACTGACCTTGAGCCTGGGCCCGGACGCGCTCGGCGCATGGGGATACCGCGCGCCCCGCGAGGCGACGGGTCGCCTGAACCGGGTGTTCGCCGACATCACGCCCGGCAGCGGGATCCATTGCTACTTCGGCGCCGGGTTGACGGGAGAGGGCGCGACCCGCGAGGCGAGCTGGTTCGTGGAACTGCCGGTGGAGGATTCGCTTCGGATCGAGCGGGTGACGCATGCGCAGGACGCGAGCCCGTGCCTTGGGGACCCGTCCGCGTGGGCGTTCGGGGCCGGGGCGATGACGCTGGTCCGGTAGGCGGAACGCAAACGCGCAATGGGGGGTTCTTTCGGGAGCCCCTTTTTGTTCGGGGGATCGCCTCGACTAAACCCGTTCCTGCGGGAGCTTCCACGCGCGCGCGCGTTTGATTCCTTGCACTCGATGAGCTTTTTGGGATGAGTGTAAAAATTAGTACGCACTTTTTTCGGATATAGGTGAAATTGGTGAATACAGGCGAAATTTCAACGAAACAGGCCCTTTTTTGCTCAGGAATTGGCGGGACGCCACGGTCCGCGTAGGTTGATTCTTCGACCCCGGCAGGTGGCGGAACATGGACGAACAAGCATTCTGGCGACTCGAAGAGCGATTCTGGATCGAAGGCCCTGACTTTTATGACCGGCGCCTGGCCGACGGCTCCCTCATGGTCTTCCCCCACCCCGTCGGCGTCCTGGGCCGCGAAGCCACGCTGAAATCCATCCAGTCGGTCGATCGCTGGAAGAACGTCCGGATTTCCGACTGCCGGCGAGTGGAAGCTGGCCCTTCATCAGCAGACGCCGTTCGTCCCAGAACGCCCTTCGGCGGGGGCCGGGAACTAGGGATACCATTCCGGAAGGAAACCCTCGCCTAAACCTGGACTCGCGATCCGATTTGTCCTGCGCTCTTGATATCATTCCGTAAAATGTCGCGCACATCTCCGCAAGACTCCCTTCTGGCAGCACTCGCCTCCCCCGACGCCTCCGCCCGTCTCCAGGCCGCGCTGGCCCTCGGCACCCGACCGCACTCCCGCTCCATCGAGCCTCTCATCGCCCGATGCGCCGTCGAACCCGACTTCTTCGTCCGCGAAATGCTCACTTGGGCGCTCATCCGCCATCCGGCCGATGAAACCCTTCCCGGCCTTGTCGCCGAACTCCGGTCCGATGTGGCGCAAGCCCGCAGCCAGGCGCTGCATACTCTCTCGAAAATCCGCGACGTGAGCGCGTGGCCTGCCATCACGCCCGCGCTGTTGCGCGACCCCGACGATGAAACCGCCCGCAGCGCATGGCGTGCCGCCGTGGCGCTCGTGCCCGAAGACCGGAAGGCCTCCCTTGCCCGGGAACTCTCCACGCAACTCGGACGCGGCAACCGCGACATGCACCGCAGCCTCAGCCGCGCGCTCGTCGCATTGGGCGCGATCGCCGCCGGCCCCGTGCTCGAAGGCGCGCAAAAAAACCCCGACGCGAACATCCGCGCCCATGCGCTCGCCACTGAAAAACTGCTGCGCGACCCCGACCTCGGGTTCAACTTCGCGGTCGAAGAAGCCCGAAAGGTGATCGCGCGCGGAGTGTGATCCCCATCCCCTCCTCGATAACCAGCAGGCCCCCGAGTCGAAGAAGCCCGAATACCCCTTCTCCCTCAAAGAACCCCCCATGCCCTACCCCATCCTCCACAACACCGGCATCGTCGTCGAAAACCTCG
>CBFGVC010000222.1:0-3191 GCA_965652255.1 uncultured Fibrobacteria bacterium | reverse complement strand
GCGCGAGGCGCGCTCGGTGCCGATCATGATCTTGTCCTTGGCCTCCTCGAAGTCGACGAGGGAGACCTTTTCGTTCCCGAAGCGCGCGGCCAGCAGGCACGCCTCGTTGACGAGGTTCTCGAGGTCGGCGCCGGAGAGCCCGGGCGTGCCCTTGGCGATCTGCGCGGGATCGACGTCGTCGGCGAGGGGCACCTTGCGCTTGGCGAGATGCACGCGCAGGATTCCCTCGCGGCCCTTCACGTCGGGAAGGTCCACCACCACCTGCCGGTCGAATCGTCCCGGGCGCAGAAGGGCCGGGTCGAGCACGTCGGGACGGTTGGTGGCGGCGATCAGGATCACCCCGTCGTTGGCGGTGAAGCCGTCCATCTCCACCAGCAGCTGGTTGAGGGTCTGCTCGCGCTCGTCGTGGCCGCCGCCGAGCCCCGCGCCCCTCTGGCGGCCCACGGCGTCGATCTCGTCGATGAAGACGATGCACGGGGAGTTTTTCTTGCTCTGCTCGAAGAGGTCGCGCACGCGGGAGGCGCCCACGCCCACGAACATCTCGACGAAATCGGATCCCGACATGCTGAAGAAGGGAACGTCGGCCTCCCCCGCCACCGCGCGCGCGAGCAGGGTCTTTCCGGTACCCGGGGGGCCCAGCAGGAGCACGCCCTTGGGAATACGTCCGCCAAGGCGGCTGAACTTGGCGGGATCCTTGAGGAAGTCGATGATCTCGTGCAGCTCGACCTTGGCCTCCTCGCAACCCGACACGTCCTTGAAGGTCACCTTGGGCTTGTTGTCGTCGGAGACGCGCGGCTTGACCTTGCCGAATCCGAAAACGCCGCGCGGGCCGGCCCCCATCTGCCCGGCCTGCCGGGCCATCAGGAACCAGAAGAAGAGGATGATGAGCAAGAGGGGCAGGAAGGAGAGCAACAAGCCGGGCCAGCGCGAGCTTTGCGCGAACTTGATCGTGATGCCCCGCGCCTCCAGGGCGGCGAGGATTTCGCCGACGGCGGGCTCGAC
This sequence comes from uncultured Fibrobacteria bacterium, assembly GCA_965652255.1. Taxonomy (GTDB): domain Bacteria; phylum Fibrobacterota; class Fibrobacteria; order UBA11236; family UBA11236; genus UBA11236. The sequence continues at coordinate 2,189 of CBFGVC010000222.1, read as the reverse complement.
GTCCGGAAGCAAGGTCTTGAAGGCGACAGGCCGCGGCTCGCCCGATGCGCCGGTTCCATCCAGTCCCCGCCGTATCTCGGCTTCCTCCGCGGTGAGGCGCCGCATCCCGGTCAACTCATATCCTTCGCTGACGCGCGTGAGCGTCACCTCCGTCACCGGCCATGCAGGGTCGGAAACCAGCTTGCGGAACTGCGAATAAGGAATCTCATCGGCGCGATTGCCCGAGTCGAGCACCTGCACGAGCAGGAGGGAGGCCGCTACCATGGCGAGCAGCAAAAAGACATTGCGGCGCGGCCAACCGCTGCCGGGCTCGGGCTTGGGCCCGCCGGGCTTCTTGCGGGCCTTGCCCGGTTCCCCCTGGCGCTCATCCGGGCGCTCGTCCGTGGAATTCGGCTTCCCCTTCTCGACGAGGTTGGCTTTCTTGTCTTCGAGGGAATCGGACATGCGGGAAGCTCCGGAAACACGGGGTAAAACATGCGCGCAAGCGCGAAATGCGTGCTCCAAAAATACTCTTTACCGCGGCTGGTAGCCCGTCAGGGCCGCGCGCCGCGTTCGAAAATCGAACGCTTCGCGACGAGAATGCCGTCTTTTTCGGTCAAAAGCGTCGCGGAATCCGCGCGAGCGCGGATGCGCGCGGCCCCCGCGGCGGCTTGGCGCAGGATCTCGGCGGCCAGTTCGGGCGTCGGATCGGCGACCCCGAGCGCGCGGAGCAGGCCGCGCAGCGTCGCCGCGTCCATGCCCGCCCGCAGCCATTCCACGGGCACGCCGCCCCGTGACAGGGCTTCCTCCTCGGGATGTTCCTCGCGGGTCCAGCGCTCCCAGGCGGGCAGGAGCGAGGCCGCATCGCGGGCGATGCGGAAAAGCCGCCTGTCGACCTCGGGATCCTCGGCGCGCAAGGCCGGCAACAAGGCGTGCCGCACCCAGTTGCGCGGCACGCGCGCGTCGAGGTTGGTGGAATCCTCCCGCCAGGCCGTGCCCAGCTCGCGCAGCCAGGCGCGCAGCTTCGCGCGCGCGACGGGCAGAAGCGGCCGGGTGACGCCGTCGGCGCGCCGGAAGGGCACGCCGGCGAGCCCCGCGATGCCGGTGCCGCGCCACAACCGGAGCAACACCGTTTCCACCGCGTCGTCACGGTGATGCGCGGTGAGCACGCCGCCCGCGCCGAAGCGCGCGGCGGCGCGGGCGAAGGCCGCGTAGCGATGCTCGCGGCCCCACATCTCGGCCGACTGGCCCCGGCGGCGCGTTTCCGGGTCGAGGGTCTCGACGTGCAGTGGAACGTTGCGCCCGGCGCACAACTCCTCGACGAAGACCTGGTCGAGCCCGGAATCGGCGCGCAGGCGATGATTGACGTGCGCCGCGAACACCTTGCAGCCGAAGCGCGGCGCCGCTTCGCGAACGAAGAGCTCAAGCAGCGCAACCGAGTCCGCGCCGCCCGAGAGGCCGATGACGAAGGCGCCGCCGGAGGGATCGAAGTCCTCGGAGGACCAGAAGTCGAGGAGGGGGGGGAGGAAGGTGGGTGTCACTGGGAAATATGAAATCGGAAATCAGAAATATGAAAGAACACAAAAACGACTCCGGATCTCAGCGGCAACGACAAAACACCCGTGCTTTCGTTTCCGATTTCTGATTTCCGGTTTCTGATTTGTTTTCAGTGCTTCGTCCCCGGAGCGATCGGCTTTCCCTGCGCTTCCCACGCCCCGCCCTTGAACTCGCGGAAGAAGCAGCTTCGGTAACCTTCGTGGCACGCGGCGCCCAAGCCTTCGGGAATCACCCGGAACACCAACGCGTCGCCGTCGCAATCGAGGTGCGCCGAGACGAGCTTCTGCGTGTTCCCCGACGTTTCCCCCTTCACCCAAAGGGACTTGCGCGAGCGCGACCAATAGGTCATGCGCCCCGTCTCCATCGTGAGGCGAAGGGCCTCCGCGTTCATGTGCGCGAGCATCAGCACGTCGCCCTTTTCGCTGTCGACCGCGACGGCCGTGACGAGCCCCTTGTCGTCGAACTTGACGGCGGAAAGCCAGCCCGGCGGGTTACTTGCGGACATGGCCGTTTCCCTCCACGATCCACTTGTACGTCGTGAGCGATTCCACGCCCATCGGGCCGCGCGCGTGGATGCGGTCGGTGGAAATCCCCACCTCGGCGCCCAGCAGGTACTCGCCGCCGTCGGCGAGGCGCGTGGAGGCGTTCACCAT
>CBFGVC010000221.1:0-3192 GCA_965652255.1 uncultured Fibrobacteria bacterium | reverse complement strand
CCGCGCCTGGCCATGTGGGCCGGAAGGGTGCAGCGGTTGGTGGAAAGACAATGGAATCCTCCCACCGGCATAGAGGCCCCGCGGGGGTCGAAGACCGTGGTGGGCTTCGTGGCGACGCGCGACGGAGGCAAGGTGACCGAGGTCGAAGTGCTCCAGGGCTCGGGCAATTCCTTCCTGGACGACCTTGCCAAGCGCGCCATCCTGCGGCTCGAAACCCTTCCCCCCATTCCCGAGAGTTTTCCCGAGGATCGCCTGAAGGTCAGCTATGAATTCATCTACAGCGGCAACTGAACGAGCGGGAGAACGCCGCAGGGGAAGCGGGCGGGGGATGGGGGGGCCGCTGCGGACCATCGCATTGTCCGGGTGCTTCGCGGTCGCCGCGGCGGCCGCGCTCCTCCTCGCGTCGCGCGGCCCCGCCTTCGCGCAGGACGTGGTCATCACATCGGAGCAGAGGGGCGCCGAGGTGCTGGCGCTTGGCCTCGTGGATTTCAAGCGGCTCGGCGAGGGGCCCCGCGCGCCCGAGCGCGATCCCGCCGCGGTGATCGCCGGCGACCTCGAGTTCAGCGAGCGCTTCCGCATCCGCCGCGCGCCGTCGTTCACGCGCGGGGCCAAGGTGCTCTTCGCCGAGGACGGCTCGCTGGGCTACGTGCGCGGCGAGTACTCGCTCGAGGGCGGGCGGTATTCGCTGCAGGCCGAGCTGGTGGACCTGGAATCGGACGAGGTGATCCTCCGTCGCCGCTATTCCGGGCCGCGCGAGGAGTTCGGCGGCGCGGCGCGCCGGTTCTCCGACGAGCTGGTGTACCAGCTTTTCGGCGAGAAGGGCATTGCCCAGACGCGCATCGCCTACGTGCGGCGGGGCGGCCAGGCCAAGGACATCTGGATCATGGATTACGACGGGTCCGCGCCGCGGGCCGTCACCCGCAACGGCAGCATCAACCTGAACCCCGTCTTCGCGGGCGGGCGCGACCAGCTGCTGTTCTCCAGCTACCTGCACGGCACGCCGCAGCTTTACTGGGTGGATCCCGACCGGGCCTCCCCCCGTCCCGCCTTTCCCTCGAGCCGGGGCATGCACACGGCCCCGGCCTACAACCGCATCGATCGCGAGGTCGCCTATGCCTCCACCGCCGACGGCAACAGCGAGATCTACCGGCGTCCCGTCTCGGGCGGCCGGGCGGAGCGCCTCACCTTCGCCGGAAGCATCGAGACCTCGCCCACCTGGTCGCCCAACGGGCAGGAGATCGCCTTCATGTCCGACCGCTCGGGTCGGCCCATGCTCTACGTGATGGACCGGGACGGTTCCAACACCCGCCGCATCACTTACGATTTCGCGTACTGCGGCTCTCCGGCCTGGTCGCCCAAGGGCGACCGCATCGTCTTCGCCGCCATGGACGACGGCAACAACTTCAACATCTACACCGTCGCGCCCGACGGCGGCGACCCCGTGCGCCTGACCTCGGGCGGCAGCAACGAGAATCCGGCCTGGAGCCCCGACGGCCGTTTCATCGCCTTCAGCTCCACCCGCACCGGCTCCGCGGAGATTTACGTGATGCGCGCCGACGGCGGGGCGCTTCGCAGGCTGACTTGGTCAGGGGGGAACACGATGCCCTCCTGGTCGGACTACTGAATCATTTCGTTACGGAAAAAGGGCCATTTTGACACCGATTTTCCATTCCACCGCTTTGACCGCCATCGCCTTTTTTTGGTAGCTTGAGCCAAGCGGCGTTCGCGGTGTCCGCGGATCGGGCTTTCCCGGAATGTGCAAACGTTCAGGAAAGATACGGTTTCCGCCAACTCCGTTTCACGTTTTGCACGGATCTTACCCAAAAGGAGAGCACGAAATGAACCTGAAGAAATGGTCACTCGCAGTCCTCGTCGGCGGCGCCCTGATCTCGGGCTGCGCCAAGAAGCCGCCCCCGCCGCCTCCCGCCGAACCGCCCCCGCCCCGGGTCGAGGCTCCCGCGCCCGCTCCGGCCCCGGCCGCTCCCGCGGTGGATACGGCCGCCTTGCGTCGCGAGCGCCTGCAGGCTTCCGCCGCCCAGGCCTTCAAGCCCATCTATTTCGCGTTCGACCAGAGCTCGCTCAGCGAGTCGGGCAAGGCCACGGCCGAGGCGGTGGCGCGCCTCATGCAGGAGTTCCCGGAGGTCACCGTGCGCATCGAGGGGCACGCCGACGAGCGCGGCACCAACGAGTACAACCTCGCCTTGGGCGAGCGCCGCGCGCAGGCCGTGCAGCAGTACCTCGCCAGCTATGGCATCGACGCCGGCCGGGTGAGCGTGCTGAGCTACGGCGAAGAGCGGCCCGCCGCCGAAGGCAGCGATGAGTCCGCGTGGTCGCTCAACCGTCGCGCCGAGTTCGCGCCGTCGTTCTGATCGCTTCCATGAAGCCTTCGGGTTGTTTCCGGGCGGCCATTCCCTCGCGGGGATGGCCGTCTTTTCTTGGCCGGGCGGCGCTGGCCGCCGTCGCGGCCGCCGCTTTCCTTTTTTACCTGGGCGGCTGCTCGCAGATGACGGTTTTGCGCACCCATGAGCTTCGGCAGGTGGGGGCGCGGGTCGATTCGTCGCGCGCCGAGATCGCCGAGCTGCAGAGGTCGCTCGACGCGATCAACCTGCAGATGGGCGGCAGCACGAGCCGCATGCGCGCGGACCTCACCGCCATGCTCACCGACCTGCAGGCGCAGATCAGCCGCCTGCATGCCGAGATCGACGAGACGCAGCATCGCATGGTGCAGCTGAACCAGAAGCTCGACCGCCTCGACCAGCGCAAGGTGATCCCGGTGGACACGGCCAAGGGGGGCTCCTCCGCGGTCAAGGTGGTCCCGGGGTTGGACCTCGAGCATCTCTTCGGCCAGGCGCGCGAGGATTTCATCCGGGGCCGCTACGAGCTGGCGTTCCAGGGTTTCAAGGCGATCTACGAGAAGGAGAACGCCGGCGCCTGGCGCGAGCAGTCGCTGTACTGGATGGCGGAGTCGTTCTTGCGCGCCGACAAGCCGGATCGCGCGCTCGAGCTTTACCAGCGCGTGCAGGCGGAGTTTCCACAGGGTTCCCAGGTGTGCGCGTCGCTTCTCAAGATCGGGCTGATCCACGACCAGCAGCAGGATCATCCGCGCCGCAACGAGGCGCTGAACCAGTTGATCGCGGCCTGCCCGCAGAGCAACGAGGCGGCGCGGGCGAAGGAGATCCTGAAGCCGTAGGC
>CBFGVC010000220.1:0-3197 GCA_965652255.1 uncultured Fibrobacteria bacterium | reverse complement strand
TGGCGCACGAGATCCTCGACGCGCTCGACAAGAACCGCGATCCGTTCCCGAACGCGGTGCAGTCGGCCAACATCACCTGCACGGGCATCCTGGCGCACGAGTCGGCCCTCAAGGGCGGCGAGGTCATCCGCATGCCGGAATGGGCGATGTCCCGGTAGGGACGCATGTAAGGGCGAGTAACATTCGCCCGTCGTTCGCCCCTGCGGGCATCGACCCGTGGATTTTTGAGAAACCCCCGTCCGGTGGACGGGGGTTTTTTGTTTGAAAGTCGCGCGCGGAGGCCTCGATTCCATTATTTTCCGAGGTAGCGTTCCAGCCCGAAAGGTTCCCCCATGAAGCCCGGACGTCTCAAGACCATCGCCTACTGGATCTTCACCATCTGGCTCTCCTTCGGCATGCTGTCGAGCGCCGCGGTCCAGCTGCTCCGCGTCGAAGGCGCCCACGAGTTCATCCTCGACGACCTTGGGTATCCCTCCTACTTCCTGAACATCATCGGGGTCTGGAAAATCCTGGGCGTCGCTGCCATCCTCGCCCCGGGCTTCGCCCTGCTCAAGGAATGGGCCTACGCGGGATTCTTCTTCTTGGCCACGGGAATCATTGGGTCGCACGCGGCCTCGGAAAGCCCATTCGGTGAGATTCTTCCCGGCATCCTGCTGCTGGCGCTGACGGTGCTTTCGTGGTGGCTGCGCCCGGCGAGCCGCAAGCTCGCAGCGAACAACCCCGGGAGGTTCCCATGAAGATCGGCATCCTCGGCTCCGGCGGGGTCGGCAAGACCTTGGCGGCGGGTTTCGCGAAACATGGGCATGAGGTGAAAATCGGCACGCGCGACGCGATGAAACTCGCGGCATGGAATGCGGAAAATCCGGCGGTCGCCGTGGGAAGCTTCGAGGACGCAGCGGCCTTCGGCGAAATCCTCGTGCTGGCGGTGAAAGGCGCCGTCGCCGACGATGCGTTGCGACTGGCGGACACGAAAAACCTCGCGGGCAAGGTCGTGATCGACGCCACCAACCCCATCGCCGACGCGCCGCCCGAGAAGGGCGTCCTGAAGTTCACGACGACGCTGGAGGATTCCCTGATGGAACGCCTGCAGCGGGAGTTCCACGCGGCGCGCTTCGTGAAGGCCTTCAACTCCGTGGGCGCGGCCTTCATGGTGGATCCGAAGTTCGCCGGCGGCAAGCCGACCATGTTCATTTGCGGCAACGACGCGGCGGCCAAGCGCGCGGTGACGGAAATCCTCGAGGGCTTCGGCTGGGAGACGGAAGACATGGGCGGGGTGGAAGCCGCCCGGGCCATCGAGCCCTTGTGCATTCTATGGTGCATCCCGGGATTTTTACGGAACGAGTGGAGCCACGCATTCAAGTTGCTGCGATGACAGCGCCTCGGGTGCGGAGCCGGATGCCGGGGATTCGGGGCGGTAATGCCGGTCTCGCCCCGCTCTGCCTGATGATCGCGGGTTTGGCGATGACGGGATGCGTGACTTCCGAGTCCGGGGCCGATATTCGGGTGCGGGTGGTGAACGAACGGCCGGCCGCCATATCGGTGGTCATAGGGCCGGCAAAATACGGTTCCATTCTACCGGGCGACACCACGCCGTATCGGCGGGTGCGGGAAGGCGACAACGAGGTTTGGGTGGACGGGGAATTGTCCGAGGATTCACCCGCCCATTTCGCGACGGGCACGGTCGATTGCCGTTGGACGTACGTCTTCACGATCGGCGGATCGGGATATGGGATTGATAGGTGTGATTGAGGGGGGGGTACCGTCCTCTTTCAATCCCCCCTTCGACGGGTTCGACAAGCTCACCGCAGGCAAGCTCAGGGACCGATTCGCCCCTACAAGGGGGGCGTCGCCTCCGCTACGCGTCGGTGACGCACCCTTCCGACGCCGTGCTCACCGTCTTGATGTACCGGTAAAGCGTTCCCTGCGTCACCTTGTACGGCGGCGCCTTCCATTCCTTGAAGCGGAAGGCGATCTCCGCGTCGGTCAGGTCGGCCTCCAGCGAGTTCTTGACCGCGTCGATGGTCACCACGTCGCCGTCCTTCAGGATCGCGATCACCCCGCCCAGCTGGGCCTCCGGAGTGACGTGCCCCACCACGAAGCCGTGCGTGCCTCCCGAGAAGCGGCCGTCGGTGATGAGCGCCACGCTCTTGCCCAGTCCCGCGCCCATGATGGCCGAGGTGATCTTGAGCATCTCGCTCATGCCCGGCCCCCCCGTGGGGCCCTCGTAGCGGATCACCACCACGTCGCCGGAGTTGATTTTCTTTTGCTCCAGCGCCTCGATGCAGGCTTCCTCGGAGTCGAACACCTTGGCCGGTCCGGTGAAGGAGAGGCCCTCCTTGCCGGTGATCTTCGCCACCGCGCCCTGGCGGGCGAGGTTGCCGTACAGGATGCGCAGGTGGCCCGTGGGCTTGAGCGGTGAAGAGACGGGGTGGATGATCTTCTGGCCTTCCTTGAGGCCGGGCGCGTCCTCGAGGTTCTCCGCCAGGGTTTTGCCGGTCACGGTCATGCAGTCGCCGTGCAGGAAGCCTTCCTTGAGCAGGAGCTTTTGCACCGCGGGCACGCCGCCCACGTCGTGGAGGTCCTCCATCACGTACTTGCCGCTGGGCTTCAGGTCGGCGAGGTACGGCGTCTTGTCGCTGATGCGCTGGAAATCGTCGATCGAAAGCGGTACCTGCGCGGCCTTGGCCATGGCGATGAGGTGCAAGACCGCGTTGGTGGAGCCGCCGAGCGCGATCACCACGGTGATCGCGTTCTCGAAGGCCTTGAGCGTCATGATGTCGCGCGGCTTCAGGTCGAGCTCGAGCGCGCGGCGGATGGCCGCGCCCAGCGTGTCGCACTCCTTCAGCTTGCCGCCGCTCGCCGCCGGGTGCGACGAGTCGTAGGGCAGCGCCATGCCCAGGGTCTCCACGGCCGACGCCATGGTGTTGGCCGTGTACATGCCGCCGCAGGCGCCTTGGCCGGGGCAGGCTTTCTTCAGCACGGCGTTCATCTCCGCCTCATCGATGGAGCCGGCCACGAACTTGCCGTAGGCCTCGAAGGCCGAGATCACGTCGAGCTTCTGCTCCTTGTGGTAGCCGGGCAGGATGGTGCCGCCGTATACCATGATGGAGGGGCGGTTGAAGCGGGCCATCGCCATCACCGAGCCGGGCATGTTCTTGTCGCAGCCCACCACGGAGATGTTCGCGTCGTACCACATC
>CBFGVC010000219.1:0-3218 GCA_965652255.1 uncultured Fibrobacteria bacterium | reverse complement strand
CGCGCAGGGAGGAGAAAATGATGCTTGTCGTACTGCTCATCGTGATGTTCGTGGCCACCGCCATCATCCTCGTCATGCTGCTGGGGCGAAGAAACGTCCGGGAAGGCCGGCGCGTGGGCCGGGAAATGGTCCAGGAAAAGGAAAAGCGGGCGCCCCCGGACGACGCGGCCAAGGTCGATCCGACGAATCCCGAGGACGCGGCGAGCCCGCTCGAGGCGGCGAAGAATTCGGTGCTCACCCCGCCGACGCTCGATCCCGGCGCCGACGTGGACAACCGCCGCACGCCGCCGATCTGACCAACGGACGATGCGATGTTTCACCGAAACGCGCGAAGCTTGCGAAGGGTTTCGTTTGGTTGCAAGCCTTTGCATTCGTTGCGTTCCGCGCGCGCATCGTGTATTCTCCTTCGAAAGGGGCTTCGCGCGCCCGCCGAAGCTTCGACCCGGAATCCGCCGCCCCCAAGGAGAATGAACGCGAATGGCCACCCCCTCCACCTTGCTCGTCATCGTCGGCAGCCTGCGCAAGGAATCCCTGAACCTGAAGTTCGCCCAGGCCTTGTCGAAGCTCGACTTCCCCGGCGTCGTGTTCCGCATCCACCCCATCGGCGACATCCCGCCGTTCAACGCGGACGAAGAGCACAACCCCGACCCGGCGGTGACGGCGCTCAAGACCGCCATCCGCGAGGCCGCCGGAATCGTGTTCGTGACGCCCGAATACAACCGTTCCGTCTCGGGCGTGCTCAAGAACGCCATCGACCAGGCCTCGCGCCCCTATCGCGACAGCGCGTGGACGGGGAAGCCCGCGACCGTGTGCGGCGTCACCGAAAGCTGGGCCGGCACCTCGATGGCGCAGCAGCACCTTCGCAACATCCTCGCCCACCTCGACATGCCCACCTTGGCCCAGCCCGAGATGTTCCTGCGGGTGAGCGAGGGGTTCTTCGAGGAGGACGGCAGCCTGGGCCCGGCTCCCCGCAAGCTCGTGGAGAAGTGGATGAAGGCCTACATCGCGTGGGTGGAACTGTTCGCCGCGCGCAACGCGAACCCTTAGGAAAGGAGAATGCCATGTTTGACCGGCACGACATGACCGACATCGTCGAGAGGATCACCTGCGGCGTGAACCGCAACCTGGCCCGGCGCAGCCTGGTGTACGGCTTGGTGGGCGCGGGGGTCGCGGCCGCCATCGTGACCGTGCTCATCCTGCGCGGCCGCGCGGCGGGAGGGCTGGTCGACGAGGATTCGGAGCACGAGTGGGACGCCGCCTCGCCGCCGGAAACCTTCCCCGACACGCTGCGCGAGGAGGGAGGCGAAGAGGGAAGCGGAACGGGAGCCGGATCGCGGGAACATGCCCCGCGCGGCCGGCGCAGGCAGGTCGACGGCGAGGAAGCCCCGCAGGCGGCCTGAGAACCTCGGGACGCCCTGCCGGACCGCCCTGAGCGGGCATCCCGGGCATCCGAAAGGTCGTGAACGCGAAGGATTCGGAGAAATGAGGAAGGGCGGATCCGCCGGACCCGCCCTTCCCGTTTGTCCTTCGCCGTACGGGCCCGGGTTTTGTTTCGAATCCGCCGGAGGGGGAGAAGACCTCGGGGATCCGGACGTCCGGGAGACGGTGAAGGCGTCAACGTTTCCAATTTACCGCGCAACCCCGAACCGATTGTCCCGATTGCGTCAAAGTTGCGACGCGAAACCGTCCTCCCCCACTTTTGCATTTTTGAGGCATGGAACGCAAAACCCGCTTCGGCTTCGAAAACAACGCCTCCGTCCTGCCCGACTACGAGGACGTCCTGCCCATCATCCAGCTCAAGCTGCTGTCGACGGGATTCAAGCTACCCGCCCGGTTCGGCACGCAGGCCATCACCGAGCACTCCGCCGAGCTGGTCCGCAAGATCAACAGCAAGTTCCGCGCTTGGCCGGCGCCGCTGTGCCCCACCGACCAGCGCATCCAGGACGGACTCGACCGCCACTTCGGCGGGTTGAAAATCCCCGGCGTGCGGCTGCCCGCGAGCACCTTGCACATGGATTTCCACGGGCTGGCGCGCACCTTGTCGCTGCCTCCCGACAAGGACGTCTTCGAGTCGCCCCTGCTCAAGAGCACGCGCGTGCTGCAGGGCGTGCTGCACAACCCCGCCTCCGACAAGCGCACGACGAAGGGCACCTTCCACGTCGCCGAGGGCGGCCTGCCCATTCCCGCCGACAAGAAGGCCGTGCCCGCCGCGACCTTCGCGCGGCTCTTCGCCCAGGCGATGAAGCCTCCCCGCGAACATTCGCTCCTGCCCTTCACCTCCACGCTTCCGGCGAAGGATCGGGTGCACGCCTTCACCTCGCTCTTTTTGCGCCCGCGCGTGTCGCCCGAGGTGCCGGGGCTGTCGCCGTACCGCGACATGGAAATCCGCTTCCTCGCTCCCGCCTCGCTGGTGAGCAACCTCGACTTCGTGGAATCCATCTTCGGCAACGCGGGCGACCCCTACCTGCCCGAGAACGATCCGGGCCTCGACGTGGAGCATTTTTGCGGCGTCTCGGGCCTCGTGGTGCTCGCCCCGCACCTCCCGCGTCTGACCAAGAAGGAACTGGGCCTGCCGCACGTCTCCAAGGCCACCGCCCGCCAAAAACGGGACGGCATGTGCTGGGAGAAGGCGGACGAGAAGTACAACGACGGCGGAGCCTTCAAGTGCACCTTCCGCGCGGCGGAGGGCCTCATCGTCACGCTCATCGCCGACAACTACTACGGCTATTGCAAGAAGGAGGTGAAGACCCAGATCGGATTCGCCGCCAACCTGACCGGCCTGTCGGAGGAGGAGCACTCCGGGGGCGCCTTGGTGTTCCCGAGCTACAACCTGGGGGACGTCATTCGCGGGAGCTCGGATTTCGTGGGCACGAAGGGGTTCACCTTCGACCGCGCGATGCGGCTTTTGCGCGGCAAGGTCGACCTGCACCCGGAGGGCTACGCCACCGACAAGGCCTTCCCCGACATCGTGTACATCCCGGAGGATGCCGACATCCGCCTTCCCGACCAAAGCGTGCGCTGGAAGAAGGGCGGGCGCGAGGTCTCGATCCTGCTTTCTCCCGGAAAGGCCTACGTCTACCCCAACGGGTACAAGGCGCGCATGGAGCGCCACCCCGGGGCCGATACCTGGCGCCTCGTGGGCACGCGGGCGGAGGGGACGCTCTGCCACAAGCCCTGCACGGTCTCGGGCGGAGGCAAGAGCGAAATCTCCAAGTCGG
>CBFGVC010000218.1:0-3232 GCA_965652255.1 uncultured Fibrobacteria bacterium | reverse complement strand
TGCACGTTGCAGTCGCGCAGCTTGCGGTTGTGGAGGTTCGCCTTCTTCGCCCGCTCGTTGGCCAGCTTGCGGATGCCGGCCATGTCCTTGCGCTCGCGCTCGTTCTGCTGGATGCGCTCCAGAAGCGCCTTGGCCGTGTCGGGATTCTTGTGGAGGTGCAGCTCCAGGTTCTTGCGCGCGAACTCCACCACCCACGAGCGCAGCGAGTCGCCCGCCTCGTTGAAGGTCGTCGAGCCCAGCTTGGTCTTCGTCTGCGACTCGAACACCGGCTCGTGCATGCGGATCGCGATCGCGCCCACGATGCTCGAGCGCACGTCCGAGGCGTCGAACTCCTTCTTGTAGAAGTCCTTCACCGCCCGGACCACGCCCTCCTTGAAGGCCGCCAGGTGCGTGCCGCCCTCGGTGGTGTACTGCCCGTTCACGAAGGAGAAATAGCGCTCGCCGTAGCCGTTGTCGTGCGTGACCGCCACCTCGATGTCGGGCTCCTTCGCATCCTTCAGGTGCGCGATGGGGTAGCGGATGGTGTCGTCGGTGTGGTGCTCCAGCAGGTCGCGGAGGCCGTTCTTCGAGGTGTACGACTCGCCGCCGAACTTGAGCGTCAGCCCCGCGTTCAGGTACGAGTAGGTAAGGATGCGCTCGACCAGGAACTCCTCGACCCACTTGAACTTGGGGAAAAGCGTCGCATCGGGCAGGAACCGCATTAGCGTCCCGTTCGGTTCCTTCGTGGGCTGCTCCTTCTCGTCCTTGACCAGCTTGCCCTTGCGGAACTCGGCCGCCTTCGTCTTGCCATCGCGGAACGACTGCACGCGAAAGGATTCCGACAACGCATTGACGGCTTTAGAACCCACCCCATTCAGTCCCACCGACTTCTTGAACGCGTCGCCCTCGTACTTGCCGCCGGTGTTGATCTTGGAGACGCAGTCGATCACCTTGCCGAGCGGAATGCCGCGGCCGTAATCGCGGATCGACATGGCGCCGTCGTCCTCGAGCGTGATTTCGATCTGCTTGCCGGCCCCCATCACGAATTCGTCGATGGAGTTGTCCACGATCTCCTTGAAGAGCACGTAGATGCCGTCGTCGGGGGCGGAGCCGTTGCCCAGCTTGCCGATGTACATGCCCGGGCGCAGGCGGATGTGCTCGACCCAGTCCAGCGATTTGATGCTGTCTTCGTCGTAGGAGCCGGGATTTTTTTGCGGTTTTTCAGCCATTTTGGGGATCTTGGGGGATTCTACGGGGTCTCGGGGTGTCTCGGGATTCTGTCGGCGGCGCTCGTGTCGAGGCACAAGGTATGCGGGAAAAGGGGGGATGTCAAACAGCTGGAAGCGGGGAGCGAAGCGCAAGGAGGGATAACAGGGTGTCAGGAAAAGAGATAGGAGAATAAGGCTGGGTGGTGGCCGGTGGGTAGTGGCGCATCCCGTATTGCCGTGCTGCTCTGCCGCTCTATTGCTGTGATGCTGTGATGTTGTGCTGCTCTATCATTTACCGTGGTACCGCCGTATTGTCCCGTTACCCCGTTGCCCCGTTGCTCCGTTGCCCTGTTGTTCATTGTTCTATTGCTGCATTGTTCTATTGCTGCATTGTTCTATTGCCCCATTGTTCTATTGTCCCCCGTTCTCCGCGAAGAAAACCCCAAACCACCCCTTCGCGTCCGTCCAGCGCCGAATGCCCCCGAAGCCCGCCTCCTCCAGCATGCTTGCGAAGGTTTCCGCCTCATACTTGTACGAGTTCTCGGTATGGATGCACTCCCCGCGCGAGAAGGCGACTTCGTGTCCGGCCACCGTGGCGTTCAGGTAGCGCGTCGCCACCAGGTGCATCTCGATGCGCGCCACTCCCTCGGGGTTGTCCTCGTTCAGGAAGGCGCGATGGCGAAAGGCGTCCACGGGAAAATCGGCCCCCAGCTCGCGGTTCAGCCGCCGGAGGATGTTGAGGTTGAAGGCCGCCGTCACGCCCGCGGCATCGTTGTAGGCGGCTTCCACCTTCTCACGGGGCTTGCGCAAGTCCACGCCCAGGACGAGCGCGCCGTCCTCGCCGGCGAGCCGGCGCATGCGGCGGAGCAGGTCGAGCGCCTCGCCGGGATGCAGGTTCCCGATGGTGGAGCCGGGGAAGAAGAGGATGCGGCGCGCGGGTCCGCCGCGGTCTCCGTGGTCTCCGGGGTCGCCCAGGTCCTCGAAGGGGAACTCTTCCAGCTGCGCGTAGTCGGCGCGCAGGGGGAACAGCGAAAGGCCCGGGTACTCCGCGGAGAGGGATTCCACCGCGTCGTCCAGCGCGGCGGCGGAGATGTCGATGGGGGCGTACCAGGCCGGATCCTTGAGCGCATCCAGGAGGATGCGCGTCTTGCGGCTGCTGCCGCTGCCGTATTCGATAAGGCCCGCGCGCGGGCCGGCGAGGCGCGCGAGGTCGGAAGCGCGCGCCGCCAGGATGGAGATCTCGGTGCGGGTGGGATAATACTCCGGCAGCCGGGTGATGTCCTCGAAGAGCCGCGAGCCCGCGGCGTCGTAAAAGCAGCGGGCGGGCAGGCGCTTCGGGGATCCGTTGAGCCCGCGGAGGATTTCCGCCGGGTCGAGGTCGGTGACGGGGGAGGCTAGGGTTTCGGCGTGTCGTCGCATGTTCGGAATCCCGTGAAGGCCCAGCGATCCTCGGGCCGGTAGAAGTTGCGGTAGGTCGGCCGGATGTGCGTGGCGGGCGTGGCGAAGCTTCCGCCGCGCAGCACGCGCTGGTTGTTCATGAATTTTCCGTTGTACTCTCCCAGCGCTCCCTCGGGAGGACGATAGCCGGGATAGGGCGCGTAGGCGCTTTGCGTCCACTCCCACGCGTCGCCGAGCGCCTGTCGCAGGCCGTGGATCCGCGGCGCAAGCCCGTGGGCCGGCAAGGCATCGAGGGAACCTTGTTCCAGGAAGTTCCCCCCGGACAGCGCAGCGTTCCAGTCGTCGCCCCCCTCCACCGCGCTCTCCCATTCGGCCTCGGTCGGTAGGCGCTTGCCCGCCCAGCGGGCGAAGGCATCGGCTTCGTAGAAGCTCACATGGCAAACGGGCGCTTGCTCGTCCACGGGAAGCATGCCGCGCAGGGAGAAGCGTCGCCACCTTTTCGATCCCTTTTTTCCCTCGCGCTCCCAGTACAGCGGGGCTTCCCAACCCTCGCCGACACGCTTCTCCCATCCGTCCGAGAGCCACAGCTCCGGCCGCGCGTAGCCGCCGTCTTCCATGAAGGCGAGATACTCGCCGCAGGTGACGAG
>CBFGVC010000217.1:0-3281 GCA_965652255.1 uncultured Fibrobacteria bacterium | reverse complement strand
ACGGTCTTCTGCGTGGCGGTGTAGGCGTGGATGGTGGTCATCAGGCCGGTCTCGATGCCGATGCCCGACTTGAGCAGCACGTGCACCAGCGGCGCGAGGCAGTTGGTGGTGCAGGAGGCGTTGGAGACGATGTCGTGCTTGGCGGCGTCGTACTCGCCCTCGTTGACGCCCATGACGATGGTCTTGACGTCGCCCTTGGCCGGTGCCGAGATGATGACCTTCTTCGCGCCGGCCTCGAGATGGCCCTTGGCCTTCTCGGATTCGGTGAAGAGCCCGGTGGACTCGATCACGTAGTCGACGCCGAGGTTCTTCCAGGGAAGCTCGGCGGGGCTGCGGGTGGCGGCCACGCACTTGATCTTGTGGCCGTTGACGACCAGGATGTCGGCCTCCTCGCGGGACGCCTCGCTCTTGGCGGTCTCGACCTTGTGCTTGAAGCGGCCGTGGACCGAGTCGTAGCGCATCTGGTAGGCGAAGTAGTCGGCGTCGGTGGAGACGTCGACGACGGCGACGACGTCGATCTCCTTGCCCAGGAGCCCCTGGTCGCAAATCGCCTGGAACACCATGCGCCCGATGCGCCCGAAACCGTTGATGCCGATCTTGATGGCCACGAAAACCTCCTGTGAAATAAAATCGGGGAGGAAGGAAGCCGGCGAAAGCCGATCCGGACCCCCCGTTGCGGGAGGTGCAAATATAGCAGACGCCCGACATACGTGGAAGGCCCCGGCCGGTTGGCCCGGGAAAACGACTTCGGCCTTCCCGCCACGATTTAGCGGATTTCGAAAGTCGCGCCCGCGGCGCGAGAGTAGATTTTGCCGCATGGATCCCGTCTCCGCCAAATACAACGCAACCGTCGAAGCCATCGAGCACCTCACCCCCGACCTTTTCGTGCTGAAGGTTCGTCCCGACAAGTCCGTGGCCCCGTTCACTTCGGGCCAATACGTGCTGCTCGGCCTTTCGAGCAACATTCCCCGCCGCGAAGGGAGCGAGCCGGAGTTCAAGGAGCAAAAGGCGGATCGCCTCGTGCTGCGCGCCTACAGCATCGCCTCGGCGGGACACGAGACGGACGTGCTCGAGTTTTACATCTCCGTGGTGTCGAACGGTTCCCTGACGCCGCGCCTCGTGCAGGTGAAGCCCGGCGACAGGCTCAACATCGGCGAGAAGATCCGCGGCCACTTCACCCTCGACCAGGTTCCGGCCGACCACGAGTGGGTGGTGCTCGCCGCCACCGGGACGGGACTCGCGCCCTACGTTTCGATGATGCGCACCGAGCGCCTGAACCCCACGGGCCGCAAGTACGTGATCCTGCAAGGCGCGCCCACGGGCAAGGATCATGGATACGTCGCGGAGCTCACCGCCCAGGCCGCGGCCCTGCCCAACCTGACCTATATCCCTTCCATCACGCGGCCGCATCTCGATCCCGATTGGAAGGGCGACACCGGGCGCATCACGCGCTACTTCGACAGCGACCTGCTCAAGGAGCGGCTCGACCTGGTGTTCGACCCCGCGAGGACCTCGGTGTTCCTGTGCGGGAACCCCGCGATGATCGACGACGTGAAGAAGGTGCTGGAGCCGAAGGGCTACACCGTTCATTCGCCCTCGGCGCACGGTTCCCTCCACATCGAGGAATATTGGTGACGGAGGCAGGCCGGAAAAGCCTTCCGGCGCCATCCCTCCATTCCTGACCCGGAGGATCGCGTGAAAAAACCCCGCCGCCTCATCGTGGGGGACATCCACGGCTGCGCCGACGAGCTGGCGGAGCTTCTTTTCCGCTTCAAGTTCATGCCCGGCCACGACAGCCTCTTCACCGTCGGCGACGTCGTCGGAAAAGGGCCGAAGACCCGGGAAGCGCTGGAGTTGCTGCATCAGTTCGGCGCCGTCTCGGTGCTGGGCAACCACGAGCAACACCTGCTCGACGCGGCCATGTTGCCGGCCTCGAAGCGCTCCGAGCGCCACGCCTTCTACCTGGCCTCGCTGGGGAGCGACCGGGACGCCTGGCTCTCGCGCATCGCCGCCTGGCCGCTCTACGTCGAGGAACCCGACCTGATCATCGTCCACGCCGGGCTCGACCCCGGGGTGGAGCGGCTTCAGGACATGCGCCGCAAGGTGGTGACGCGCATCCGCACCTGGGACGGAAGCGGGACGAACCTCGACCGGCAAGGAATCGATCCCCCGTGGTACGAGGTCGTGAAGCCGGCGAAGACCGTGGTGTTCGGACATTGGGCCCAGCGCGGCCTCCTGGACCTCCCCCGATTCAAGGGGCTCGACACGGGGTGCGTGTACGGTCGCGAACTGACGGCCTGGTGCCCGGAGGAAAAGCGCTTCCACCACGTCGCGGCGCGCCGCGCCTACGCGCCGATGATCGACTGACGGGCCTCGCGGTGAACCGAAACCCCGAATGACCGCCGCCAACCTTCCTTTCGTTCCCCGCCCCTCCTTCGCCCGCATCGCGGCGGCGGCATCGGGCGCCGCCGCCCTGGTTTCCTTGCTGGGCCTTTTCGCTGGAAACCCGCTGGCGGCGCGCATCGCCACCGACGGCGCCCCCCTCGCTCCTGTCACCGCCCTCGGGCTGCTGCTGGGATCGGTCGCGCTCTGGCTCGCCACCTTGCGGCGCGAAGCGCCGGCGCGCGCCGCGTTGCCCGCGCGCCTCCTCGCGGCAGCCCTCGCCCTCGGGGGCGCCGCCGCGCTCGCCGTCCGCGCGATGCGAGACCCGGCCGCCCTCGGTCCGAACCCCGCGCTTTCGGCTTCTTTCGCCCTGTTCGGCCTGGCGCTATTGTTCGCGACGACGCGCACGCGCCGGCATCGGATCTGGCTGCAGCTTCCCCTGCTGCCCGTCCTGTGGTTCTCGCTGCTCTCGATCATGACGCGGTTCTACGGAATCCGCGACCTGAACACCCACTTCGAAGCGCTCCTGTTCCCGGTGCAGACGGCCTTGACCTTGTTCGCGCTGGCCCTCGGAGTCCTGGCGGCCCACCCGCGCGAGGGCGTCGCGGGCATCGTGACCAGGGACAACACGGGCGGGGCGCTGGCGCGCATCGCGCTGCCGCTGATGTTCCTGCTCCCCTTCACGGTCGGCTGGATTCGCATGCGGGCCTTGCTCTCCGGTTACTTCGACACGGCCGGGGCCTTCGCCCAGTTCTCCACCACGAACGTCCTGATCTTCAGCGGCTTCATCCTCTTCTCGGCGCACGTGCTCAACCGCCTCGACGCGCGCCGCCAGGCGACGCTCCAATCGCTGCGCGCGGCCAACGCCGAGCTCGAGGCGCGCATCGCGGAGCAGCGCC
>CBFGVC010000216.1:0-3282 GCA_965652255.1 uncultured Fibrobacteria bacterium | reverse complement strand
ACGTAGCCGCGGTCGAACATCATGCCCTCGGTGACGCGCACCTTGGTCTCGGAGGACTTGGCCTCCTCGATCTGGATCACGCCGTCCTTGCCCACCTTGTCCATCGCCTCGGCGATGAGGTTGCCGATCTCCATCTCGTTGTTGGCGGAGATGGCGGCGACCTTCGCCCACTCGTCCTTGGTCTTCACGGGCTTGGCGGCCTTCTCGACCTCCTTGACGAGCGCCTCGGTGGCGGCGTCGATGCCGCGCTTCAGCTCGATGGGCGAGCCGCCGGCGATGACGAGCTTGAGGCCCTCGGTCACGATGGCCTGGGCCAGCACGGTCGCCGTCGTGGTGCCGTCGCCGGCCACGTCGGAGGTCTTGGAGGCCACTTCCTTCACCATCTGCGCGCCCATGTTCTCATAGGCGTCCTCGAGCTCGATCTCCTTCGCCACGGAGACGCCGTCCTTGGTGATGGTGGGGGAGCCGAAGCTCTTGGCGAGCACGACGTTGCGGCCCTTGGGGCCGAGGGTGATCTTGACGGCGTTGGCGAGCTTGTCCACGCCGCGCTTGAGTGCGGCCCGCGCGGCCGCGTCGAATACGAGTTGCTTGGCCATTTGTCTTTTCTCCTTTGGTGGGGCGACTCGGTAAGCCACCCGGGTTTTGGGCGAATGAGATTCGCCCTTACGTTTACCGGCGAGCGGGATCGCCCGCCTGATCACTCCACTTGAGGCTTAGATCACCGCGAGGACGTCGCTCTCGCGCATGATGAGCAGGTCCTTGCCGTCCACCTGGACCTCGGTGCCGGAGTACTTGCCGTACAGGATGGTGTCGCCCACCTTCACCTCGGGCTTGATGATCGTCCCGTTGTCGGCGGCCTTGCCCGGACCCACGGCGAGGATCTTGCCCTTCTGCGGCTTCTCCTTGGCGTTGTCGGGGATGTACAGTCCGCCCGCGGTCTTCTCGGCGGCCTCGAGGGGCTCCACGACGACTCGATCGGCGAGGGGTTTGATGCTCATGGCATTCTCTCCTTGGTGTTGAGTTGCTGTTGTCGGATCACGGCTTTCGGGCGCCTTCCCATGCGGCTGGCAGTCTCGAAAACCGATTGCTAAAGGCGCGGGCTAATTTATTCCCGAAAAATGCCAGAGTCAAGGGGTTCCTCGTCATCGAAACCACCCCGAAAAGGCGGATCGATCCAAAACGAAACACCCCCTCTCCGGCCGGCCCAAGATGTTGGGGGCGGCCCACCGGGCGCGCCGAGGGGTAGCGTGGGCCCACACGGAGGTGGCCCGCGCGCCTGGCCGCCGAAGGTCCCCGATCAATCCGTCGCCCCGCGAAGCGTGCCCCCGTATTCCCGCCTTTGAAGCGTTCGCAATAATCCCGAGGAATTCATCTTACGGATTACGGTCACGGACCGGAAGCGTCGCAGCAACATGACGTTACCCGACGCAACCTTCCCGGAACGTCACGGAGGCCGGACCTTGAATCTCCGTAACATGACGGAGTGCAACAACGATGCGTGTTCATGGGGGTATTCCTAGTTGTCCCAGGTTCCCCCGGGGAGTTCGTAATCCGAAAAATTCAAATAATCGTCCGAAGGAAAACCCGCCCTCGAATCCGGAATGGGCCCCGCCGTAGATTACATCCAGAGGCAAAAACGATTACGCCTCAGAAAGGGCTTGCCATGAAATCATTCCGCTTTCCATTCGATCTCTCCACGCGAACGCTGGCGGCGCTCGCCTTCGTGGGAGCCTTCGCCCCGATTGCCCATGCCCAAGCCATCGAGCCCGCGCGGGCGGCGTCCGTAACGCCCTATGGCGTCAACGGAATGTCGAACGTCACTTCCGCGGAACCCGTGGGCGAGGGGCGCGCCAACATCCATGTGCGCGCCAACTACTTCCGCCATGACGCGGGGTATCCCGGGACGCCCGCAGAGGGGGCGCGCGTGACCACCGTGAGCGGAGGCCTGGCCTTGGGCCTCAACAGTTACCTGGACGCCTTCGGCGCCCTGCACATCTACAACCTGAACCAGCCGGGCGACGACCAGTCGGGCTTCGGCTCCAGCGTGCTGGGCGCGCAAGCCAGCATTCCGTTCTCGCGCGACGTTCCGCTCCGGCTCGGCGCGCAGCTGGCCGGCGTGTTCGGCACCGCGCGCAGGGAGATCAACACCAACGGCATCGACGGCTACAGCCACCTCGAAACGCGGACGTATCATGACGTGCTCGCCCGCGTGAGCCAATCGCTGTTGCTGATGAAGGACGGCAAGGGCGTCAAGATCCACCTCAACGAGGGCATCATCTCGTCCTTCGAGCCCGGCCGCGACATCGCCCTGGTGACGGGAGCGGGCATCGAGGTGATTCCGATCATTTCCCTCATCATGGGGCTCGAGGCCAACTCCCGCACCTACCTCGCCGAACCTTCGGCGAGCGACCCTCTTTGGGTCACGCCCTCGGTCACGTGGCGCACGCCGGCGTTCGTCAACGTCAACGCGGGCGCGGACATCGCGCTCTCCGGCGACCGCTCGGGCACTCCGGCCCCGGCGCGCGCGCTGGAGCCTTGGCGCGTGTTCGCGGGCGTGACGTACTCCATCGACACGCAAGCGGATCGCAAGCGACGGGCCCGTGAAGCCGCCCGCCGGGATTCCCTCGAAAAGGCGGCGCTCTCGAACCAGGCGCGCATGGCGGAACGGCGGGCCGACAGCCTCGCGACCGCCTCGGCCGACTCCCTCGCCCGCATCCGCGCGGCCAAGGATTCGCTCGCCCGCAAGGCCGCGGCCGATTCCGCGGCCATGGCGCGGAGCCTGGCGGAGGAGCGCGCGAAGCGCTCCGACATGGAGAAGCAGCTCCTGACGACGGGGCTTCTCGTCATGGACGCGGTATACTTCGAGACCGGCAAGACGGACATCTCCATCAACTCCGAGCCGTACCTGACACTCATCGCCAAGATGCTCACGAAGTATCCCAAGCTGCAGATCGAGATCGGAGGGCATACGGACAACGTCGGCGGGCAGGCTTACAACCAGCGACTGAGCGAAGGTCGCGCCGCCGCGGTGGTGGCCTACATGCTGCGCGCGGCGCCCGAGCTCTCGGGAAGATTGACCTCGCGCGGATACGCCTACAGCCAGCCGAAGGCCACCAACGACACCCCGGCGGGCCGCCAGCTGAATCGCCGCACCGAGCTCAAGGTGCTGAACCGCGAGGCGTTGCAGGAATACCGGTAGGGGAAGGAGAAGCTCAGCAATAGAACAGCAATGGAACAATGAACACGGGGTACGGACCGCTCCATTGTTCCATTGCTGCATTG
>CBFGVC010000215.1:0-3299 GCA_965652255.1 uncultured Fibrobacteria bacterium | reverse complement strand
TACCGCTTCATGGAGGACCGCAACAAGGCGCTGGAGGCCTTCAAGAAGGGCGACTTCGACGCCTACCCCATCTACACGGCCGCGCTGTGGGCGGAGCAGACCGGCCCCGACCGCATTCCCGGCATCGCCAGCGGCTGGGTGGCGCGCAAGTCGATCTACAACCAGGAGCCCAAGGGCTACCAGGGCTTCGCGATCAACATGCGCCGCGAAATCTTCCGCGACCCCCGCGTGCGCCTCGCGCTCTCGCACCTGCTCAACCGCGAGCTGATGAACGACAAGCTGATGTACAACCAGTACTTCCTGCTCAACTCGTACTATCCCGACCTGTATCCCGGAAACAAGAATCCCGACGCGCCCATGCTGGGCTACGATCCCGCCAAGGCGCGAGCGCTCCTCGCCGAGGCGGGCTGGAAGCCCGGCGCCGACGGGGTTCTGGCGAAGGACGGCCGCCGCTTCGCCGTGACCTTCCTGGCCGCGGGCGTGCTGCCGCATTACAACCTGTACCTCGAGGACCTCAAGAGGGCGGGCATCGACGCGAAGGTCGATCAGATGTCGCACTCGACCATCACCCGCCGCATCGACAACCACGACTTCGACCTGTACTGGGCGGCGTGGGGCGCGTCGCGCCTGCGCGACCCGGAGGCGCAGTGGAAGTCCTCCACCGCCGACGAGCCGGGCTCCAACAATTTCCCGGGCCTGAAGGACGCCGAGGTCGACCGGCTCATCGCGGCGCAGAAGAACGAAATGGACCTCGGCAAGCGCAACGCCATCCTCCGCGCCATCGACAAGCGCCTGACCGCGATCGTTCCCTACGTGCTGCTCTGGCAGTCCGACAATACGCGGCTCCTGTACTGGAACCGCTTCGGCACGCCGAGGCACGTGCTCGACAAGTTCAACCGCGAGGATGCCATCATTCCCTACTGGTTCGTGGACGCGGAGAAGGACGCGAACATCCGGGCGAAGAAGCCGATGCCGGTGGACACGGGCGCCGTCCGGTACGCGGACTGAACACGAATGCGAAATGAGAAATGCGAAATGAGAAATGGAAGGTTCCGGTCACTCCTCCGTGACGGTCTCATTCGATCACGTTCCGCTTTCCGGGAGAACGTGCGTTTTTCGCGTTCTTTTCTCATTTCGCATTTCTCATTTCGCATTTCCCCGTGAAGTCCTACCTCCTCCGCCGCCTCCTCCTCATGGTCCCGACGCTCCTCGGGATCTCGCTGGCCTGCTTCGCGCTCACGCAGGCCGTGCCCGGCGGGCCGGTGGAGCAGGCCGTCTCGAAGATTCGTCAAGCGGGCGCCGACCGGGGAATGGACGCCTCGCGTTCGGTCTCGGCGGAGGAAATCGAGAACATCAAGCGCTACTACGGCTTCGACAAGCCCGTGCACGAGCGCTACGTCCGCTGGCTGGGCAACATCCTCCGCCTCGACATGGGCCGGTCGCACGCCTACGGCGAGCCCGCCTGGGACGTGATCAAG
The DNA here is from genome assembly GCA_965652255.1 of uncultured Fibrobacteria bacterium. Lineage (GTDB taxonomy): Bacteria > Fibrobacterota > Fibrobacteria > UBA11236 > UBA11236 > UBA11236. The sequence continues at coordinate 1,821 of CBFGVC010000215.1, read as the reverse complement.
TCGAAGTTTCCCGTGAGCCTGTTCTTCGGGCTGACCTCCTTCATCCTCTCGTACCTCATCTGCATTCCGCTGGGCGCATGGAAGGCGATGCGGCACCGTTCCGCGCTCGACACGGCCAGCTCGGCCGTGCTCTTCGCCGGCTACGTGGTGCCCGGCTTCGCGCTCGGCGTCCTGCTGCTCACCTTCCTCGCCGGGGGGACGTATCTCGACTGGTTCCCGCTCTCGGGCATCGTGTCGGACGACTGGGAATCGTACTCCGCGTGGGGAAAGTTCACCGACTTCCTGTGGCACATGACCTTGCCCCTTATCTGCTACATGGCCGGGGAATTCGCCTTCCTGACCTTGCTCATGAAGAACGCGCTGCTCGAGGAGATGTCGAAGGACTACATGCGCACCGCGCTCCTGCAGGGCATGACCTTCCGGCAGGCGGTGTGGCGGCACGCGCTGCGCAACGCGCTCATCCCGCTGGCGACCCGCGCCGGGGAGATCTTCACCCTCATGTTCGCGGGCGCCCTCCTCATCGAGAAGGTGTTCGACATCGACGGCATGGGCCTCCTGGTGTACAACTCGATCGAGAACCGCGACTACAACGTGGTGTTGGGGGTGATCTTGTTGTCGAGCTTCCTCGCCATGCTGGGACGGCTCTTCAGCGACGTGCTCTACGTGGCGGTGGATCCGAGGATACGGCTCAAATGAGAAATGCGAAATGCGAAATGCGAAATGGGGAGGCGGCAAGGACGCTTCTCCGCATCCCAGCAACCAGACTTGAAGTTTCGGTTCCTTCCGTTTTCGCGTTTCATTTCGCATTTCGCATTTCGCATTTCGCATTTCTCCCATGCTCTCCGACCTGACCCGCGACCGCCTTCGCCGCTTTCGCGCCATGCGCCGCGCGTGGTGGTCGCTGCTGCTATTGGCGGGCGCCTTCGTCCTCTCGCTGTTCAGCGAGCTGGTCTCGAACGACAAGCCGCTGTTGCTCGTCCATCGCGGCGAGGTCCACTTTCCTGTCTTCAAGTTCTACCCCGGCACGCAATTCGGCTTGGCCCACGGCACCAAGGTCGATTACCACGCCCTGCGGGAGAATCCCGCCTTCAAGGAATCCGGAGGCTGGATGCTGTTCCCGCCCGTCGAGTGGGGCCCCTACCGCAACGACCTCGACCGCGCAGGAAACCCCCCGCACCCTCCCTCGCGAGAGCATTGGCTCGGAACCGACAACACCGGCCGCGACGTCTTTTCGCGCCTCCTCTACGGTTTCCGCCTGAGCATGGCTTTCGCGTTGCTCATCACCGCGCTGGCGGCCGCCTTCGGCGTGCTGATCGGCGGCGTGCAGGGATGGCTCGGCGGCAAGGCCGACATCCTGGGACAGCGCTTCATCGAGATCTGGTCGGCGCTTCCCTTCCTCTATGTCGTGATCCTGCTGGGAGCCTTGTACGGCAGGAGTTTCGTGCTCCTGGCCTCCGTCGTCTCCCTCTTCTCCTGGATCGGGCTGTCGTACTACATGCGCGGCGAGTTCTACCGCCTGCGCGACCTCAACTACGTGAAGTCGGCGCGCGCGCTGGGAATTCCAGCTTGGCGCATCTTCCTCCGGCACGTGCTGCCCAACGCGCTCACGCCCATGGTCACCATCTTGCCCTTCCTGCTCGTCTCGGGTATCTCGGCGCTCACCGCGCTCGACTTCCTCGGGTTCGGCCTGCAGCCTCCCGCGCCCTCGTGGGGCGAGATGCTCCGGCAGGGTCTCGACAACCTGCACGCCCCTTGGCTGGCCATCGCCGCCACTTCGGCGCTGTTCGTCACCTTGCTGCTGGCGACCTTCGTGGGCGAGGG
>CBFGVC010000214.1:0-3319 GCA_965652255.1 uncultured Fibrobacteria bacterium | reverse complement strand
CGCGCACGCAACCTTTGGCCCGCCCCCATCCCACGCCTCGCCGCGACAGGGTCTATTTTTCACAAATGCCTAAAAAACCGAAATAAGCAACATTTAGTCAGAAAAACGATGTATTATTTCTGACATGAGCAGCCCCCGCAAACCCGCCCCCGCGCGCCGCGCCACCGGCATCGACGCCAAAATCCGCAGCGCCATCCGCGAAGCCGGACCCGGCGCCGTGTTCACCCCCGCCGACTTCCTCGCGCTGGGATCGCGCGCCGCCGTGGACAAGGTTCTCTCCCGCCTCGCCGCCGAAGGCAAACTCCGCCGCATCGCGCGCGGCCTCTACCACCTCCCCAAGAAGCATCCCAGGCTCGGAGCCCTCGCGCCCGACTCCGACACCATCGCGCGCGCGCTGGCCGGCAGGCACGCGCTCAAGCTCCTTCCCTCCGGCGAACAAGCCGCCAACCTCCTGCGCCTCTCCGAACAAGTGCCCGCCAAGGCCGTGTACCTCACCAACGGGCCGTCGCGCACCTTCCGCATCGGCAAGCAGGAAATCATCCTCAAGCACGCCGCGCCCCGGCGGCTCGAGGCCGCGGGCGGAAGCGAAGGGCTCGTGCGCGAAGCCCTGCGCTACCTGGGCAAGCCGCACGTGGATGAAGCCCGCGTCCGCCACCTCCGCAAGCTGCTCCCCGCCGCCGAACGGGCCGCGCTGCTGCGCGACCTGCCGCTGGCCCCGGCCTGGATGCACCCGCATCTCCGGTACATCGCGGGCGACGAAGGCAAAGCATCGTGAGCCGGTTCCTCGACCTCCGTCGCGAGGACAGGGCCGACTACGTCCGCGAAGCGGCGGCGCGACTCGGCGTTCTGCCCGTGATCGTGGAAAAGGACCTCTGGGTATGCTGGACCTTGGGCCGGGTGTTCGCGAGTGAGGGCGGGCCCGAACGGTTCGTCTTCAAGGGCGGGACTTCGCTCTCCAAGGTCTTCGGCGCCATCCACCGCTTTTCGGAAGACATCGACCTGGGCGTCGCGCCCCGCGTGCTGGGGTGGGACGAGATCGATCTCGAGGATGCGCCCTCCCGCAGCCAGCGGGACACCCGGATGGAACGACTGGAGAATGATTGCGCCGCCTGGGTGAACGAAACGCTCCGGCCCGCGCTGGAAACCGGGATCCGCGAGCAGCTGGGCGATCCTTCCTCCGACACGGGATGGCTGGAATTCGAGCGCGACTCCCTCACCAACGCCCCCGTCCTGAACTTCCACTACCCTTCCGTCCTCGACGGCGCCGCATCCTACATTGCCCCCCAGGTGAAACTTGAGTTCGGCTCCCTCACCGACCAGCAGCCGCGAGGGAGGCGCGCCGTGAAGTCCATGTTGGAAGAGACTCTCGGCGAACCGTTCGAGGATCTTCAGGCGGAAGTCACCGCCCTCGAAATCGAGCGCACCTTCTGGGAAAAGGCCACCATCCTGCACGCGGAGCACCATCGCCCGGAGGAGTCGCCAATGCGGGACCGTTACGCGCGCCATTACTCCGACTTCGCGGCGCTGTGGAATCATGCCGCCCGGAACGAATGTCTCGAAAGACGGGATCTGCTGGCGCGCGTCGCGCGGCACAAGTCACTTTTTTTCGGCTCGAACTGGGCATCCTACGACACCGCCGTTTCCGGAACGTTGAGGCTCGTCCCACCCGAGACTCGGCACGACGAACTAAGGCGCGACTACGAGGCGATGAAACCGATGTTTCTCAAGGACCCGCCGCCCTTCGAACACATTCTGGAAACCCTCGCAGAGGCGGAAGCAGGCATCAACCTCGACTGACGCTGCAACTTTTCCCCTTCCCATTTCCAACTTTCCGATTCCCCATGCCCCTCCTCCTTTCCCTCGCCCTCGCTTACGCCACCTCCGCGATCGGCGCCATCGCCTCCGTCAACGCCGGCGCATTCTACGCCAGCCTGATCCGCCCCGACTGGGCCCCACCCGCGTGGCTGTTCGGCCCCGTGTGGACCGTGCTCTACGGACTCATGGCCATCGCCGCGTGGGGAGTGTGGCAGGCGCGCAAGGAACGGAACACCCGCCCCGCGCTGACGCTCTACCTCATCCAACTCGCGGTGAACGCCCTGTGGAGTTGGCTGTTCTTCGTCTGGAACACCGGCGCCGGGGCATTCGTCGGCATCGTGATTTTGTGGGCGCTCATCCTCGCCACCCTCATCGCCTTCTGGCGCATCCGCCCGTGGGCGGGAGCCTTGCTCCTGCCCTACCTCGCCTGGGTCAGCTTCGCCACCGCGCTCACGTGGAGCGTGTGGCGCGCCAACCCGGGGCTGCTCTGATATCGGAAATCAGGAAGATGAAACATGAAATGAATGTCGGGGCGGGAGCGGGATAAAGACCCTACCCCCGAAAACCCGCAAGCCCGCAGCGAATCCCCCCTACCGCGCCACCACCTGGAACTGCAACCCCAGCGCCGCCATCACCTTCACGATCGTCGTGAACTCCGGCTTCTTGCTCCCCGAAAGCGCACGGTACAGGTTCTCGCGGGAGAGCCCGGACTTGCGCGAAACCTTCGTCATGCCTTCCGAGCGGGCAATGGTGTTCAGGGCCATCAGAATGGCGGCCGGATCGTTATCGCTTTCCTCCATCATGGCCTCGAGGTACATGGCTCGTTTCTTGGGCGTCGTGAGGTACTCTGCGCTATCCCAAGGGGTCGTAACCGTTTTCGCCATCGTCGTCTCCTAAAGCTCCCTGGCCAGTCGCCGGGCCAGCCGTATGTCCTTTTCCTGCGAACTCTTGTCTCCGCCTGCCAACACGATCACCAACGACCAACCCCTGCGCGTGTAATAGACGCGGTACCCCGGCCCATAGCGGATCCGCATTTCGTAAACGCCGCCGCCGACCGCCTTTGAATCGCCTGCGTGACCTTTGGCCAAAAGATCGATTCGGGCATCGATTCGTACTTCAGCTTGCATGTCTCGCAACCGCGAGAGCCACCGCTCGAACTCCCGGGTCTTCCGAAGCTCGATCAGCATGGCAATGTAGCGAATACGCTACAGTTGGACAAGCGGTGGATGGCGGGACGTTCCGCATGATCCCCGGGCCCGCATGGGCCGAAAGCATGAGGCAAACGGGTGCAAAGCCCTTCACGGATTCGCGGTCGGATCGTGGAAATTCGGGGCATCTCGAGAACTCCGAAGAGAGCTCCCGCAACCGGGCAAGGAACGTGCCGACGACCTCACCCCGCCTTCCCGCCCCCCCCCCGTGCCCCCCCCCCCCCCACGTGTTTAGGCGCCCCCCAGGGCCCCCAACCCCCCCCCCCCCCCCACGGGCGCCGGGCCCGGGGAGGCCG
>CBFGVC010000213.1:0-3320 GCA_965652255.1 uncultured Fibrobacteria bacterium | reverse complement strand
CGCGTGCCCGTCACCGCCTCGAACACGTCGTAGAGCTTCTCGCGCTCCACGAAGGTCCACAGGATCGAGGTGAAGGCGCCCAGGTCCATGGCCAGGGCGCCCACGCACAGCGAGTGGTCGGCCAGGCGCGAGAGCTCGGCCATGATGGTGCGAATGACCTGGCAGCGGCGCGGCGTCTCGAGCCCGATCAGTTCCTCGACGGCGAGGGCGAAGCCGATGTTGTTGCTGAGCGGCGAGAAATAATTGAGCCGGTCGCTCAGCGTGATGAACTGGTTGTAGGTGCGGTGCTCGCCCAGCTTCTCGAAGCCGGTGTGCAGGTACCCGATCTCCTGCTCCGCCTTCACGATGCGCTCGCCGCGCACCTCCATCATCACCCGGAGCGTGCCGTGCATCGCCGGGTGGGAGGGGCCCACGTTCATGCGGACGGTGTCCTCGGTCCTCTCCTCGATCTCGCGGTCGTAGGCGTACACTCAGGTCTCCTTCGGGGCCGATGAGGCGGGGACGGCGTGGTACACCGGGAACGCGCCGCGCTCGCCGCGGCCGCGCAGCGGGTAATCCTTGCGCAGCGGATGGCCCTCGTAGTCGTCGGGCATGAGGATGCGCCGCAGGTCGGGATGCCCGTCGAAGGAAATCCCGTAGAGGTCGAAGGTTTCGCGCTCGGTCCAGTCGGCGCCGGCGAAGAGGTCGGCCACCGAGGGGAGGCGGGGAGCGGACGCGGGCACGAAGGCCCGCACCTGCGCCTTCACGCCCAGCGCGGGCGAGAGCAGGGTGGTCACGACCGCATATCGTGAATTGGGCTCCGGCATGGCCGTCGGATACTTCAGGTAATCGACCCCGCAGCGGTCGAGGAACCAGGTGAAGCCGAGCGCGGGATCGTCCCGGAGCAGGCGGATCAGGTCCTTGTCGTCCTCCCCCTTCACGGAGAACTGCACGTAGCCGAGCTTCTCCTCCTTGCCCAGCAGGCGCTCGCCGAAGGCCGCCTCGACGCGGGCCGCGAGCACCGCGAGGTTCTCGCGCGCGTACGCCGTCACGTGCGACACGTCAGGCGTCCTTTCCCGGGGCCCCGGCGGAGGCGAAGGCGTCCGGCGAGCGATAGCTGGGGGAGAGCGAAGCGTCGCGCGCAACGTCGCCCGAGACGAACTCGTTCGACTTGGCCTGGCCCTGGCGGGCCTTCTCCTGCACGCTCATCAGCGCCTCGATGAAGGCCTCCGGGCGCGGCGGGCAGCCGGGCATGTAGGCGTCCACGGGGATGAACTGGTCCACGCCCTGGATGATGGCGTAGTTGTCGAAGACGCCGCCGCTGCTGGCGCAGGCGCCCATGGAGATGCACCACTTGGGCTCGGGCATTTGCTCCCAGATGCGCTGCAAAACGGGCATCATCTTCAGCGAGATGCGCCCCGAGACGATGAGCAAATCCGATTGGCGCGGCGAGAACTTGAGCACCTCGGAGCCGAAGCGCGAGGCGTCGTACTTGGGCATGAAGGTGGCCATCATCTCGATGCCGCAGCAGGCCGTGCCGAAGGGCATGGGCCACAGCGAGTTGGACCGCGCCCAGTTGATGGCGAACCCGAGCCGCGTCGTGATGACGTCGTTGAGTTTTTCGACGGCGCTCATTTCATTCCCGTCCTGTTTCCGTCATGCCCGATCATTCCGGATCACTCCCACTCCAGCGCGCCGGAGCGCAGGATGTACGCGAGGCCCAACCCCAGGACGCCCGTGAACACCAGCACCGTCCACAGCGCCCCGGTGCCGATCAGGCCCTGGAACCCCGCCGCGAAGGGCAAAAGGAAAACGGTCTCGATGTCGAAGAGGATGAAGAGCAGCGCGAAGACGTAGAACTTGATGGCGAAGGGGCGGTGGGGATTCTGGATCTGGTCCACCCCGCACTCGTAGGGCTCGAGCTTGGCGCGGCTCCAGGTGCGGCGCGGGCCCAGCAGGCTCGAGAGCGCGAGCCCGGCGATGCCGACGAGCAAGGCGAGGCCCGCATAGGCCAAAAACGGATAAAATTCGGTGGGCACGGCGGAAATTCCTTCTCCCGGCTCCGCCGAGGCTTGATCGCGGGCACCGGGATTTTCCCCGGAATCCGCGGGCCCACGGGAGAACCGACGTGGTCGAAAAGTTAGAAAAAGGCGGGGATATGGGGGCCTCCTTCGCGGTTTCGCGCCTGCCCGGAGGCCGGGTTCGCGGCGACGCTTCGCCGGGGAACTTCGCGGGCCCCCGAGCGATTCCGGAGAACCCCGACGGAGGGACGGTCCGGATTCCGTCCGCCCCCTCCGCCTTCCCAAGGTGATTCCACTGGGAATGGCTGCCCCATCATGAGATATTGGGCGAATTCGAAGGTTCCCGTCGTGTTCGCCGATTCTCCGCGCACGGATGACCGTGAGTATATTACCGAATCCGCGCCCCGATTTCGAACAAGGGGCGATGAAGGAGACGCTTTCATGGGAATTCTCGAGGGAAAGATCAAGCCGGCGTTGCCCACATGGCCCATGGGCGTGTTTCATCCCGAGAAATGGTCGCTCGAGAAGCTTTGCCAGGTGGCCAAGCAACTGGGCGTCGAGGCGATCGAGGTGGTGGCGCCCGATGACCTGCCCATCCTCAAGAAGTACGGGATGACCTGCGCCCTCACCAACTCGCACTGGTTCGACAAGGGCTTCGTGCACAAGGCCTTCTGGCCCGAGGTCACGGCCGCCTACAGGAAATCGATCGACGCCGCCGCGGCCCACGGCTTCAAGACCGTGATCGCCTTCTGGGGTCCCGGCGACACCAGCGCCTACGGCGGCGGCGTGGTCAGCCTCGAGGAAGGCAAGAAGAACCTGATCGAGGGCTACAAGACCATCGTCGGCTACGCCGAGGAGAAGGGCGTGGAGCTGTGCCTGGAGCCGCTCAACAGCCGCGACGCGGCCGACTGGAAGGGCCATCCCGAGTACCAGGGATCGAACATGGACGATTGCATGGAGGTCATCAAGGCGGTGGGTTCTCCCAACTTCCGCTTCCTGATGGACATCTACCACGTGCAGATCATGAACGGCGACCTCATCCGCCGCATCCGCGACAACGCGGAGTACATCGGCTACGTGCAGGCGGCGGGCGTGCCCGGCCGCCACGAGCTGGACGCGACGCAGGAGATCAACTTCCCGGCGGTGCTGAAGGCCCTGGCCGACAACGGCTACCGCGGCTACGTGGGCATGGAGTTCATTCCCACCAAGGATCCGATGGACGCCTACGCCGAGGCGGTCGCGTTCTTCCGGCAGTGATTCCGGGATAGCCGGAGGAAACGGGGCGGTCTGCGCGGCAGGCCGTCCTTTTTGTTGGTGGCG
>CBFGVC010000212.1:0-3322 GCA_965652255.1 uncultured Fibrobacteria bacterium | reverse complement strand
GCGCGGTGGAAAGCCTGCCCGCCGTCCCGGCGGTCAGCGAAGCCTTCCGCGTCCTGAAGCGCCAAGGCGAAGGACTCGGCGGCCAATATGACTGGCTCGCGCGTTTCTGCGTGGCCGAGAACCTGCATGACCTTCACCTCTGCATCGAGAAGGACACGCGCGCCTACCGGATGCTGAAGGGGCGCGCTACGCTCGAAAGCGAGGACGGCATCGAGGCCTGGCGCATCCTTCCTCCCGCGTCCGGCAATCCCGACGATCCTCTCCATGTCGTTTTCCGGGACTTCCGCCTTCCCCTGCTCGAGACCACCCGCGCCGACATGGTCGCATCCTCGCGGCGAGAAGGCTGGCTCGGCTTGCTGGCGATGACATGGTTTTGCCACAAGCCCCGCCGCGCCTGGTTCGGCACGTCGCCGATGCCCTGCGGGACGTGCAACCCCTGCCAACACGCCCTGCACGTGGGGTTCTCGGGGGGGCTGCCGGTGCGTTGGCGCATCGTCGGCACGGCGTACCGGTACACGCTCGGGCCGCTCGTCGCGGGCGTGAAACGGCTCCGCGGACGCCGCCGCCCCGCCTCGTAGGGGGCGGGGAAACCGTTGGAAGCGCCGGCTTTTTCCGGGTAGATAATTAGCCTGCGGGGCCGGAGCTTCGGCTTCCGAAAGGGCAGCCATGCGGGGTCCATTCCGGTACCAGGCCGCGGGCGGGGATTGTTTCCCGACCACGATGGTCAACGCCCTCACGGCGCTCTACCCCTTTCCCCGGCTTCCTTCCTTGGTGGTGCAGCGCGTCTATCAATACGCCCTCGACGACGTTTCGTTGAACGGCGGAACCAGCGACGAGGCGGGCCGGTTCCTCTCCCAATGGCTGAACGGCTTCCGCAAGGGCCGGGTCGCCGTGAAGGCGGAGTTCCTCGCGGGCGCGGCCGTCTCGGTGGAGCAGCGCGGGCGCATCGCGCGGCACATGGCCAAGGGCGGCGTCGCGACGGTGGACGTCCTGAGTCCGGCGGGACGTCACACCTTGCTGCTCCTCGGCCTCACGGCCGAGTGGGCATGGTTCTGGGATCCGCGCTACCGGAAGCGGGCGGTCAGGACGGCCCGACACGTGGAAGTCCTGCGCCCCGCGGCACCCGAGGAACCCAACCGGCGCGTGCGCCGCGCCTGGCTCGAGCGAACTTCCGGGCATTTCTCCCTCGGCCCGCGCGCGCAACGCTGCGCGATCCTGCTCTCGCGCTGAACCCGCCGGCGTTTCCGGTGCGTCCTGACGTTTCACTTTCGATCACGACGAGTTTCCCTGCAGCTCCGACCCGTTGCGACAACCGCGAAGCCCCCCCAACAACCCTTCAACATGAGGTGACACCCCCTTTATTTTCGTTTTTTTGAGGGTTCGGCAATATATCTGTTTCAACGTATAATTGGCATGGCCCTCGCTTTTACTTTGTTCGACATCAACGAAAGAGACGACCATGACAGCTTCGACATCCGCGGGCCTGGGCGCCAAGAAGGTTTCCGGCATCCTCCGCAACAACCGCATGCACTGGGTGGGCGACGGGTTTCCCGTGCGCTCGCTGTTCACCTACAACAACGGCGGCAACGACCTGAGCCCCTTCCTCATGCTCGACTACGGCAAGGGGGAATTTCCCCCGACGACCGAACGCAAGGGCGTGGGCGAGCATCCGCACCGCGGCTTCGAGACCGTGACCATCGTGTACGAAGGCGCGGTGGAGCACCGCGACTCGGGCGGCGGAGGAGGCGCCATCGGCCGCGGCGACGTGCAGTGGATGACGGCGGCCTCGGGCGTGGTGCACGAGGAGTTCCACGGCCGCGAGTTCGCGCGCGACGGCGGCAAGTTCGAGATGGCGCAGCTGTGGGTGAACCTGCCGGCGAAGTTCAAGATGACCAAGCCTCGCTATCAGGAAATCCTCGACAAGGACATCCCGGCCGTGGCGCTTCCGGACGGCGCGGGCACGGCTCGCGTGATCGCGGGCGAGTACGCCGGCACGAAGGGTCCTGCAAAGACATTTTCGCGCTTGAACGTGTGGGATGTCCGGCTGAAGGCGGGCGCTTCGGCGGCGTTCTCCGTGATCGATGGGGATACGGTGATCCTTCCGGTGTTCGGCGGATCGGTTCGCGTCAACGGCTCGGAAGTCGTGAACGACGCGGAGGCGGCGCTGTTCGAACAAGCGGGAACATCGTTCCGGCTGGAGAACACGGGCGACGCCGAGGCGAAGATCCTGTTCCTCTCGGGCGAGCCGCTGAACGAACCGATCGCAGGGTACGGGCCGTTCGTGATGAACACCCAGGAGGAGATCTACCAGGCGATCCAGGACTTCCAGAGCGGGAAGATGGGGCGGTTGGGGTGAACCCAACCGCAGGGGCGAGGCATGCCTCGCCCTTCCCCATGCGCGGAATGAAGAAGGGGCGGTTCGCGATACGGGCCGCTCCTTCAATACCGGGCGAGGGTTTTGGTAACCGCGGCTGGTCAAGCAAGGGCCCCCATATGCCGTAACATCATGCCGCGACGCTGCAGTTCGTCCGCAAGCTCAGCGGCTTCACCGCGCCGTCGAAGGCGAACGAGGCCACCTGTTAACGACACCGACTCATCAATAGTGATACCTCACCTGCAGGATCCAGAGCTCCCCGTCAGCGACCTTGTACACGATTCGATGCTCGCCGTCGATCCGGCGAGACCACCAACCTGACAATGCGTTCTTGAGCGGCTCCGGCTTTCCGATGCCGGAAAACGGATCCCGCGCGATCGCCTGAATCAGGACATAGATCCGCTCCAACATCTTGCGATCCGTCCTCTGCCAGTAGAGGTATTCCTCCCAGGATCGCTCCCAGAAGACGAGCTTCATTTGAGAAGCTTTCGGACCTTGCCCCGGCCCGCCTCCAGCGCTGCGATGCCTTCCAGGAGCCGCATGGCGTTCTTCGGGCTCCGCAGCAGGTACGCCGTCTCCTCGAGCGAGTTGTAATCCTCAAGGGACATCATCACCACGGATTGCTCGTTGCGAGTGACGATGACGGGCTCGTGATCCTCGCAGACGCGATCCATGGTGGCGGCCAGATTGGCGCGGGCGGCAGTGTAAGTGATGGAGTCCATGGCATCCCCCGTATATGTACAGGATAATGTACGTATAGAAGGGCGCTCGTCCAATAGCGGCAAGCCGTGCATGTCGACCTCTTTCTCAGGAAGTCGAGAGATTTAAATTCCGGGCCGCGCGTTCGCCAGATGAAATTGGGTGCAAAATACCGCGGGGAGGTTCCCATGTGCCGCAACATCCGCACGCTGTTCAACTTCGAGCCTCCCGCCACCGACGCGGAGGTGC
>CBFGVC010000211.1:0-3345 GCA_965652255.1 uncultured Fibrobacteria bacterium | reverse complement strand
TGGGTGTACATCCCCATGGAATGGAAGGGCTTCCGCAAGCTGCGCGACCTGTTCGTCGCCCGGCTGATCGTGGTCGCCGGTTCCGCCTCCTGGGCCTCGCTGATGGCCCATCACGCCGAAAAGCGCCACGCGTTGTGGATCGCCGGCTTTTTCGCGGTCGGGTACGCGGGTCTCTCGTGGCTGCAGGCGTTCTGGAGCGGGTTCCGCTTCAAGCAGCAGGAGGACGCCTACTACCTGCTCCACGATGAGCTGAGGGCCAGCCTGGAGGCCGGGAACAAGGACTTCACCGGGGCGCAGTTGCGCAACCTCTCGGCCTATCAGCACCAGCAGCGCCTGCGCAGGGCCGACGAGGAAGGGAAGTTCCTCGCCACCTTGGGCGAGGAGGCGCGCCGGTCGCGCCGGGCGCGCTCCGCGGCGCCTCCCCCGCCTCCGCAGGCCCTGGAGGCCTGATGGCGTCCCGCGGCGAGGCCGCGTGGCGGGAGCGCCTGCGCGGCGCCCCGCTGACCTCCGCCGAGGAGGCGGCCTTCGCCGACTTCGCGCTGGAACGGGTCTCGCGCACCTTCGCCCTCAACATCCGCGCCCTGCCCGAACCGCTTCGCGGACAAGTGCTGCGCGCCTACATCTACTGCCGCATGGCCGACACGATCGAGGACGACGCGGAACTTTCGGGACCGCCGAGGTCGGCGCTCCTGCACGCCTTCGCATCGCTTTTCGGCCTCGACCTGCCGGCGGGGGTCCGCTCGGACATGTCCGCGGCGTTCGTTCGGCTCCTGCCCGCCTCGTGGCTGGAATCCGAAGCCTGGGAAGCCGTCCTGCTTGGCCGCACCCCGGAAATGCTGGCCGCATTCTCGGCCTTTCCCGACGACGCGCGGCGCGCCACGGCCGGCTGCGTGCGCGAGATGTGCGCGGGCATGGCCGCCTTCGCCATGCGCCAGGAAGAAGCCGCGCGCGGCGGACGCCGTCCGGTGGAGACGCTGGAGGACCTCGACCGCTACTGCTGGCATGTCGCCGGCACCGTGGGCGTGATGCTCTGCGAGCTGTTCATCGCGCACGCCGGCATCGGGGGAGATCGCGCGCGGCGGATGCGCGGGCTATGCGTTTCCTTCGGCACCGGACTCCAACTGGTCAACATCCTCAAGGATCGGGCCGAGGACAGCGGACGCGGGGTCTCGTGGCTGCCGGCGAACCTTGACATCCCCTCCCTGGTCGCCAAGACGCTCGGGCATCTCGAGGAGGCGCTCGCGTACACGCTCGCCATCCCGCGGAGGCATCGCGGGCTGCGCCTCTTCTGCCTTTGGCCGCTGCTGATGGCGGCCGAGACCCTCGCGTTGCTGGCGGAGGACGCGGCCAGGCCCGCGGCCTCCGCTGCCGGCGCGGCGCGGAACAAGATCACGCGCGGGCGGGTGGCGCGCATCGTGCGCCTGACCAGCCTGCTGTGGTGGTCGGACCGGTGGTTGCGCGCGGAATTCGAGCGCTCGGCCTCCCGCGTCCGCAAAGCCTTGAAGACCTTCCCCGGAGCCCCCCGCTCCTTGCACGATCCGCGCCCCGCGCATACCTTTCAGAACCCGGGAAAACCATGAAGAAGCCCTCCAACCCGTTCTTGTGGCACGCGGCCGCCTTCGCGGTCGTGCTGCTCGCCGACCAGCTCACCAAGATCTGGGCGCGCGCGCGCTTTTCGCTGCCGGACGGCGAGCCGGACTATTACCAGTACATCGCCGTGCTGGGCGACTGGATCCACTTCCGCCTCGTGTACAATCATGCGGCCGCCTTCGGCCTCAAGCCCCACGCCATCCTGCCCTTCCTCCCCCCCATGACCTTTTACGTGGTCTTTTCGCTGGTGGCCATCGTGCTGCTCTCGGTCTATTACCGGAAGCTGGGGCGCGGCGAGGGCGCCGCGCGGCTCGGCATCGCCCTCATCCTCGCCGGTGCCGTGGGCAACAACCTCATCGACCGCCTGCTCATGCACAAGGTCACAGACTTCATCGACGTGGGCATCCCCGGCCTGCACCCGCGCTGGCCGGTTTTCAACATCGCCGACAGCGCCGTGAGCGTGGGCCTGATTCTCCTGATCTTCGCGCCCATGTTCACGCGCAAGCAACCCGCCGTGCCCGAGGGTGGCGCCTCCGATGCCCGTTAAAAAGGCCGCCGCGGGGGCGAACCGCCGTTCGCCCAAGGCGGCCGCAGGGACGAGGCTCGCGTCGTCCGTGAAAAAACGGACCCCGAAGAAAACCGAACGCCCTTCACCCGCGAAGGCCGCCCCCGAAATTTTCCGGTTCCGCATCGAGTCCGAGGACGCGGGCAAGCGTATCGACCGCTTCCTCGGCGAGAAGATCGCGACCGCCTCGCGCACGCGCGTCCAGAAGTGGATCGAGGGCGGCGCGGTGCGGGTCAACGGCGAGCCCGCGCGCAAGAGCCGCGCGCTGGAGCCCGGGGATGCGATCGAGGTCGTCGTGCCCCCGGAGCAAGCCTCCTCGCGCGCGGAGCCCGAGGAAATTCCCTTGACCGTGGTGTACGAGGACAAATACCTCGCCGTGATCGACAAGCCCAAGGGACTGGTCACGCACCCCGGCCACGGCGTTCCCGGGGGGACGTTGGCAAACGCCCTCGCCCACCGCTACAAGGACCTCTCCGACCTCGGAGGCGCCGACAGGCCGGGCATCGTGCATCGGCTGGACAGGGACACCTCGGGCCTTCTCGTGATCGCGCGCGACAACGCGACGCACGCCGCGCTGTCGAAGGCCTTGGCCGAACGCAGGATCCGCCGCACCTATCGGGCGATCGTGTGGCGCGAGCCGCCGCCCGAGGGGACTTTCGAATGGCCGCTGGGGCGGCACCCCAAGGATCCCACGCGCCGGGCGGTGTGGTCCTCGCCGGATGCGAAGGCGGGCATCAAGCCCGCGGTGACGCATTACCGCGTGCTCGACTGGTTCCAGTTCGCCGCGCACGTCGAGGTGAGCCTCGAGACGGGGCGCACGCACCAGATCCGCGTGCATTTCTCGCACGCGGGTTATCCCGTCGCGGGCGACGCGCCCTACGGAGGCGGCGAGCCCATGCTCGGCCGCGTGCCGCCGCTGTTCCAAGGCGCGGCGGCGGGGTTGGTCAAGCGGCTCTCCTCGCAGGCCCTGCATGCGGCGAGGCTTTCCTTCGTCCACCCGCGCACGAGGAAGGAGATGACCTTCGAGTCGCCGCTGCCGGAGGAGTTCGCGAGCGCGCTCAAGTGGCTGGGGAAGTACAGGAGGAAAGAGGAGGGGACGGGTAGCGGGTAACCGGGGGCGGCAGGAAGCCCCGCATCTCGGCAACCCCGCGCTCCGCACCCTATCGAGTTACCCATCCACCCGTTACCCG
>CBFGVC010000210.1:0-3350 GCA_965652255.1 uncultured Fibrobacteria bacterium | reverse complement strand
CCCTTCCGCAAGATCATGGTGGCCAACCGGGGCGAGATCGCCATCCGGGTTTTCCGCGCGGCCAACGAGCTCGGCATCCAGACCGTCGCGATCTACTCCAACGAAGATCGCCTCAACCTCCACCGTTATAAAGCCGACGAGGCCTACCTCGTGGGCGCGGGCAAGGCGCCCGTCGCCGCGTACCTCGCCATCGACGAGATCATCGAGCTCGCGCTCGAGAAGGGCGTGGACGCCATCCACCCCGGCTACGGCTTCCTCTCGGAGAACGCCGACTTCGCGCGCGCCTGCGAAAAGGCCGGCATCGTGTTCATCGGCCCGCCCTCCACCGTGATCGACGCGCTGGGCGACAAGGTCACCGCGCGCGCCATCGCCGAGAAGGCGAAGGTGCCCGTCATCCCCGGCACGCGCGAGCCCGTGGAGACCGAGCAGGAGGCGCTTCTCTTCGCCAAGGAGCACGGCTACCCGCTCATCATCAAGGCCGCGCTCGGCGGCGGCGGCCGCGGCATGACCATCGTCCGCAACCGCGACGAGCTGGTCACCGCCATCGCCCGCTCGCGCGACGAGGCGCAAGCCGCCTTCGGAAACCCGAAGGTGTTCATCGAACGCTACCTCGAGGGCCCGCGCCACATCGAGATCCAGATCCTGGGCGACAAGCACGGCAACCGCGTGCATCTCTTCGAGCGCGACTGCTCGATCCAGCGCCGCCACCAGAAGGTGGTGGAGCTTGCCCCCGCCCGCAACCTCAGCGACAAGCAGAAGAACGCGCTGTACAAGGACGCGCTCGCCATCGCCGACGCCGTCGGCTACGTGAACGCGGGCACGGTGGAGTTCCTGGTGGACAAGCAGGGCCGCCATTACTTCATCGAGGTGAACCCCCGCATCCAGGTGGAGCACACCATCACCGAGGAGATCACCGGCCGCGACCTCGTGCAATGCCAGATCCGCGTGGCCGAGGGGCACCGGCTCGACAGCGACGCCATCCGCATCGCCTCGCAAAAGGACATCACCCAGAGCGGCCACGCCATCCAGCTGCGCATCACGGCGGAGGACCCGGCCAACAACTTCGCCCCCGACTTCGGCAAGGTCACGGCCTTCCGCGCGGGCGAGGGCTTCGGCATCCGCCTCGACTCGGGCAACGGCTTCGACGGCGCGGTGATCTCGCCGCACTACGACTCGTTGCTCATCAAGGTGATCTCCTGGTCGCTCGACTTCGACGGCGCGGCCAAGAAGGCGCTGCGCTCCATCCGCGAGTTCCGCATCCGCGGGGTGAAAACCAACATCCCGTTCCTCGAGAACGTGCTGCGCCACCCGCTCTTTCTCGAGGGCAAGTGCGACACCGGCTTCATCGAGAACCACAAGGAACTGTTCGACTTCAAGCCGCGCCAGGACCGCGCCAACAAGCTGCTGCACTACCTGGGCCAGGTGGCCGTCAACGGCTTTCCCGAGATCCCCAAGGACTTCAAGCCGGTGCGGCAGGATCCGCCTCCCGTGCCCGAGGTGCCGCGCGGCACGCCGCCCGAGTCACCCGCATACAAGGTGTTCCGCGAGAAGGGCGCCGAGGGCCTGGCGAAGTGGACGCTCGACCAGAAGCGCCTGCTTTTGACCGACACCACGCTGCGCGACGCGCACCAGAGCCTGTTCGCCACCAGGATGCGTTCGCATGACATGTTCCGCGCGGCGCACGCCACGGCGCACCTGGCCCACGGCCTCTATTCGCAGGAGATGTGGGGGGGCGCGACCTTCGACACGGCCATGCGCTTCCTCCACGAGGATCCGTGGGAGCGCCTGCGCGTGATGCGCAAGGCCATGCCGGGGCAATTGCTCCAGATGCTGCTTCGTTCGGGGAACGCCGTGGGCTACACGAACTATCCCGACAACGTGGTCAACCGCTTCATCGACGCGGCGGCCCGGAACGGCATCGACATCTTCCGCATCTTCGACTGCCTGAACTGGGTGGAGGGGCTCAAGCCCTGCATCGAGGCCGTGGCCAAGACGGGCAAGATCGCCGAGGCGGCCATCTGCTACACCGGCGACATCACCGACTCGAGCCGCACGAAGTACACCCTCAAGTACTACGTGAAGCTGGCGAAGGAGCTGGAGAAATCGGGCGCGCACATCCTCGCCATCAAGGACATGGCGGGCCTGCTCAAGCCCGAGGCGGCGCGCATCCTCGTCTCGGAGCTGAAGGACACGCTGCAAATCCCCATCCACTTGCACACGCACGACACCTCGGGGAACCAGGTGGCGGCGCTGCTCGAGGCCGCGCGCGCGGGCGTGGACGTGGCCGACGCCGCGCTCAGCTCGATGTCGGGCATGACCTCGCAGCCCTCGCTGAACGCCGTCGTCACCGCGCTCGAGGGCACGGCCCGCGACACGGGCATCGACGCGATGGACCTGCAAAGATTGGCCGATTACTGGGAGCTGGCCCGCGAGCCCTACGCGCCCTTCGAGTGCGGCCTCAAGGCCGGCACGGCGGACGTGTACCTCCACGAAATGCCCGGCGGCCAGTACTCGAACCTGCGCGCGCAGGCCTTCTCGCTGGGCCTGGGCCCGCGCTGGGAGGAGATCAAGCGCAAGTACCGCGAGGTGAACGACATGTGCGGCGACATCATCAAGGTGACGCCCTCCTCGAAGGCCGTGGGCGACATGGCCCTGTTCATGGTGCAGAACAACCTTTCCGCGCAGGACGTGCTCTCGGGCGAGAAGGAGCTGGCCTACCCCGAGTCGTTCGTGCAGATGATCAAGGGCCTGATGGGCCAGCCCCCGGGCGGCTGGCCGCCTGCCCTGGTGCAGGCGGTCCTCGGCGACGAGGAGCCCATCACGGTGCGCCCGGGCAAGCTGCTGGAGGATTTCGACTTCAACGCCGCGGCGAAGCTTTTGAAGACGCGCTACGGGCGGGATTTCTCCGAGGAGGAGCTGCTCTCGTACGCCCTCTATCCGAAGGTGTTCGAGGAGTACGTGGGCTTCCACCGCGTGTTCGGCGACGTCTCGGTGCTGGACACCCCGACCTTCTTCTACGGGCTGGAGCCGGGCAAGGAGACGGCCTTCAACATCGAGGAGGGCAAGACCCTCATCGTGAAGCTGCTCGCCGTGGGCGAGCTGCAGGCCGACGGCACGCGGGTGATCTTCTACGAGCTGAACGGCCGCCGCCGCAACGGGTTCGTGCACGACGTGTCTTCGGGCGTGAAGACGAAGCAGCGCGAGAAGGTCGATCCGGCGAACCCGGGCCACGTGGGCGCGCCCATGGCGGGCAAGGTGGTGGAGCTTGTGGTCCGCGTGGGCGACGAGGTCGCGGAGGGCCAGAAGCTGATGGTGACGGAGGCGATGAAGATGCTGAACGTGATCAAGTC
>CBFGVC010000209.1:0-3371 GCA_965652255.1 uncultured Fibrobacteria bacterium | reverse complement strand
TCACGTTGTCGTTCTTCTGCAGCTCGGTCATCAGCGACTTGAGGCGCTCCTCGAATTGTCCCCGGTACTTCGTGCCGGCGACGATGCTGCCCATGTCGAGCGTCACCACGCGCTTGTTCTCCAGCACCTCGGGGATGTTGCGCTCCACGATCTTCTGGGCCAGCCCCTCGACCACCGCCGTCTTGCCCACGCCGGGCTCGCCGATGAGCACGGGGTTGTTCTTCTTGCGGCGGCTCAGGATCTGGATGACGCGCTCGATCTCCTGCGCGCGCCCGATGATCGGGTCGAGCTGCCCCTGGCGGGCGAGCTCGGTGAGGTCGCGGCCGAAGTGGTCGAGGAACGGCGTCTTCGATTTCTTGCGCGCGGCGGCTGCCTCGCCGGGGGCCGCGGCGGCGTCGCCGCCCCGCAGCACGCGCTCGATCTCCTCCTTCACGCGGTCGTACTCCACGCCGATGGAGGCGAGGGCCGTGGCCGCCGCGCTCTCGTGGTCCTTCATCAGCGCGAGCAGGAGGTGCTCGGTGCCGATGTACTTGTGGCTCATCGCGCGCGCCTCTTGCGCGGCGATCTCGAGCACCTTCTTGGCGCGCGGGGTGAACGGGATCATCTGGCCGATGGTCATCATCCCGCCGGTGGAGGAGATCGACTTCTCGATGTTGCGGGCAAGGTCGTCGAGCTCGACGTTCAGGTTCTTGAGCACGGCCACGGCCACGCCGTCGCCCTCGCGGATGAGCCCGAGGAGCAGGTGCTCGGTGCCCACGTAGTCGTTGCCCAGCCGCACCGACTCCTCGCGGGCCAGCTGCATGACTTTCTTGACGCGATCGGTAAACATTCCGTTCATGGTGTCCTCGCGGAGCGCCGGCCTTTCGCCATGCCCCTTCGTGCATTAAAGTACTCGGAATACGCCCCGTTTTGAAGCGACACGCCGTTCCGGAATGAAACGCATCCGCCTGGGAACGGCTTTTTCCGCATTCGGGGCTTCAATGCGCAAGGAACGGGCCAAACAAGGGAGGGGCGCCTTCGCCGGCCCCAGGATGTTCGGGGACCTTCCCGGCCCTCAGGATTCCCGGAGCAAGTCGCGGGCGATGGCCGCGCGGCGGAGACTTTCTTCCCCGGCGTCCCTCGCCACTCCCGCCTCCAGGTGGAAAGGAAGCGCGCGGATCCGCAATTCCTCCAGCCGGGGCAAAAGCGCGGCGGGGAAAATTCCCGCATAAGCTCCCGCGCGGGCGAAGGAGGAAAGGAAAAGCAACTCGGCGTAGTCCATGCGCCGCGCCTCCTGCAAAAGCCGCAGCGCGCGATGCATGCGGTCGTCGAGGAGGTTCGGCTCGCGCGCGATCCACCTTTCCCACGCCTCCCCTTCGGCAGCGAGCAACGCGCGCGCGATGGCGGCGAAGCGCTCCGTCAAGTCTTCGCGCGCGAGTCCGAGCGCGCCGCCCGAGAGCAGCCGGAAGTAGCCCGCCTCCGCCGCGCCCGGGTTGCGCAGCGTGAGCGGGTGCAGCGCGAAGCCCATGGCGTCCATGGCGCGCTGCGCCTGCGCGATCCTTCCCGACGCGGCGAGCGCGGGCAAATGCACGCCCGCCTCGAGCTGCGATCCCGGCCCGGCGAAGACCGGATCCGAGGTCAGCCACCCCCATTCCTCCGAACGGGCGAACACGGAACTTTCGTCTTCCGGACGCTCCTCGTCGCGCAGGGGCAAGGCCCTCAGCACCCGCACGCGGATCCAATGCTCCGCCTCCCCGAACAGCGCGTGCACGGAAGGATCCTTTCCCGGAAAGAGAAGCTTGAAGTCGCGTTTTCCCGGAAAGGATCCCGGGCGCTCGGGAAGCCGCATGCGCTCGCGCAGGGTCCCGATCGCCTCCGGCGCGAGCGCGGCCAGCGGCACGCCCTCGCCGAAGCCCTCGTTTCGCGCATGCTCGCGGGCCTTCTCCGCCAGTCGCGCGCAGGTCTCCGGCGGGCATGAGACCCAGAAGGGAAAGCCCGCGAAGTTGCGGCGCGCGATGCGCCGCACGAAGAGCACGCGCGCCTCGGGCGCCGCGGCATCCGCGGGAGCCTCGCCGATCCAGGGGATCGCCGAGGAGGCGGTGTCCGCGGCGGAGGCGATCATGCGCCGCCTTTCCTTCCGGCCCGCGCGGCGATCGCCTCCAGCCGCTTCCGCAAGGCCGCGGCCTCCTCGTAGCGCTCGCCGCGGAGCGCGTCGCCGAGTCGCTCGCGCAGCACGGCGACGTCGGTTTCCTCGCCGCTTGCGGAAGGGCCGGGACGGTCGGACGGGGCGGGGCGGCGGCGGAGCGAAGGATGCAGTTGCAGCAGCTCGGCGCGGAGCGCCTCGCCGCTCCGGTCGTTCAATTGGTCGTAGCACGCGGGGCAGCCGAGCAATCCCCTCGCGAGGAACTCGGCGAGCGTGAAGCCGCAATGCGTGCAGACGGGATTCGCGTTGGCGCCGGCCGGTCCGCTCATGGCGTTCATTCCCGTCATGCGGGCGGGGTCCCCGCCAAGGCCGGGTCGCCCGCCGGATGCAAGGCGCCGCCGCGCAGGACGAGCGCTCGCCCCGCGCGGGCCGCGAGGGCGGGATCGTGGGTCACGGCGAGCACGGCCACGCCCTGGTCGCGGTTCAGTTCGGCCAGGAGGTCGTGCAGGCGCTCGGCATTGGCCGCGTCGAGGTTCCCCGAGGGCTCGTCGCACAGCAGCACGGACGGGGCGTTGACCAGCGCGCGCGCCACGGCGGCGCGCTGGCGCTCGCCTCCCGAAAGCTTCGCGGGAGGGTGATGGAGGCGGTCGCCCAGTCCCACGCGCCCCAGCAGCGCTTTCGCGCGCGCGCGGCCCGCCGCGTCGAGCCCTCCCGCAATGCGCAGAGGCAAGAGCACGTTCTCGAGCGCGGTCAGGTCGGGGAGCAGGTGATGGAACTGGAACACGAATCCGATCGAGCGGTTGCGCAGGCGCGAGACGCGCGCGTCGCCGAGCGACGAGATGTCCTCCCCGCCGAAGCGGAGCGTCCCCGAAGTGGCCCGCTCCAGCAGGCCGAGGATGTGCAGCAAGGTGCTCTTGCCCACCCCCGAGGCCCCGGTGACCGCGACGAACTCCCCCGCCGCCAAATCGAAGTCGAGGCCGCGGAACAGCTCGATGCGGCTGCCGGCCTCGGAGAAGACCTTGGAGGCGCCGCGGAGGGAGAGGATCGGAGCAGTCATGGGGAGATTCCCGTAGCCGCTGAAAAATCAGAAATCAGAAATCGGAAATATGAAAGAACGCAAGAAGGCGAAACGTCTCCCAGGGTTTTGTTTTCTTTCCGATTTCCGATTTCAGGTTTCATATTTCACTCGTGGCGTATCGCCTCCACCGGATCCTGCCGCGAGGCCTTGATGGCCGGGGGCAAGGTGGCC
>CBFGVC010000208.1:0-3382 GCA_965652255.1 uncultured Fibrobacteria bacterium | reverse complement strand
TTGGTCTCGCGCACCACGCGCTCGACGTAGTCGCGGCCGATGAGCGGGCCGATGTGCAAGTCGGAGATCTGCGCGATCACGTAGCCGTCGGCGGACGCGGGAAGCTGCGTAAGCGGCACTTCCACCGTGCGCACGCGCAGGTGGTTGGCGTGCACGAGGCCCGCCGCGCCCGTGACCACGGCCGCCGCGCCCGCCCCGCCCGCCAGCATCCGCCCCAGGAATTGCCTGCGCGCCGGATCCCGGGGCGCCTTTCCCGAGATCCCGGGGGCGCCGAAGATTCCCCATACGCGCGCCGCGAACCGGACGAACTCCCCCGCCAGCGAATAGACGAACAGGTAAAAGAGCAGGCCCATCCACGTGTACACCACCCACGACATGGGGCCGGCGAACTCGCGCGGCGTGCTGCGCACGAAGAGGAACGAGAGCGGCACCGTCGCGGCCAGCGTGAACAAGGCGATCGTCAGCCCGCGATGCCAGCGCGGCGGAAGCCGGGCATCCTTCACCACGCGTTTCCACACGTAGAGGTGGACGAGCAGCATCACCGAGGACATGATGGCGAGGAAGATGAGCAGGCGGGTGAGGGTCATGGTTGGGTGCCGGGAGTCGGAAGTCGGGGTGGGGGTGCCGGGTTTTGGGCTATCCGCTGCCGGTTTCCTTCGGGGTTTCCGGACGAGGGCGCGGGTTTGCAGAGTTTACAAAACCGCGCCCGCGCACGCCCCCGAAACCGTTCTTTTCCGGGCGCTTTCGTGTCCTGATGACCTTGCGACACCGGATCCCGGGAATCGGCCCCGCCCCCTGCGTATATTCGAAGAGGGCCTTTTCCGCTTTTCCGAAGAGGCCTTTCGCCCGCGCAGGAGGCCCCCATGATTCCCGTCACCCTCAGCTCCTTCCCCTCCTCGGGTTTCCGGCATCTCCGCGTCGCCACGATCGGATGCCTCGCCTTCCTGATGTCCGTGTCGCCCGGCGAGGCGTTGGCCCGCAAGCTCGCCGCCCCCGCCGGCGACTTCGTGGAGGTGCGTGTCGTGGGGTTGCGGGCCGATCCGATGGGCGCGCCCGTGCTCTTGCTCCAGGCTCCCGACGCGATTCCGGTCCTTCCGGTCTTCATCGGCCCCTTCGAGGCCGAGGCCATCCTGCGCGCGCTGCACGGCGTGCGTCCGCCTCGCCCCATGACGCACGACTTGCTCGGCGATGCCGTGCGGGGCTCGGGAGCGCGGCTGACCCGCATCTTCATCGACGACTTCGCGAACGGCACCTATCTCGGCATGCTCGAGTTGCGCACCGGCGGGCTTTTCGGGAGGACGAAGCGCGTGGACAGTCGTCCCAGCGACGCCATCGCGGTGGCGCTGCGGGCCGGCGTGCCCATACTCGTTTCTCCCAAGGTGATGGCGCTGGCCGTGGGCGGCGAGGGTCCGGAGGGGGAGGCTGCGCCGCCGGAGTGGCCGGGCATCGCCGTCTCGGCCATCGATGCCGAAATGCGCGGGGTCTTGGGCCTCCCGGCCCTGCCGGGGCTCCTGGTCACGCGGACCTGGGGCGCGGCGGAGGCGGCGGGCCTCCGGCCCGGCGCGTTGCTTCTCGAGGTGAACGGCGTCGTGCCGCGGAGCCCGCACGAGTTCGAGGAAACGGCGGGGGCGATTCCCCCGGGCGCCCGGCTCCGGCTGCGCTATTGGCAGGGCGGGGAAGAGCGCGCGGCGGACCTTCCCAAGCTGCCTCCGCTCGAACCCGGCGAAGGCACGCGGTTGTAGGGGGCTACGATGACGCGCGTGCCTGCCGCGCGATCCACAGCAACTCCTCGACCTCCCATTGGTCATAGGCGTGAGCGCCGTACTTGACGGCGATCGCTTCCCCGGAGGGAGCCAACAGGAAGTCGGCAGGCATGCCGAAGGGGCCGTTCTCCATGTTGAGCCCCACATCGCCGCGAAGGGTTCCCCGGAGCGTGGCCAGAAGCGACCTTGGGTGAAGCACGCCGAGGAAGGAGGACTCCACCCCGAAACGGCGATAGAATTCCTTGCGCGGATCCGCGACGACATCGAAGGGCAAATCCGCCTGGTGCTTGCGCAGTTCCTTCTCCGAGGAGTGAAAGAAAATCACCTCCCGGATCCCGGCCGCGCGGATTTCCTCCGCCCTGCGCGTGAACCCGCGCAGGTGGGTGCTGCAGATCGGACACCCGGCGAAGCGGCGGAACTGAAGGTGCAACAGTTCGGGGCCGCGGCTGGGAATGGAGATGTCCTCTCCCGCGAGGGTGCGAAAGGCGAGGGGAGGCAGGAGGGTTCCGGCGGAGATTTTGGCCATTGCCGGAAGATAGCAGGGGATCGGCGGGACCTGACCAGTTCGTATCTTCAAGGCCCCGAAGGAGCCCCCATGAACCGTTTGACCCGTTTCATCACCCCCCTTGCCGCCCCCTGTGCCCTCGCCTTTCCCGTCTCGCTCGCGGCGCAACCAGCCCTGGATCTCCCCCGACAGAGCCCCCCCGCCGTGGTGTCGCAAACCTTCGGCTATACGACCGCCACCGTGAAATACAGCCGCCCCGCCGTGAACGGCAGGGTCATCTGGGGCGGCCTCGTGCCTTACGACCGGGTGTGGCGGGCGGGTGCCAATGAGCCCACCACCGTGGAGTTCACCCGCGATGTCGAGGTCAACGGAACCCCTCTTTCTGCCGGAACTTACGGGCTTTTCGTGCTGCCGGAGAAGAAGGGCGGGAAAGACACCTGGACCTTCATCTTCAGCCGCAACGCCAAGGGGTGGGGCGCTTACGGATACGATGCCAAGGACGACGCGCTGCGGGTCGCCGTGGCGCCGGAAAAAGCCTCGCATCGGGAGCGCATGGCCTTCGCCTTCGATGAGGTTTCCGATGCGGGGGCGGTTCTGTCGCTTCACTGGGCGGGTCTCAAGGGTACTTTGAACCTGACCTCGGAATTCGTCGAGACGGGAAAGGCCAACATCCTGAAGGGGCTCCCCGACGCCAAGCCTGACGACGCTTTCGCCCGGTTGCACGCCGCGCGGTTTTATCGGGAGCAGGGGATCGATCGCGATCAGGCCATGAAGTGGCTGGACGAATCCATCGCAATCCGCCCGATGTTCCCCAACCTTTGGGTCAAGGCGCAATGGCTCGCGGAGGACGGGCGGTGCAAGGAGGCGCTCGACGCGCTTGCCGCCGCGAAGAAGGCCGCGGGGGACGACGTGAGCCTGCTATCGCAGCTGCCGGACGCGAAGAAGACGAAGGGGTGGTGCAAGTAGCGGGGAGCGGAACGGAATACAAATCACAACATCACAACATCACAACATCACAACATCACAACATCATGGGCGCACGAGGCTCTATTGTTGTGATGCTGTGATGCTGTGATGCTGTGATGCTGTGATGCTGTGATGCTGTGATGCTGTG
>CBFGVC010000207.1:0-3407 GCA_965652255.1 uncultured Fibrobacteria bacterium | reverse complement strand
CAGGAAACCTCCGCCCTCTTCGGCTTCGCGCAGCACACCTTGCGCCTTTTGGCCGAATGCCGACCCGACTACATCGCCTTCGTGAAGGACTTGAAGGGTCCCACCAAGCGCCACGAGCAATACGCCGAGTACAAGGCCCAGCGCAAGCCCATGCCCGACGGCCTGCAATCGCAGCTTCCGCTCATCGACGAGTTCGTGGAGAAGTCGGGCCTGCGCACGATCTCGCTGCCCGGCTACGAGGCCGACGACGTGATGGCCACGCTGGCCACCCGGGCCTGCGAAAAAGGCTGGACGACGTACCTGGTCACCCGTGACAAGGACATGATGCAGCTCGTCAACCATTGCATCTTCCTCTTCGAGCTCGGCAAGGCGAACGAGGCCTCGCAGGTCATCGACGCCGCGAAGGTGAAGGAGAAATGGGGCGTGGGTCCCGAGCGCATCCGCGACCTGCTCTCGCTCATGGGCGACAGCTCCGACAACGTGCCCGGCGTGGCGGGCATCGGGCCCAAGGGCGCGGTGGAACTGATCGAGACCTACGGCTCGCTCGAGGGCGTGCTCAAGAACGCCGGCAGCATCGCCAAAAAGGGCGTGCGCGAGAAGATCCTCGCGCACGAGGCCGACGCGCGCATGTCGATGGAACTTGTCACGCTGCACTGCGACCTCGAATTGCCCTTGCAGCTTCAGGACCTCGCCTGCCCCGGCGTGAACGCCGACGCCCTCAAGGCGTTCTTCCTCGAATACGAACTGAAGAGCCTGCTCAAGCTCGTGCCCGGCGCCAATGGCGAGAAGCCCGCCGGGATGAAGGAAGCCGAGGGACGAAGGGACGGGGCCCCGGAGTACGATGCCGCGCCGGATGAGGGCGCGGGAGAATCGGTGCCGCGGGTGCCGGGGGCCTATACGCTGGTGAACACCATCGACGGCCTGGCCGCCATGGCGGCCGACCTGTCGGCGCACAGGACCTGGGCCGTGGACACGGAGACGACCGGCCTCGACAACAGCACCGCCGAACTCGTCGGCTTGTGCCTTTCCGCGCAGGCCCATGCGGGATATTACGTGGCCGTCGGCCACGACGAAGGCCCCAACCTTCCGCTCGACGTCCTGCGCGAAACGCTGATGCCCCTTCTCGAGGATCCGGGGCGGACGCTCGTTATGCACAACGCGCGCTACGATGTGCCCATCCTCGCGCGGCACGAACTGCTCCCCAAGGGTTGGGATACGCCCGGGAAGCTCTTCGACACGATGATCGCCGCTTTCCTCTGCAACTCCGGCAGCCGCGAGCTGTCGCTGGACGATCTCGCCTTGAGCCGCTTCCGTCACACGATGATTCCCATCACCGAGCTCATCGGCAAGGGGAAGAACCAGAAGAACTTCCGCGAGGTGCCGCAGGCGCAAGCCTGCGAGTACGGCGCCGAGGACGCGGACTACACCTTGCAGTTGTGGGAGCACTATCGCAAGGAACTGAAGGACAAGGATCAGGAGAAGCCCTTCGGCGAGCTGGAAATGCCGCTCCTTCCGGTCCTCCTTGCGATGGAGTCGCGCGGCATCCTCGTCGACAAGGGCAAGCTCCGCGCCCTCTCGGGCGACATGAAGAAGGAAATCGACCGGCTGGAACTGAAGATCCACGAGCTGGCGGGCAAGGCCTTCAACATCGCATCGCCCGCGCAGCTTCAGCAGGTGCTCTTCGTCGACCTCGGGCTGCCCGCGGGGAAGAAGACCAAGACCGGCTACTCGACGGATGCGGGCGTGCTGGAGCGCCTCGCGGACGCGCATCCCATCGTGGCCGCCATCCTGGAGTATCGCGAGGTCGCCAAGCTCCGCAGCACCTACGCCGAAACCCTGCCCGACCTCATCCGTCCCGAGACGGGGCGCGTGCACACCACCTACTCCCAAGTGATCGCGGCCACCGGGCGGCTCTCGAGCATCAACCCCAACCTGCAGAACATACCCGTGCGCACGGAACTCGGCCGCAAGATCCGCGCCTGCTTCGAGGCCGCGCCGGGCAAGGTCCTGCTCTGCGCCGACTATTCCCAGATCGAGCTGCGCATGCTCGCGCACCTCAGCGGCGACGAGGCCCTGCGCGGCGCCTACCGCGACGGCCTCGATATCCATGCGCGCACGGCCGCCGCGCTGTACGGCGTGTCCGAGGATGCCGTCACCGCCGACATGCGCCGCGCCGCCAAGGTCGTGAACTTCGGCGTGCTTTACGGCATGGGGGCGCACCGCCTGGCCGGACAGCTCAAGATTCCCTATGCCGAGGCCAAGAAATTCATCGACAACTACTTCGCCACCTACGCCCGCGTGGACGCCTTCATCACCGAGACGGTCCTGGAAGGAAGGAAACGGGGCTACGTCGAGACCTTGTCGGGCCGACGCCGCTATCTTCCGGAACTGCTTTCGGAAAACCGCGTGCTGCGGGAGAACGCCGAGCGCATCGCCGCCAACACGCCCATCCAGGGCAGCGCGGCCGACCTCATCAAGATCGCCATGATCCGCATCCACGAGGAACTCCAGGGCGGCAAGCTCCCTTGCGCCATGCTGCTGCAGGTGCACGACGAGCTCGTCTTCGAGGTGGACGAATCCGCGGTCGAAGAGTCCGCGGCCCTCGTCAAGCGCGGCATGGAGGGGGCGATGAAGCTGTCCGTTCCCCTCATCGCCGAGGTGGGATGGGGAAAGACGTGGGTGGAAGCGAAGTGAGCGACAAGCCGGGAGTCGGGCGTCGGGTGTCGGGCGAAAACAACCTTCTTCGCTTTCGCGTTTTGCGCCCCTCTTCCGACTCCCGACTCCCGACTCCCGACCCGCAAAGCCTCGCCTGCAAAGGATTCCTTGCATGAAGCTGATCCTCGGCGTCACCGGAAACATCGCCTCCGGAAAAAGCCGCGTGGCGGCGATGCTGCGCGACAAGGGCTGCGCGCTGGTGGACGCGGACAAGGTCGCCCACTCCCTTTACGCCGCGAGTCCGGCGCTGGTGCGCGAGGTCGCCGCGGAGTTCGGCGAGGAGGTTGTCCTTCCGGGCGGCGTCCTCGACCGCAAGCGCCTGGGCGCGCGTGTTTTCGGGGACGCGGCGGCCATGGCCGCGCTGAACCGCATCGTCCACCCCCACCTCCTGGCGGCGCTGCGCGCGGAGGTCGCCTCGGCGCTCAAGGTGATGAACCGCGTGGTGGTGGACGCGGCGCTCATCTTCGAGTGGGGCATGGAGCGGGAGTTCGACGCGGTGGTCCTCGTGACGACTCCGGAAGCCTTGAGGCTTCAGCGCCTGATGGAGCGCGAGAACTTCAGCCGCGAGGAGGCGGAAGCGAGGATACGGTCGCAGATGGCGGAAGCGGAGAAGGTTCCGAAAGCGACCTACGTGATCGAAAACACGGGGACGGAAGGAGAGTTGGCGGGCAAGGTGGAGGAGGTTTGGAGGA
>CBFGVC010000206.1:0-3444 GCA_965652255.1 uncultured Fibrobacteria bacterium | reverse complement strand
GCGTTGCCGCCCGTCGTGGTCTCGGGATTCCCGAACATCACGCCGATCTTCATGCGCAGCTGGTTGATGAAGATGAGGCAGCAGTTGGAACGGCTCAGGATGCCGGTGAGCTTGCGCAGCGCCTGCGACATGAGGCGCGCCTGCAGGCCCATGTGCGAGTCGCCCATCTCGCCGTTGATCTCGGCCTGGGGCACGAGCGCGGCCACCGAGTCGATGACGATGATATCGACCGCGCCGCTGCGCACCAGCGTCTCGCAAATGTCGAGCGCCTGCTCGCCGGTGTCGGGCTGGGAGACGAGGAGATTGTCGATGTCGACCCCGAGGCGGCGCGCGTAGAGCGCGTCGAAGGCGTGTTCGGCGTCGATGAAGGCGGCCACGCCGCCGGCCTTTTGCGCCTCGGCGATGGCGTGCAAGGTGAGGGTGGTCTTGCCCGACGACTCGGGGCCGTAGATCTCGATGACGCGGCCCTTGGCGAGGCCGCCCACGCCCAGCGCCATGTCGAGCTGGATGCAGCCGGTGCTGATGACGGGGGTGTCGGCGGTTTGCTGCGAGCCCAGCGACATGATGGCGCCCTTGCCGTGGTTCTTCTCGATCAGCGAGACGGCGGCCTCGATGGCGCGCTTCTTCTGGGCGCTGTTGGCGTTCTCTTCGGCGGCGGCGGACTTGGAATCGGATTTCTTGCTCATGGTCTTTTCGGCTTTCTCGCTCATGGCGGCACTCCTGGATAGGTTGTGGGCGATAATCTAACGACTACTGCTCACCTGTGCAATGCTTTTTTGGGTATTTTTATTTTTTCTCATAACTCCTTTGAAATCAACAGCCTAAGCTGGTTGAGCGCCGCGTAGGCGCTCAGGCGGCGGTTCCCCTCGCGGTCTTCCCGAAACTGGAATCGCCCGCAAAGTTCCCCCCTCCCCGAAACGGCGGCCGCATACACGAGGCCCACCGGTTTCTCCGGCGTGCCTCCGTCGGGCCCGGCGATGCCCGTCACCGCCACGGCGTAATCGGAACCCGCCTTCGCGCGGCATCCGCGCGCCATCGCGAGGGCGGTTTCTTCCGACACGGCCCCGTGCGTCTCGAGAACATCCTGCCCGACTCCCAAGACGTCCCGCTTGGAATCGTTCGAATACGTCAGGAAACCCCTGTCGAAAACATCCGAGCTGCCCGGTGTTTCGGTGAGCAGATATCCCACGAGACCCGCCGTGCAAGACTCGGCGCACGACACGGTGGCCTTCTTGTGGCGCAAAAGCCGGAACACGGTTTCGACAAGGGGGGCTCCTTCGCGGTCGACGATGCTCTCCGGGGGAAGGCGTGAAATCAAGTCGTCCCAGGCGGCGTCGAGCGCGGCCTCGAGCCGCCGGGCTCCCGCCGCCGAGGCGTAAGTCTCCAGCGCGATCGTGACACCCGTGGCATTCGGAAGCGATGAGAAGCGGAAGGGCTCGGGCACATTAAAGCCGCGCAGCGCGTCGCGCTGGCGGCTCTCGGGCAGGCCGAAGGTGACCACGCGGCGGCGCAGGAGCCGTCCCTCTCCCGCAAGCAGCGGGCGGCAATGCGCGTCGAACAGCGCGCGGAACTCGCGCGGCACGCCGGGAAAGGCGAACACCGCGCAGCCGCCCTTCTTGAATCCGATCCCGCAGGCCGTGCCGGCCGTGTTGCACAGGGCCTTCGCGCCGCGGGGGATGAGAAGCTGCAAGGCCTGGCCCTCGCCGAGTTCCTCCACCGGGCGGCGCAGGAACGTCGCCAGCCACGCGGCGGCCTCCTCGCTGCGCTCGAGCCCCGTGCCGAGATAGGCGGCGATGGCGTCGCGCGTGAGGTCGTCGTGCGTCGGGCCAAGGCCCCCGCTGAGGATGAGCATGTCGCAGCGGGGCAGGGCGGGGGAACCTTCGTCAAGCGTTTGCCGCAGCGCGGCCGCGAGCGGCTCCACGCCGTCGGCCACCGTGAGCATGAAGGCGACCTCGTGGCCCAGCTCGCCCAGCCACTTCGCCAGCTCCCGGGCGTTGGTGTTGAGGATCTTCCCGGCCAGGATCTCGTCGCCGATGTTGATGAGGCCGATGCGCATGGTGTAAAGTTAGCGAAGCGCGGGGAGCGGGCCGGTCCGGGTTGTATCTTTCGCCGCGATGCGCGACGAAGTCGGGAGTCGGGAGCCGGGAGTCGGGAGGGATCGCGGTGTGTTCCGGCCCGAAGGCGTGTTTTCGGCGGCGCATCCGACGCCCGACATCCGGTGCCCGGTCCGGGGGCGGAAACGTTCCCTCACGGACGACGCATGCGTCGTCCCTACGGATCGCCCCCGGTCCTCATTCATCGTTCATCTTTCATCATTTGTTCGCTCTTGGCGGTCTTCCTTGATCCTGATATCGACGGTCGCCGCGGTTGCGCCAACGCTCGCCCAGTCCGACCGTCCCCCCACGGGCATCCCGGCCCTCGACAGCCTGCCCCTGCACGACTGGGGCGTTCCGGAGAGGCCGCTCTCGATGCCGCTCGCGATCGGTTTGGCCACGGTTATTCCCGGCGGCGGCCAGTTCTACGGCGGCCATCCCGTGCGGGGTTCCTTTCTCGCGGGGATGGAAGTCCTGCTTGCGGGAATCGCGATCTACACCTATCACGTGGACCTGCCGCGCCGCGGTCGCGAGATCGGCGAGAACCTCGACTCGGCCGAGGCGGCCGCGGCGCGCTGGGCGCAGAGCGGCAGTTCCGCCGACCGGCAGGCCTTCGAGACCTGGACGCTGGAGGCGCGCCGCAACGCCCGCCTGCGCATGCAATATGCCGACCTCGCCAACTCGCAGCTGGCATGGGCCGTGGGCCTGCATGCCTACGGCATCGCCGACGCGATCGAGATCGTCAGGCGCAGCCACGATCCGCTGCCGCCCGACCGCTCCGTGAAGCGGGCGCTTCTCTATGGCCTCGCCTTTCCCGGCGGTGCGCAGCTTTACAACGCGCGTTACGGGAAGTTCGGCATGCTGTGGATGGCGCTCGGAGCGTCGGCCGTCTCGGCGCATTCGCGCCAGAACGTGGTGGAGTCGCTCAACGCCTCGCTGGCCGTCGCGCGCGCGAACGAGGCGCAGGGGTACTCATCCGACATCACGGAACTGAAACGCGACCGCACGCTGTACCGCCGTCGTCGCAACCAATACTACTGGGGCGCGGGACTGCTTTACGTTTATGCCGTCATGGACGGCATGGTGGACGCGGCAATGTCGGACTTCGACCGGCCGAACCGGTATGCGCTCCGCCCGGGGAACGAGCCGTTTTCGCTGGTGGCGGAAGTGCGGTTCTGACCCCAAATTCCCCGTTGACCACCACCCCGGCCCCGACTATCTTTACCCGCCCACGCGTGGTTTCGCGGTGGATCGGTGGTTCAAGCGGGGCACTTAGCTCAGTTGGTAGAGCAGCTGACTCTTAATCAGCGGGTCGAAGGTTCAACCCCTTCAGTGCCCACCACTTGAACCC
>CBFGVC010000205.1:0-3451 GCA_965652255.1 uncultured Fibrobacteria bacterium | reverse complement strand
GCCCGTGGCGAAACGCCGGATGGTCGAATACTCGCTTGCGCCCGCGGCGTTGACGGCCCGCACCCGCCAGTAGAAATAAGTGTTTCCTTCGAGCGGCCCCACGGTCCATGCGGTGTCGGACGCAACGCCGGACGCCTCCAGCGTGGCGAAGTCGGGAGAGCGCGAGACCTGCAGCGAATAGGAAGTCGCGCCGACGGTGCGCTCCCAACGCAAGGTGACGGGAGTCGGGACATTCTCCGCGAAGGGGGCCGGATACGAAAGCAAGGGAGCGGAAGGAATCGTCGCAGTGGTTTTGAAGACCCGGATTTCGGACCAAGGTCCCTCCCCCGCCGCGTTCCGGGCGCGCACCCGCCAGAAATATTCGGCGTTCCCGGAGAGCACAAGGTCAAGGGAGAGCGATGAGGAGGAATCCTCCCGGACAAGGCTTGAGAAATCCGGGACGCGCGAGACCTGGATGCGATAGTGCGCGGCGGTGGCGGCAGCGTTCCAACGAAGCTGGGCCTGAAGGGGCACGTCCACCGCGAACTGGGCGGGGAGGGCCAACGTGGGCGCGGGCGGCGGCGCCTGCGGCGGCGGCGGAGGGTCGGCGGTGAAAAGCGTGCCGCCGCCACCGGCGGTCACCAAGCGGGCGCCGGTCCAAACCACCGCCCGCAACGTCTGCGGGGTGCCCGGGCGGGCGGACGTCCAGGCGTTTCCGTCCGGGGATGTCCAGGCTGCACCGCCTTGCCCCACGGCAACCAACCGTGAGCCGTCCCAAGCCACGCCCAGGACCGTCCCGGGCCCGTCGCGAGAGGTCCATGCCAGCCCGTCGGGGGATGTCAGCATGACGCCGTTTTCACCCAATGCGATGAAATGCGAACCGGTCCAGGCCACGGCGTCCACGTCGTCGCCGGAAGTGTTGACGGAATGATCCGTCCATGCGATCCCGTCGAGCGAGGATCGGATGAGGCCGTTGTCCCCCACGGCCACGATGCGGCTGCCGTTCCATGCGAGGGCGTTGAGGTCGGTGGAGGTGTTTGTCTGGCGCGACGTCCACTCGATTCCGTCCGGCGAGGTGTAGAGGGCGCCTTGCGAGCCCACGGCCACGAAGAGTTCATTCGTCCGCAAAACACCGTACAATGCGCGGGTGGTTCCAGGGGTTCGGGACTCCCACGAAACCCCGCCGTTCGAGGAGCGCAGGATGGTGCCGTTCGCCCCCACCGCCACCAGCAGGAAACCCTGGCCCGCCACGCCATTGAGAGCGCGGCTGGTTCCGGAGGATCGGCCCGTCCATTGCACGCCGTCCGGCGAAGTCGACACGACCCCGTTGTCTCCCACGACCACCAGCAGGGAGCCTGTCGAGGCGATGGCGTTCAAGGTTCGCGTTTGCCCCGAAGCGCGAGCGATCCATTCCGGCTCGGCGAATTCTGAAGCCGCCGAAGCCGCCCAAGCCGCGAAAACGGCCGCAAGCGTGAGCGGCCTTGAAATTCCTGGAAACGTTCGCATGTGGCTCCGGGGGGATGATACCGGGATTATTATACCCCCGGCGGGAAGCCGCCGCAGTCAAAAACGGGAGCGAAAGAACACCGGCGCCGAAATCCCCGCAAGGTTGCGGTTTTCCGGGCCTTCGGGGAGGTCGTTTTTGGGGGGGACCGGGGAACCATTCGAAGGGTTTTTCGAGAAGCGCGAAAGCGGCGATGAACACGCGCTCGTCGTCTAATTTCCCAGCGGCCTCAAATCCTCGTTCGCCGGGCCGCTTATGGCCCGGCCCATGCAATCGAAGCGCGAGCCGTGGCAGGGACAGTCGAATGTCTTGAGCGGTTCATTCCAGCGCACGATGCAGCCCAGGTGCGGGCATGTCGCCGAGAATTCGTGCAAGGCGCCCAGCTCGTCCCGGTACACGGCGACCTTCGACAGCCCCCGGCGAAGGATGGCCCCCGATCCGAGCCCCACCACCTCCTCCTTCGTCCCCTCCCCCGGCGTCAGCCAGTCCGCCATGGGCAACGTGCTTTTCAAGGTTTCCGGGAGAAATTCGACCAGGGATCGGACATGTCGCCGCGACGGATCGTAAGCGGCTTCCCAGCGATTGCGGCGTCCGCATATCAAATCCGTGAGCAGGATTCCGGCGAGGGTTCCGTGGGTGAGTCCCATGCCCGAATCGCCGGTGGCGATGTAGACGTTGTCGGCTCCCGGATTGCGACCGATGTGGGCCAGGCCATCGGGCGTCTCGACGACTTGGCCGCCCCAGCGATACTCGACGGGACCGACGACCCGAAAGCGCGCGCGCGTCCAGGCCTCGAGCCGGTCGTGGTGCCGCCCCCTTCCGTCCCTCGACTGCCCGGTGCGATGGTCCTCGCCGCCCACGATGAGCAGATCCTTCCCGTTCTCCCCGGGTTGGATGCGAACGTAGTGGTAAGGATCCCCGTCGTCCCAGTAAAGCGCCGCCGGCACGGAACCGTGCGCGATGGGCAATCCGATCGCGTAGGTCGTGTAAGGCGCCTGCTTCAGGTGGAGCGCAAAGCGGTTCGTGACGGGAATGTTGGTGGCCACGATCACCGAGGTCGCCGTGACGGCGTGCCCCCCTGCCCGCACGCGCACCGGCGCCCCGTCCTCCACGGAGTCGGCGCGGGTATGGGTGAAGAGACGGCCGCCCAGCCGCGCGACCGCGCGGGCAAGGCCGGCCATGTACTTGAGGGGGTGGAACTGACCCTGCCCGGGAAAAACGAGACACGGCCCCGTGTCGAAGGTCGAGAGCGGGGCCCGCGAGAGCCGCTCCACCTTCACGCCGGCGCGCCGGGCGGCGGCCAGCTCGCGTTCGAGCCGACGCCCGTCGCCGTCGTGGGGAAACAGAAAACCGTCCACGCGGCGAAAGTCGCACTCGATGCCCTCCTCCTTGCAGATGGCGTGGATGCGGGCGATGGCGTCGCAATGGCTCTCGGCCGCCAGGCGCGCGACTTCCTTCCCCCGCAGCCGTTCCACTTCGTGAAACCGGTCGTCGAGGGCGCTGGAAAGATGCGCCGTGGTCATGCGGGTCATGCCCGAGGCGATTTCTCCATCCTCGAGCACGACCACGGAGCGACCTTCGTGCAGGAGCATGTAGGCGGCGCTGAGGCCCGCGATCCCGGCGCCGATGATGCACACGTCCGTTTGCTCATCCTGCGTCAAGGGAGGAAACCCGGGCATCTCCACCGCGTCCATCCAAAGGGACGGAGCGGCTGGGGGCTGATCGAAAGGGATGGGCATGTTTCTCTTCGGACGGCGCGAATCACGCGCCGGGGCCCGACGCATCCCCCCAAGTGTAGGGAAGCACCCTTACGCCACCATGCCGATGGCGTAACAAAGAGTGTCGTTCCGCGGCCTTTTTCCCGTAAAAGAACGGACCGGAGCCGGCGCCGAGGGACGCCTACTCCGGCAATTCTCCCTCGCCCGCTCCCGTCTCCGGGGCCATGTCGGGCATGGGTTCCGCCGCGGC